>JBEIOK010000009.1:0-39786 GCA_040377605.1 Nevskiaceae bacterium | reverse complement strand
TCATCCGGCAAGCCGGATCTAGGAAAGAGCGATAATCCTCGACCGGGGGCCTGTGGCTGTCGAAACCGTTTTGCCGGGTCGGCTTGGCAGCTCGGCCGCTTTGGGATCGGATACCGCCGGCCGCAAGGCGCGAGACGAAAGAACGCCGCCAGCCATGCCGAATTCCACTGATACTGCATAGGGCACCACACCGGAGCGCGCCCCGACCTGGTCGGCAAAGAATGCCTTCATTTCCAAGGTCGTGATTCGACTGAAAGCCACGAGGCTTGCACCGCCCAGCGAGGCCAGTGCGATGCCCTTTATTGACAGCGCGCCAGCTGCAGAAACGGCGCCACCCTCGAGGGCAATGGCGGCTTGTCCGGCAACCCGCACGCTTCCCGCCGATGAAACGCCGGCGCCATCGAGTGCGCGGGCGAACTCTGCGGAAACGGCAAGCGCACCGGCAGCTGAGATCGAGGCGCCGGCAAGATCGATAGATGCCTGCGCTTCGATTGGGAGCGCAACGAGAACGCCCGTCGCTGCAAGGTCTGCGCCGTCCAGCTGGGCCAGAACGACACCGGCGATCGTCAGCGGGCCGGAAAGAACCCTTGCAGCCAGGAGGTGGGAAATCATCGGATTGTCAGATAATCATGCACCGCATATGCACTGCGCTTGTGTTAAGGAGCATGTGCAAAAAGCGAATGCCCGAGTCTGGCTCGACAACATCGAAAGAGGTATTCCCCACGATCGCTGCGCCACCGGGGTAAACGTTGGTTCCCAGCCCAACCATGCTCTGCTGGGCGAAGCTATATCGAAACCATCGGCCCGTAGCATCTTTGTGCATGTAGAGGTAATCGCCAGAATAGACATACTTCGACCCGGTCGTGAACGTCTCGGTCGCTGGCGCATAGGCAACCCCAGAGACCCAGGTGTTTGCGGCAATGTCGTAATAGTCCAGCGGATTGGCCGCCACCGCGCCACCTCGGAACGAATAGATCCGGCGCCCGTTGATGATCGCGCTTTCGCCGGCCCAGCGGCTGTCTTCCGTCACGCTAAAGACCCAGTGCCCCGACATACCAGCGCCCGGAGCAGCGGCACGCGCGGCACTTGGCGAGAGAGTGGTCCAGGAGTTTCCCGAGATTGAGTAGCGGTAAAGCGTGACCGCGTTGTTCCCCATGAGATAAAGGAAATCGTCATTGCCCTCGATGTGGTAGACCGAGCTGGCATCGGGCGTTGTGGCCCATGCGGCGGAGACGGTCAGCGTCGTCCCGGTATTTGAGGCAATGGTCCGGACCTGCCCGGCCCCGGTTCCCGAAACAATGTGGACCTGATAGTTCGCCCATTGGTTGGTCGCCCACGCTTTTGCGTTATTGACGAGGGTCGTGGAGCTGCCGCTGGTAGCGGTTCCGGTTGCAAAGTTCACATCGTCGCCATCATCGCCGAAGCTTGGTGTGGCGACAAGCTTGCCGTCCGTGCCCCATGTCGCCGGGATCCCGGTGATTGAAAGCGTCGTCCAGGTGTTAAGGGCAAAGTCGTAGACCTTGAACGAGCCAGAAGCGAGCGTGCCCGGGCAGAGGACGTAGTAGCGCGGCGTAATCAGGCGGAAGGTAGTCGAGCCAGTCGGGGTCGCAGAGAACGGCGCCGTGACGACGATTTGTCCGTTCGACCCCACAGTGTTGTAAGCGATCGTGCGGATGTCGCCGGCTCCCGGCCCGGCCGTAATCTCGATCTGATACCCCGCAAGCGAGCGGGCCAGAGTGAGTGTCGTATTGATCTGGCTTGCCGCACCGCCGGAGGCTGTGCCGCTCGGCCCGATTGCCGAAGCAGTGCCGCAGGCGCCGGCACCGAAGGTGCCTGCAAGCGCCCCCGAGGGGATCTGAATGAAGCCATCCTCGAACGGGTAGTAGAGGTAATGCACCGTCGCGCTGACGACATAGAGCTGCCGCTGCTGATGAAGTTGCGAGGAAATGATGAACGAGCCAGCTGCGCTGGCTGCAGGGGCTGGCGTCGGCATGACAGTCCAGCGCTTGAGGTCCAGGATCTTGCGATTGTAGTTTGCCACAGGCATGGGACCCTCACGAAATCACGATGTTGCGGCGCAGCTGTTCCTCGCCAAGCAGATTGAGAATCCCGATCTGCTGGTTGGCCGGAACACCGCCAATGTTGGTCTGGTTTGAAAGAGTGGTGACCGTCGTCACCGTGGTCACCGTCGCGATCGTTGCGATGTTGGCGACCGTTTCGGCCGCGACCCTCAACCGGCCGGCGGCATCAGGCGACAAGGCGCCGATATTGTTCGAGAGGGCCGAGAGCAGCTGCGCAATGGTCTCGAGGAGAACCACAGCCTCTGCATCCGAAGCAGGCAGCGGATTATCGGCAGTGATAACCTGCGCCGCCCCGTCTGGCCCAAAGGCCATCTTAGTCAGAGGATGATGAACCCCCGCAACCTCATGAGAGGCCAACGGGACGGGCGCTCCAGCGTGATCAGTCCCGTCGAAATTGTTCGACATCAGGCATTCCCCTCGGTCAGGGTGAAGCCGGTCACCGTGAAAGTCTGGCCGGCCTGGAAAGACGTGTTGTCGACGGTCATATCCCCGCCACCGCCTGTCAGCGTGACGCTGCCCTGGGCGTGGCAGGTCGAGCCATCCGCTGCGTAGATCCGGAAATGCGCGGCCGTGCCGGCGGCATCAGCACTGGTATCTTCCCAGGTCCCGGCCTTGGCCTTCTGCCCGCCGGAAGCCGCAGCCATCCAGTCCGAAGGAAGGGCAATCGTAGCCAGCACCGTACCGCTATCGGCCGCGGCGCAATTTGCCGGCGCCGCGCCCGTTCTGATCTTCAGCACGGCCGAGGCGCCAACTGCGGTCTCGAACGCATCGAGCCGTGCATTGCGAACTGTCGTCGAAAACTGCAAAGCCATCACGCCCTCATGCGTCGCTGTTGAGACCGCCCCTGACATGAACCCGGCCGAAGGCAAGCACCTGCTCGACGCCGGAGGCCTCATGCTGGATTTCATGGGCGTAATAATTACCCGCGATGAAGTCGCGCGATTGCGCTGGCGTCACCTGCAGGCAGACCACGCCGTCCAGCCCGCCGAAATCCGCCGTCGCTTTGGTTTGCGCCGCCGACGGCATCGAGGCCCCGGTAGCCAAGGTGGCCGAGAACACCGTTGCGCCCTGCCAGTCCGCCACGCGCCAAGTCAGAGTTGCGCCGGCCATCGGCACGGCCGTGCCGCCGGAATCCTTGAACTGGACGACCTCGACCAGATCGGCGCCGACCCAGATGTCAATGTTGGTTTCTGCCGGCATGGATCACCGCCCGAACGGAAGTTTCAGATACGGCTGGACCCAGCTCCAGACGGCAGCAAAGCCCGCCGCCAGACCGGCCAGAAACAGCCAGATTTTCGAGGTGATCGCGATCCAGAGCTTGGATCGCGCGACCGTGCCGACATGCGGCTTCATGGCCGCGATTTCCTTTTTGACCTCGCCCAGCTCGCGGGCCATGGTCTGCCGCTGCTGCCGATCGCTGACCTGCCCATCAAGGATCTGGTCAACTTTCTCCATGAGCTGCGTCATCATGCGCATCTGCTCTTTCAAGCGCTCTTCCACGCGCGTCACCCTTTCGCCAATCGGCTCGGCTGACCGGTTCGTCATGGCCGCGCCTCATACGCAAGGCGAAGATGATCGTAATTCTCGCGCGCGGTGCGGATGGCCCGCCGCGTCGTGGCATGCGCGGCAAGGCATGAAGCCAGCGCTTCCCGGGCATCCATGCCAACCCGCAGATCCGGCTGACTGGCGGCCGGCGCAAAAACGGAACCGGTCGCCGGCAGGATCCGGCCACGCGGGCCCGCCCCGTCACTCGATGCGCTGCAGCCGACGAATGTCGTCAGCGCCAAGCCGGCAAGCCCCATCCTTGCCCTTGCGACCAGCAACCGCATTCCTGAATTCCTCGATGATCTTCTGATTGCTGGCCGCAATCCTGGCACTCTCGGCAGCCGCCTTGGCGGATACATCGGCCACGTGCTGCGCGGCCTTGAGGTCGATATCCTTCTGCGCGATCTGCTGCCTCAGATCCGCCACCAGCGCCCGGTTGGCGGCGGAGCTCTCACCCTTGGTGAAAGCCCACCAGTGCGAAGCGAGCAGCCCGATCGCGAGGGCAATCGCGCGGCCAGCCGGAGATGCAAAAAAACCGATCATGCGCTTGGCTCAAGATCCGGAAGATTGACGGTCTGGCCGGCGAGGGCGTGGGTGCAGTCGCTGAGAAACTGAATGCGCCCGTCCGTGACGAAGGAGTGGCAGCATCGGTCAAGCGCGTCTCCGTCGGGCCCGCGCACCCATTCCCCGGTCCATGTGCCGTTTTGATCGGTCACAATCTGCTTTCCGCCAACCTTGACTGAGGGGGTAAAGGTCGGCGCGTCCGGATTGCCGTTGTAACCCCATGCCGGCCCGACATTCTGGCCGTCATGCCGCACTGTGACCTGATGCAATTCCCTGCAGCCCGGACACATGAAGGCAACCCGCCCGCCTTGCAGAGAGCGAAGCTTCTTTCCGATGATCATGGCGTCTTGCCCTTCCGGTAATCCGCAAGCCGCGCGCGATAGACCTCGATGCCGCGCCAGGCCAGCCAGGCGCCACCTGCCAGCAGCAGCACCGGCAGGGCCTCGCCAAGCATCTCGCGGAATGGGGCAAGCACGGCGCGGATGCGCTGCCAGTACCCGACTGCTGCTTCTGCATGGCCGATTGTCTTCTCGGCCTGGTCAATGGCCGTGCCGCCAGCGACGACCGTGCCACCGAGGATGAGTTCCTTTGCGCGCTTCAGGATTGAGGAATCGGCTGGCGTGCCGGCCTGCCGTTCCGGGCTGGGCTCATGCGGCTCGGCAGTCTCCAGCCGATCAATGAGCTGCTGGTCGATTTTGCCCCGGACCTCAAAACCGTTCTCGGCCTCGAAGGCAGCAATGGCGCCGGCGGTGCGCGGGCCCATTACACCATCGGGCTTGCCGACCATGTGATAGCCAAGCGCGATCAGGCGCTCCTGGACCGCCTTCACGCGGGCCTTGTCGGCAAAGGTTTCGACCGGCGCGACGGCCCGCTCGTCTTCCTCGGCCGCTGCGCCGATATCGAAGGGCAGATCCGGGATCTTTGCCCATTTCGCATGAGCAGCGGCAAGGCGGGTATGGTAGCCGTGCTTGGCATAGGCCGGACCATTATACCCCTTGGCAAAGGCAGCCCAGTCATGCCTGCGGATCTCGTCATCGAGGCCAGCTGCCTTGATGAAGGCAATCATGCCGGCAAGATGAGCCTCCTCGTCAGCGCAGAACGCCTCGACCATGGCCTGCACGGTCGGGAACCCGGCCATACGATGATTGGAGCCCAGAACCTGGCCGAGGCCCCAGCTCGCGCTCTTGAGCGCCGCCGTTTCCTCGATCTCCATTGCCTGCAGAAGCCGCGGATAGCTGTCGCGCGGATAGGCGCTTGCTTTCCACTTGGGGTAGGCGAGCCCAGCCGCAGCGGCCCGGTCGCGCGCCTTGCCCGGGCCCAGCGCTTTCCAGAACAGATGCGGCTCGAACAGCATGGCCGGCCGGCCATGCTTGTCGAAGCCGGAGCCCCTGCTCTCGACCTCGAGCACGGCGCGGATCTCGTCTTCGCCCACGCCGATGGCTTGGCCGAGGCGCGGGATATCGAGGCCATCGAGGCGCTTGGCTGCGCCGCGGAACCTTTCAGGAATCATGATGACCTCGATTGATCAGGAGGCGCCCATCGGCGCCCAGAAGCAGTGCGGCTTGCCGGGAATGGTGATCAGCGCGCCCTTGCCGTCTTCGCGCCGGCAGATGTGGTACTGGCCATCCGGCGAGGGCCGGGCCTCGCTCCAGGCGATGAAGGTGCCATCCGCCAGAACCCAGCCACCCTGCACGCTCCGGACCTGCGGCGCAGGAACAGGGTAGCAGTCACGGTCGCTGCAGCACTCATGGGGATACCAGGAATGTGCCAGTGCGACGGCCGGCAGAAGCGCAAAAAGGATCGACAAAAGCCCGCGCATCAATTGGCTGGCCTCGTCTTGGCCGTGAAGCCCCAGACCGTGATAGTCGAGGCTCGGCCATTCTTGATGCGGTACTCCGTCCCGGTGAAATACACGCTCTGTTGAGATGAAGACGGAGATGATCCCGTGGCCCAGTTCGTGCCGACAGTCTGGCCCAGCAAAGCAACCGATCCGCCGCCAAGCAGATATTTTGCCGTGCTGCCGCTGCTGGCTTCGGTCAGGGTCAGCTCACCCGACCCGGTTGTAAGCGTCACCTCCGCTCCGCTGGCGACCGTGAAGGACGAGGCATCCGAGTCGATCTGCCAGCCTGCAGCCGGCGGAAGAACAAAGTTGACGCCACCGACGCGCAAACGGTCGGATGCAGAAACCGGCAGGTTCCCAAAGCACTGCTTGCCGGTTGTCGCGCCGGCATCCTGGTGCCCGCCGGTCACGTTGTTCCGGCAATCATTGCCGATCAGCAGGTAACGATCACAGGAGCTGCCGGAGACATTGATCCCCCAGCGCTGGATATTTGAAAACCCTGCCGAGGCGCCGCACTGACCGCCCATGACGGCAAAATCAGTCACTGAATTTGCAACGAAGATCCCGTCATAGGTATTCGACGCGGCCCCGCCATTGCCAGAGCAATAGGGCTCGAAGAACCGCACATTGACGCCGGAAAGCAGCGAGACGCCGTGCTTTTGGTTATTGACCGAGTAAAGCGCAACGAAGGTGATCGTATCGATCGTGCCGGAGCCCTTGTCGATCGTGACGCCATTCTCCGAATTGGTTGCGGCCCAGTCCTCGACGAACCGGCAGCGGCGGATGACGCCGGTCGACACTGGCGCCAGCTTGATGCCGTGGCCCGTGCCCGTGTCATAGGCATTGAGGGCCGAGAAGATGTGCTCGACAACCTTGCCCGCGCCCGGGTTGATCAGCAGGCCGTCATTGCACCAGAGCGTCCCGCAGCCCGTCAGCCAGGTGCCGCCCGTTGCCTTGATGTTGATGCCGGCAAGAGCCTGCCCCGCGATCGAGGCCGTCTTGATGAAGACATTCCGGAGGTAATGGTCGTTACCGCCATCAATGATGATGCCGATGCCGGTCGAGGCCTTGAGCCCGGAGATCTCGATCTCGTCGAACCAGATGGAAACCGAGCCGATTTCCTCGATCGGGAAGATGTGGTTGGCAATCTGGACATTGCGGATGGCAACGACTGAGCAGGTGTCGAAATAGAACGCCGAGCCGGCCGTCTTGGTGGCGCTGTTGTCTAGCGTCATATCCAGAAACGCCATCATGTTCTTCGATGTCGACGAGAACATATGCGCCGTGGCGCTGGTGCAGGTGATCGTGGTGGCACCGCGGCCCGCACCGCGCACCAGGATGTTGCCATACATCGTGATCGCGCCGGACAGCGTCCAAGGGCCAGCCGGGATGAACACGGTGCCGCCGCCGGCCGTGTTGGCGGCATCAATGGCCTTCTGCAGCGGGACCAGCAGATCGCCACCAGCGACCGCCCCATAGTTCAGGACATTGAAATTCTGCGCCCGGATATTGGCGTCGATCGTGCGCTCGATCGTGCCGACACCGGAGACGACCGTCTGCATGACGTTCGCTGCCGCTGCGCCCTTGGCCAGCTTGACCTCGGTGATCGTGCGATCCGCGATGCGCGCGATATCAAGCGTGCCGCTGGTCAGGTCCGATGCGGAGGTCGAACCGCCGACTTTCTTGTACCGGCGACCATCCAGCGAAACGAGCGTGGTGGCGCCGTCATGCGCGGTCGAGACATCGAGCGGGTCATAGTTGAACAGCTGGCCATTCATGACCACGGCAAGCGTGCCCGCCAGATCGAGGCCCTCGATCTCGTCTTCGTCCGCCACGATGAAGGCCATGCGCGCAGCCATGTAGGCCCGGAACGCGCCCTTCGGCGGCTTGACGCCGTCCTGGATGACAGCCGCAATCGGATGGGCCATCAGGGGACCTCCATCACAGACAGGGTGACGTTTTTGTGCACGGTGGTCGTGTTGCCAGCCGCTTTGTTCGTCATGAGGGCAAAGCGGTAAGTGTGAGACGATGCGTCGGCAGTCAGAGCCGCCAGTCGGCCCTTGACCCGGTCGAGAAGGCCCCACGCAATCGCGCTGGTCTCGGCATCCCGGAAAACGGCAACGACCGGCGAATAGCTGACATCAATCAGCTGCGCGTAGTCGAACCCATCGAAATCAAAAAACAGCCAGCGGCTGCCGGACGTTGCCGCCAGGACCAGCGACAACTCGCTGATATCGATCCGGCGGTTGCTGGTGGTCGGAGCGGTTCCATCCGAATAGGTGTAGGTTGTCGTGCCGACCACAGTTTTCGCGAACTGCGTCGTTGCGATCGCGCTCTTGTAGCGCGGGATCGCCTGGGCCGCCGTGATTGGATTGGACCAGGTTGAGCCATCGTAGGAATAAAGCGCATTCACGCTCTTATCCCAGACCTGCCAACCCTCGACCGGAGCGAAGATGGCCCAGGCGCCGGATTGCCAGATAGCAACCTTGCCTTGCTGCCCGGACCATGCGCCAGTCGGGCTGGGCCCGACGACATAGGCGACACCCTCGGCGGGCGAGCCCGGAGGGGTGTTGGTGCCCTGATTCTCGACAATAATGTAACGCGCGATCGAGACCGAGAAATGCTGCGGCTGTACCGTGTTATCGGTCAGCGTGGCCGCGCCGAGGCCTTTGCGCCATCCGCTGTCCGTGTATTGGTAACTGGCATCTTCGTCCGCGACATAGAGGATCAGCCCGCCGATATTGTCGGGCAGGATGAAGGCCCAGCCATTGACCGTGTAGATCGCTATCTCGTCGGCATGGGAAGACCAGGCGCCGGACGGAGCCTCGCCAACCAGCCACGCATCGCCGATGGCGGGGGAACCGGGCGGGGCATTCTGGTAACCCTCGACCCGGTTCGGCACGAAAACCGGCTCGCCCAGCTTGTAGCGCCGGCCGTCATTGGAAACGAGGACCGCGACCCCGTCATGCGCGCTGGTCGTGTCGGCTGCGTCATAAAAGAACGAGATGCCGCCAACCTTGATCGCCCGGACATTGGCAAGATCCGTCGCCGCAACCTCGGCCGCGTCGTCAAGCACCAGCTCGGTATTGCGCAGCAGCGCATCCCGCAAACCGGCAGGCGAAGGCGCCCCTCCGGAGAAGGTGTCGACCCAGTCGTTGTCAGCCATGATCAGATCTCGGTTGGGGAGATGTCGAAGGGCTGCTCATCCGTCGCCGGAACCCAGCCGTTCTCGATGTCGCTGCTGTATTCCGAGAGGCTCAGGGCAACGCCGTTGAACCCCTCCAGCATTTCGGCTTTCTCGACCGTGTAGAGACCGGTGGCCGAGGGCAGCCAAGTCAGGTCGATCTGCACGATGTCGCCGGCCTCGAGCAGGATGGCCTCGTTGGTGCATTGCACCGTGACAAAGCGCCCGTAGCGCGCATCAAGCAGGAAGGCCTTGGCCAAGCGCTGGGCGCGCTGGTGCGTATCGGTGAAGGGCAGCGTGATCGATTGCTCGTAGATCGCGCCGTCTTCGTCCTGCAGATCCTCGCGGTCATAGACAGGGCCGTTTGCCGTGGTCCATTCGCGGTCCGGCGCAATGAACTCGGTTTTGACCCGGTTGATCAGATTGGCCCGCGCCGTTGCCGAGCGCGCCTCGACCGGGCCGATCACCAGGCCGTCATGGATTGTCATCACCGGGTCCGGAACGCCGCCGGAGATGATCCGCATGAGCCCGCCGGTCATCACCACCCGACCCCGGTTGGCGGTCAGCATCGAGCGGATGACCTCTTCGGGCCGCTGGCTCGTATCGACGACCCCGTTGATCGTGTAGCGCTTTTGCCAGCCGCCCGAAGCCAGCGCGACCGGCTCCTCGTCGCGCGTGGCGCTGGCCGCAACCGAATCCCAGTCAATCCGGTCAGGAGGCACCCGTCCGAAGATCGGATCGCGGATGTAATCGGCGATAATCAGGCTTGCCGTGTCCGACCATTTCCAGGTCGAGGAATTGTCCCGGTCCTGCGCAGGATCGCGCGGGTCATAGACCTTGGCGCCCCGGATTGTCAGCAGCGGCTCGAACTGTCCGCCATTGCCGTAGATCGAATCGTGCTCGTCACGGTTGCCGCCATAATGAGCCTTGAAGACCACCGTCGCTGAACCGCGCTGCCGGAAAGTCGAGGGCAGCGCCGGAAAATCCGCCGCAAGGATCGGATCAATGGCCTGGTCCGAAGCCCCGTAGCGGATGGAGTGCTGGACAAACACGAAGCCATCTGCCGCTCGGCGGAACGGTGCATCAAGCGCGTTGCCCGCCGTGTCGACCGAGTAGTTTTTGCCATTGAGCCGCCAGCTCACGATGCTGTCGATTGGCCCGGCATTGTAGGCATAGCCGACATAAAGATACGGCTTGATCGCTTCGTAAAAGAAGATCGCGCCGCCCGTTCGGGTCGTGCCATAGCACCGGCGCTGCGGGACATCCGCCTGCCGGACATTCTGCTTGACGCTTTGGTCAACCCCAGGCGGGCGCCGCGGCTTGGTCAGCGCAGCCATGGCAAACTGGGCACCGGTCAGGGCGACCGTAAGCAGCAGCGAGCCGACCTGGGCGGCCGAGACACCCGCAATTGTCAGCGTGCCGAAGCTGGATCCGGCAAAGAGCAGCGAACCCGCCGCCGCAATTTCAAGACCCATAAATCACCCTGAAGGCCACCGAGGCGGCATGCTTGGGAATGGCAGCCATGCCGGGCCGCGCCCGCGTCAGAGCCATGGGCCCGCGCACGATGCCGACAATCGGCAGACGCTGCGGATCACGGAGCAGCACCAGGTCACCATCAATGGACTCGACCGGCCGCACCCGGCGCCAGCCATGCCGGCGGGCAATCTGACAGATTAGTGCCACAAGGCCCTTGCCGCCGGTTTCATCGGCAATGAATGCGTCGATCTCGTCATCGGTGCGGAACTCGCCGATGCGGTTTTCATAGATCCGTGTTGCGCCGGCCTCCGCCAGGATGGCCCGGACGGCAAAGGCGCAGTCATCTTCACCGGTGATGAAGGGCCGGCGCATCCATTGGCCGGCATGCCGGTCAATTATGGAGGCGACCATGTGATCTCGCGATCGGCGTTGCCCGGCGCCCGATCCCAGCCGGTATCGCCCGGGTAATCGAAATCCTGCTGCTCGTTTGTCCAGAGCTTCCGCGAGGGCGCCTCGAGCGTGTAGAACGCGGTCTGCCCGACGAGGTTGACCTGCTGCGTTCCGTCGCCGACCGTCAGCGTCATTGTGTCGAGCTGGATGCGGACGATCTCGACCGGGTCTGGAATGATCTCGGCATGCTCGTTGAGCAGGCCCATCCAGCAGATCGCTTCGCCGCCCCGGACATCGCCGAGCAATGCAGCGCGGATTGCCTCGTCGACCGCGACCGAGAAGGTGACGGTCTGAATATAGGTCGAGGCCTCCGACGACACCCCGGAGATCCCCGACACGCCGCCCAGCCCCTGCCAGGTCTCGCCGTCATAGGAGAGGTTGCCGATGCCGGACCAATAGCGCTCGGTGCTGGCCGGCAGCTGGATCTCGGCCAGCAGCACCGAGGGCGCATTGGCGCGCAGGGCCTGGCGAACAGCGGCTGTGTGCTTCCTCATGGCAAGGCCTCGACGAACTCGATCGAGGCCGAGCCCCATTTGGTGTAGGAGTTGCGCGTGATCATGAAGCTCGACGGATCCTTGACGTAGAAAGAACCCATGGCGCGAAACGCGATGATCTGGTCACCCACCACAACACCCTCGCGCAACCGCGGCCGCAGGTTGATCCTGACCCGGCCAAGCCCGTCCGCGTTGGTGGTGTTGGTGATCTGGTAGAGGAAGCCGTTGATCTCAACGACATCGCCAGCCACCGAAACATTGGGCTGGTCTGCAGGCGCGCCGTCGATCAGCAGCGAATCCCGCCCGGCCGGCGCATTCTCCGCAGCGGCCATGCCGTTGAAATACTCTTCGCTCCAGAGCGTGCCATCGCCCCAGGTCGTGTCATCGCCCCAGAGCGCGCCGCCAGATCCGGTGTTGCCGAAGGCGCCGAGCGGCTTCTGCCGCATTGGATCGAAAACGAGGAATGGCATCCGGTTGTCATAGGCACGGGTGACGACCGACTCGATCTCCTGCCACAAGGCCCGCTCCAGCGGGGGCAGTTCCATCGATGCCTGCCAGACCTGGTAGAGCGGGCCATCGACCAGCTGCTTGCCGGTGAAGAAACCACGCGAGGTCAGGCTGACCGAAACAGGCCGAAAGCGGCTCGACGAGCACAGGTTGAGAATGTGCGGAGGGAACGCGATGCCGAAAGGCGCTGGCATGCTGCACCTCAGGAAAGATAGGCCGGCCGCGCGGCGCGCTTGGCCTCAACGGCGCGGACAGCCTCTTCGGCTGCCTGCTGCTTGATCAGAGCGACCATCTGCGGCGAGGTATCGGCGCCACGAAGGTCGAAGCTCTGATTGATAATGACCGGCTGCGCCTGGCTACCCCTGTCCTGCCGCTGCGCATCGGCCTTGGTCAGGATGCGCTCGCCGGCATGGACGCGGGCGAACATGTCACGCGGCACACTTTGCGAGCCCACATCGAACGACGAACCACCGAACAGCGCGCCGAGAAACCCGCCCGCACTGCCTGAGCCGCCACCGAAGAGCCCGCCCAACAGCCCGCCGACATTGCCGTTCTGCCCCGCGAAGCCGAAGACCTTCGCCAGCGGGCCCTGCCCGAGCAGGACAGCCTGGAATGCGGCATCGGCAAGACGCTTCGTGACATTCATCAGCGCCTGCTCGGCATTCTTGCCACCGGAGACCATGTCCGAGAAGAACGACGAGACATTGGACCCGAAGAACTGCAGCAGCTCGCGCTGCGCCTGCTGGGCTTCCTTCGTCGCCTCCAGCTGCGCCTTGAGACGCGCCTGCGCATCGATCAGCTGGTCGACCTTGGCGCGCTGCTCGTCGGAAAGCTCGATATCCTTGGCCTTGAATTCCGCATAGGCCTTGCTGGACAGTGTGGCCTTTTCGCGCTCATAGGTCGACAGACCAAGCGTCTCGATCTCCGTTTTCAGCGCGGCCGTCGCCTTTTCAATGTTGGCGACATATCGCTCATAGAACTCGAGATCGGAATCGGTTGAAGCCGCGCCGCCCGTTCTGGGAGCTGATCCAGCCCCTGGCCGGTTAAGCAGATTCTGCCGGTCCCGGTTGACATCACGTTGCGCCTGCAGGGCCGGGTCAGCCGGGGCGACTTGCGGTCGCTCTGCAGGTAGATCAACAACCGGGATCGCATTGTCCCTCAGCTGCTGCTGTCCCCTGGCCGCGTTGGCTTGCGCCTGCAATCTGTCACGCTGCTCGATCAACCCCTTCAGGCGCGGGTCGAACACGCCCTGACGCTGGATGAGCGAAATCTGCCGATCAAGATTGGTGACCTGCGCCTCGGCAGTTGCAGCAGCAGCGCCGGCAACATTTTCTGTGGCGCCTGGGAGCAGTTGCACAACCGAACGGACGGCCGCGTAAAGCTGGCCAACCTTGAGAATTGCCGCGGCGATAGCCTCTTCGGTGTTAACCCACCCACGATAGATCGCATTCCCCAACCGCTCGAGATCCTCGAGGATTGGCCGCATGCCCTCGGCCATGGTCTTGCGCGCCGCCTCGAGGCGCTCATCCAGCTGACGGGCGTTCTCGATCTGCTCCGGCGAGACAACCTTCTTGTCCGCTGTGGTGTTGACCATTTCGGCCAGGCTCTGACCGGTCCGGTTGGCACGCTCGATCAGCGCGTCTGCTGCAGCCTGGCCAAACAGTTTTTCCGCAAGATCAAGAGCCAGCAGGTCATTGCCCCGGGCGCGGAGATCATCGATGGCGCGGATGGTGGCCGCAACCCGCTCCTCGGTACTTGCCGCCTGGCGAAACGCATCCCGCGCAGCATCGCCCGCTGCGCCGAGAGCCCCGTTCTCGAACAGCGTGTTGATCTGCGTGCCGATCGCAGAGCGCTCAAGGCCCTCGCGGGTTGCCGCCTTGGCATTCCGAAGGCCTTCCTGCAGCAGCTTGATCTTGTCCGCCGCCTCGCCGGTCGATTGCGTGAACTTCTGGAAGAAATCCGTCGAGACACCAACAGCGTTGGCATCCGCCAGTACCTTGCGATACTCGGCCAGGCGCTCGATCGCCACGCCGATGGACGCGGCCGCCACGGCAGCAAAGGCTGCATAGGCCAGCTGCGCCCCGGTAATCCCCGCAGCCAGCTTGGCGAGTGTCGCGATCAAACCGGAATCGATTTTTCGGCCGGAAGCGGCCGCAGCTGCAGCCAGCGCCGCCATCTGCGCAGCGCCAGTCTGGGCCAGCTCGGTAAAGGCGCGGCGCGCCGGGGCGGTATCGGCATTGAACCGAAGCACCAGCGCTTGCGAGGAAGCCATCAGACATTACCCTTTCGCCACTCGTCGGCCAGGACGGCCTTGAAATGGCTGACATCGTCAGAGGTCTTGGGGGCAGGAAGCGGGTTGCCCTGTTCAGCAAGCCGGTCAACGACCAGCAGACAGAATTCACCCATGGTCATTTCGTCGACTTGCCGCGGGGAAAAACCGAGGCGGCGCCCGACGCGGTAGAAGGCGCCTAGATCCCCGGGGCGGGATCCGGCGCCAGAGGCTCCCCCGGCTCGTCACTTGCCGGCATCACGTCGACACCAGCCACCGAGGCCAGAAACACCTGCGTGGCCAATGCAAAGTAATCAAAGAGCCGCGGGCGGATAAACGTGTCGACAACCGCTGCCGCGACGGCAGCCGTACATTCGCCGCCGCCGATCAGGCCGAGACGGATCGTCTCGGCAATCTCTGCTTCACTGGCCATCATCTGGGCAAAGCGGGAATTGATTTCCTGCACGCCCCGCCCGGTAAGCCGCTCCAGCTCGCCCCGATCGCCGATACGCAGCATCAGGCGCACACGCCGCCCGCCAATCTCGGCATGCACCACAGGGTGCAGCGGAATGGCGGCCATAAAGCCGGCCGCGGCGAGATCATCGGCGCGCATCAGGCGACCGTGGAATAGGTCAGCGCGCCTTCGCCGCGCAGCTGCACCTGGACCGTGGTGTTGCCGGCACCCGCCGCTGCGCGCTGCATGTTCTCGACCCACGCAAAGCCGGTATAGGCGGTGCCACCGGAGACATCCTCGACGACCTTGATTTCCACGGTCGTCTTGTTGCGGAACGCAGTCTGAACATATCCGAAGACCGGCTGATTGGGGTCGAGAATGCCGTCCAGCTGCAGGTTCCATGTCGTGCCGGTCGGGCGCGAGGTTCGCGCAGGCACCGCGTCGGGATCGAGGCAGTCCGCCAGGAAGACCTCCTCGAAGTTGACCGCCTCCTGCAGCTGCTTCTGGGTGGCCGTGCAGAAGAACTTGAACCGGGCATCGCCGGAGGTCACACCATCGGAGATGTAGACACGGAACTTCGTGCCCTGAAGGATGTTCGGAATTGCCATGTCTTGACCTCAGAGGTTGAAGGCAAAATCGGCATAGGCCGATTTCGGGGTGAAGGGCTCGATCACATCGCCGCCGGTCGTGAAGCCGACCGAAGGCGTGTCCAGTGTTGAACCGTAGCGGGCATCAAGCGCGGCAATGGCGGCCTGGATCAGGTCATGCGCCTCGCCGCGATCCGCAGCAAAAGACACCGCGTAGAGCCGGACCCGAAAGGCAAAGCCGCCACATTCCGACAGCGGCAGGTACGTCACCGGCCCAAGGTACAAGAACGCTCTCGAATTTGCCGGGCGGTACTCCTGGTCACGCTCCGGATCGCCGGGATAGTCGATATGGACCTCGTTGCCGCAAACGGAGCGGATCTCTGCGCTGGCAAGCAAAGCCGCCATAATGGTTGCCAGTGCGTCAGAGATCTTCATGATCATCCCTGCTCTGGTGAGAGGGCAGCCGCTTGCCTCGCGGCTTGATGCGCTCGCCGCAGCCGGCCGCAACAACGCGTTCAACCAGAGGCTCCGGCAGCAGCTTTTTCTGGCCTGCCTTCAGGTCGATCGCGACGCCCGCCACAGGGATCGTGCAGGCCTTGGTGATCAGGATGTTTGCGGTCCTGTCGCTCACGTTTCGGCGTCCTCTGCCGTCTGGCGGGCAAGAGCCGCGCCCTGTTCCACACCACGCCGCTGGAGCACCTCGCGCGCCGAGCTGTAGAAGAACGGCTGCGCAGGCGTACCCGGGTGCGTCCGGCGCGATCGGCGCCGGATGCCGGCCCGCCGCTCATACGCGGTGGGGTCGGCTACCACTCGCCCCCTTGCACCAGGCCGGGTTCCACGCTCGACAAAGGGCGCATAATCCGCGCTGCCGGCATCCCGCTGCGCTTCGGCCTTGAACACGAAGACGCCAGCCTCTTCGGTTCCGGTGATGCCCTCGGCCAGGCGCGAGGTTCGACGCGGAACCCGCGACTGCGCCAGCGTGACCATCTCCTCAAGCGCGCGACGATCGATAGCATCGGCGGAGCTTTGCATGCCCGCCGCAACACGGGTGAGCCGATATCCCCACCGCGCGACAGCGCCGACATCCAGCTCGATGTCCAGCAACTGGGCGCCGGCATAGATCTGCGCTGCCTTGAATGCGAGACCAAAGGCGGCCATCAGCCCTTCACCCGCCGCAGCATGATGATGATCTGTCCGGTCCGAGCATCAGGAAGACCCACACCGACGATGTCGAAACCCTGACCAGCAATGACCGCGCGGTCTGCAATCGTGACGGTGCGGGCAGCCGCACAATCCCGGAGGCGCATCTCTGCTTCGATCCCCGGCTGCACGCCGTTGCCAAGCGCAATTTCCCGAAGCGAGATCTCGCGATAGGCGCAGGAAATGTTGGTCAGCCCGGCAACCGGCGCAAATTCGCCACGCGTCCGTCCGTCAAGGTTCTCCTTGGCGGCGCGGCGCTGGATCGTCACGCGCCGGTCGAACCGGCCTGCCGGAAGGCCAGCCATCAGGCCGTCCGGGCAACAATGACAATGGTATAGGTGACGGGCGTACCGGAGCCACCGTTGCCGACGAACAGAAGGTCACCGGTGCCGGCGGTTACAGGCCAGCCAGCGGCAGGCGCCTGGATCATCATGCCCTTGCCCGGCGCAATCTTCAGCCGATCCGACGCATCGCCGAAGGGGCCGAGAAAGCCATTGGATGAGGCCGGGCCGATCAGCACGTCATTCGTGTTGGCAGCCGCAGCCTCGATGTACAGCGCAACGACCTCTGCGGCGGTCAGCGTATTGCCGAAGGCGTTGGACAAGGCGCCAGCCAGATCGAGACTCTCGCTGGCAGAGGCCGCCAGGGTACGGGTGTCGTGGAACTGCACATCCGCCTGGCCATTGGCCGTACCGGGCGTGAAGCTCCAGCGCCGACCGAACTTCAATTCATCGACGGGACTACTGAGATCAGCATCCCTGGTCTGCTTCAGATCGACCGTCAAAGCGAAACTGCCGGTAACGCCAGCCATGGTGTTTTCCTTTCAGGGGAGGGAATGCGCGCGCGGACGACCCGCGCGCCACTCTATCAGCCGACGATCTCGTCGACGGCCGCGTCATCATAGTTGGAGGCCGGGCTCTGCTTCGCCCCGAAACCGAAAAGATGCGCCGACGCATCGCTCGTGGCAGTGGCAACCGTCATCGAGATCTGGACGAAGATGAACCCGCCCGCGAGATCAAGATCCGAGGCCTTGAAATTGATCAGGGCCTGCTTGTTGGAATCGGACCCGGCCTGCGTGAGCTGGGTGATGGCCTTGCCGATGACATCCTTGGCGCCCGTGCCGGAACCATCGGTGGCCTGGCGGATCTTGGCATCGAGCGTGGCCGAAGCGCCGAGATCGCCAGCCGCGATCAGCGCCATGTAGGCCGCAAAATCATCGACCTGCACCCAGCCGGTTGCATAGGTGCCGGCGGCATAGGCATCGGGGTCGATCGTGCCGAGCAGCGCGATGGCTTCAGTCGCTTTCAGGTTGGCCGCTGAGGACATGTCTTGGTTTCCTTTCCAGTTAGAATGGACCGGCGCCCATCAGCGTCCGGCTGTAGGGGGCGGTCAGCATGCTGATCAGGTCACCGGACCCGGAAGCATCTTCGCGCTTGTGATAGAGATCTCCGGCGCGCAGCAGGATGGCCGAGCGCAAGGCGGGCGGCACGTCATTGGCCGCAGCGCCATAACCGGCGACCAGCGTCACCCGCACAGCATCCGGCCGATCATAGGTTTCCGGCCAGGACTGGTTTTTCTTGAGAATGATAGCGGCACCGCCGCGCAGCTCGACAAGCCGGTACAGGCTGGACGAAAGCGTCTGCTCCGCATCGGCCGCGTCGGAATAGGCGACCGAGACCGAGCTGACATCGGCAAGCCGGAGATCAATCACGCCGTCAGCCGGGAATTCCTCGAAGCTCATCCGCCAGGTCTGGTTGATGAGGCAACGGCCGAGAACGCCGGTCCAGCCATCGAAATGCGAGATGGCGGCCGCCAGATAGAGCGACAGCGTTGCATCCTCGTCGGAATGATCGATGCGCAGATGCGCCTTCACTTCCGCGAGGGTGACAACGTCGACCTCTGGGGCGACCGTCCGGATCGGCCTGATGTGCATGATCAGGCTTCCGCCTTGACCTTCGCTTCGGCTTCCGCCTTGGCCTTCGCTTCGGCTTCAGCCTTGGCCTTCGGCTTCGGCGGCTCGATGCGCTCGACGATTTCTCCGGCGCCAACCTGGACGAGGCGCTCGGCCTCGGCATCGTCGAGCTCGACAACCGAACCCGGGCTGTGCTCTCCGTAGAAGCACGACAGTCTGACTTTCGCAGCCATGAGATGTTCCTTTGAGGCGCGCGGGAGATGGGGCGGCAATGGCCACGCGCCCGGCGCATCAGCGGCCGGGCGCAGGCACTAGAGCGGCTTACGAAGCCGCGTTGACGAACACCTTCACGGCGCCGCCCACATCGACATAGGCGCCGCCCGAGCGCACCCAGGCGAGGAAGCCGACCTGACCCTTCTTGGCGTAGGCCGAATCCGCAAACCGCTGCAGCGTGACGGCCAGCACGTCGCGGATGACGTAGCTCGAGAAATCGCCATAGGCGATCGACCGGGCCGAGGCAGCCATCTGGGCGACATCGTTGTTCGTCTGGATCGGATCACCGAGGAGCCGATCCGGAGCGCCGGCCGGGTTGCCCTGCTCGTAGCCCGGCACGAAGATCGGGCGGCCAGAACTGTCCTTGATCTTGCGGATCTGCCGGACCGACAGATCGTGCATCATGAACCGGCAATTGCCCTGCGCCCGATAGGCCGCATCGACCGAGTGCTGCAGGTCGACCAGGCTGTCATAGGTGATCGTGGTCACCTGGCTGGTGGTGTTCGCAGCCGTGACGCCGACCGGCGCCGCCACCATGACGCCCTTGGGCTTGCCGGCGCCATCGCCGACCGTGAAGTGCTTGTTGGTGACGCGGCCAAGACGGGTCACGAGACGCTGGTTGACGAAAGCCTCGACATCGATCGAAGAATCCATCAGCAGCTCGACCGGCACGGGGACAACCTTGGAGCTGTACTTGAACGGGGAAAGCATGGTGTAGCCGAACGCGATGTCACCATCGGTTGCAGCGACGTTCTCGGCAATCAGCTCGCCCTCTTCGGACGTGCCATCGGAGTTCGGGTACTGGATCGGATTGCCCATCTCGGTGGCGATCACATTGGCAACGGCACGCATGCCGCCATAGGCCTTGAGAGCATCGACGACCGCGCGGGCAACATCGGTCTGGACCGTGTAACCACCTTCCGCGCCGGCGCCGGTCGACATGGCTGCCTGCACGTTGCGGATGATGCCCCATTCTTCGGCCGTGATGGCATTGTCGCCGTGCCGCAGCCATTTCGCGTGGATCTTGGCAACCGGAGCGCCATTGTCGCGCTCCATCCGGTTGGCCGCCTCGGTGACCTGGCTGTTGAGCGCATCGCGGGCAATGCGTTCGTTGACCGAGTTGATCCGCGCGATCTGCGCATCGATCCGGTCGATCTCTTCCATTGCTGCGTCATAAACGGGCTGGTCGACATCGGCGTTCCAGTTGGTCTTCTCGACGAGGGCCTTGACTTCCTTGGCCTTCGCCGCGCGGTTATCCCGCAGAGCCTGAATGCTCATGATTCCATACCTTTCATTGCAGGGAGAGCCGCCGCAGCGGCCGGGGTTTCTGCGCGCGGCGCGCTCAGAGAGGAGCCAGAAGCCGAAGCCGCGCGGCGCGGATCCGCGCCTCGGCCTGCTGCTGGACCTGCGCTTCCGCCGGAGGCGAGGGCGCGGGATCGGGGTTGTTGGCCGCCGGCGCCGAGGGCGCTGCCGGAGCCGCACGATAGGCGGCAAGGTTCCACTGGGCGCGGGCCGATCGGGAATCGGACGCGGTCACTACCTCGTCAGCAAGGCCCGCCTCCATCGCGGCTGCCGGACCAAGCCAAGTCTCCTTGGTCATCAGCGCCGCGAATTCTTCGGCGGTCTTTTTGCCGCGCGCGGCATAGGTTTCGGCCAAAGACTGGTCGATCTGGTCAAGAAGGCTCTTTGTCTTGTCGTGATCCTGCGAATTCCCGACCGTGATCGTCCAGGAATTGTGGATCATGATGAAGGCGCCATCTGCCATGACGGTCGTGTCGCCAGCCGCTGCGATGAGAGAAGCGGCCGAGGCGGCATAACCGTCGACATGGACCGTGATCTTGCCCGCATGCTCTTTCATGGCCTGGACCATGGCGCGGGCGCCGAACACATCTCCGCCCGGGGAATTGACGCGGATCGTCACATCACCATCGATCGAGGCCAGCGCCTTGCGAAACGCTTCCGGCGAGACGCCGCCCCACCATTCGGCCTCGGCATCCGACCCGACGATCACGTCATAGACGAGGATCGTTGAGCCCTCCGCCTTGAACGAACCACGGCGGGCGTTCGCCTGAAGCAGGGCAAAAAGCGGATTGCGCATATCAGGCCCCTGGGCTTGGTTGCGGGTTTGCTGCGGGCGTCGGCTCGAGCGTGTCGCCGCCGGGCATATCGGCGAGCCGCATCATGCGCCGGCCTTCGTTCTGGGTGATGATCGGGCGTTCGCCGGCGCGGCCGAGGCCGACGCGGATCGCCTCCATCATGGTCTTGATATCGGCACGCTCCAGATCCGCCGTGTCGAAGCGGATGCACTTGCGGCCTTGCCGGAAGAGCTTGCGGTTGAGCTCGGTCTCGAAGCGCGTCAGCGTCGGGCGCAGCGTGTACCGGACAAACCCGATGCCCATGCTTTCAACACCAGAGCCCCAGGAGGTGGTTTTCTCGGTATGGCCGACCATGAAGGGTGGCACGCCGTAGATCCGGCAGATTTCCTCGATCTGGAACTTGCGACTTTCAAGCAGCTGCATTTCCGCAAGCGGCATGGCGATGGGCGTGACCTTGAGCCCGCCGGTCAGCACCATGGGCCGGTGCGCCTTGTCGAACCCCTGATAGGATTCGAGCTTGCTGTAGAGCTCGTCGATCCGGTCCGGCGAAAGCGCCTTTTCCGAGTTGATCGTATAGTCCGGACGGGCGCCGTTGGCGAAGAACCGTCCGGCATAATCCTGCATGGCTGCCCCCAGCCCGCCAGCATTGCGCAAGGCATGGCGCAGCACCGAAAGCCCGCGTGTACCATCGAATCCAAACCCGGGAACATGCAGGACATCATCCTGGTCGAGGACTCGGTAGTCCTGCCGGCCGGCAATGCTGGGCGTGTCTTCCGGGTAAATCGCATAGACCAGGCGCTCGCCATCGGGCGTTGCAACCGGGAAAACGCGCGACGGGTGCAGCGGCACCAGGGCCCTTACCTGACCCAGCGGGTCGCGCTTGATCTCGATGAACGCGTCCCCCTGCAGGAGCAGGGATTTCGTGGCGTAATCCCAAGCGGCCGAAGCTGCCCAGCGAGCGGAAAACGCCTCATTGAGAACCCACCAGAGCGGGTCGTCCTCAAGCTTGATCAGGTCGCCATCCGGCTCGCGGCGGTAACATTCCAGCGGCACGCTCATGATGGCGCCAGAAATCAGGTTGACGCACGCATAGACCGCCGTGAGGGCCAAAGCCGAGCGCTCGGTCGGAACCGGCAGGCCCGCATTGCCCTGAGGGACAAAAGCGCCCCAGTATTCCGAATTCGGCGTGATCGTCGAGATCGCCACATTCTTCGGGGACTGGCTGATGACAGTGCCGCGGTATTGAGACGGAAGCCAGGTCACACGTAGATCCCCGGTTGTCCGGCCGCCTGAGGGTTGTAGCTCATCAGGTCAACCGCGTTGAAAAGCGCGATCAGCGGGTCGATCTTGGCCACGCCGCTGGTCTGTTTGGTGATCACCACCGAATGGCCTTGCGTCTCCGCCTTGGCATTGCCAACGCACCAAGCCATCAGGCCCTGCCCGGCATGGCGCAGCGTGCCTTGCTTCAGCCGGCGCGCCGCAATGCCATGGGCCGATTGCAGCCGGTAGCCTTGGCCAACTGCCCGCATGGCCTTTTGTGGGAAGCCCGCCCGCAGCAATGCGTCGATCAGCAGGGCCACCGCCACGCCGGATCTATCGAGGCCAATGGCATTCTCGACCTCGCCTTCCTCGTCGCAGGGCAGGAGGCCGGCCGCATGAGCGGCCACGATCATGTCGACGATGTCGCCGACATCAGTGTTTTCCGCGCTGGACAGGTCGAAGAACTCCAGCTCGCCCGCCTTCTCGAAATCGAGCAGGCGCGGCGCGGCCTGTTTATGGATCTCGAGGACCCCACGATCGGCAAAGGCCTTGCCCCAGTGCAGCCAGCGGCCGGAGCCCTTCTCGCGGCCCAATGCGGCAAAGCCGAACAGGTCATCCAGCCCGCCGCCATCCGCGCCGAAGACGATGACCTCACAGCGCTTGAGCAGCGCCTGGAAGGACAGGTTTTTCTCGACCGCCCCTTCCCAGTGATCGGCGCCGACCCAGCGGTTCGTGTGGAGGGCAAGACCGATCTCGACGTTCAGATGCTGCGAAGCCCAGCCCCGCAGTTCCGCCTCACCATCCTCGCTCGCCTTCGCGTAGAGCGTCTGCAGGCGAGGCAGCGTGATTGAGTTGTTCAGGTTGGGCGTCACCCAGGCCCAGTATTGCGGATCGCGCCATTTCTGGCCCGGATCGCGCTGGAACTCCTCCGGGAACTCGTACAGGATCGGCAGCATGACCGAATTCCGGATCCGGCCATCCCGCACCCCGCGGGCATAATCCAGCTCGGTCTTGAACACGCCAGCCGGCGCATCGTCCGACTGGGTTGTGATCAGGATCAGAAAGCCCTCCGCGATCGAGATGCGACCGCCGCGGATCTGGCGAAGAACCTCTGCAGCCCAGGCGATCTTTCCGAGGAGGTGGACCTCGTCGATCAGCGCGCCGGCATACTTGCCGCCGGTGGCAATCTTGGCGTCGAAGGTCATGACCTTGAGGGTCGCCTTCGTCCGCATGTGGGTGATGGTCTTCAGGTGATCCTGGACATGAAGCAGGTCGCCCAGTTCCGGATCCGCGTCGATCATCCCCTTGATGGCGGAGAAGGAAAGGTTGGCGATTTCCTGCGTTGGCCCGAACAGCGCGAACTGCGCCTTCGGGCGCTCGTTGAGGATCAGCACCGTCAGCATGATCGCGCCGGCGCCGGTCGTCTTGGAGTTCTTCTTCGGAACGAGCGCGAAGATCTCTTCGATGTAGCGCGTGGAGTTGCGCGGGTCCCAGGACCCGAACAGGGCCCGGACTACATCGCGCACCCACGCATTGCCCGAATCCCGGATATGCGGCTGGCCCGGCACATCCGGCAGCCGCAGCTCGTCAAACACGCGCACCGCGCGCTCGGCCTCGTTGTCGTTCAAGGGCAGGCCGGGCGGCAGGAGCGACCGGCGCTCTTTCAGCGCATCAAACCATCCGGGATTGGCAAGATCCCAGTACGGCCGATCTACTGTACTGACCTCGAGGACAGCTTCGCCCATTTACCCTCGGTCCCGGCCTGCTCGGCGCGGCGCGCCTGCATGACCTTTTTCGCCACCGTTTCCTTTTCGGAGGCCATCGGCTTGTCCGGCACCGGAGCCGCCTTGCGCCGCTCTTCGATCGCGGCGAGGTCCGCCTCGTCGATCATGCCGCGCAGCTTTTCCGCTGCCGTGGTGGAGCCGCTCATCATCTGCTTGTGCAGCTGCTCGATGATCTGGGCGCGGGCCAGCTCACGCGGCGCAGCCAGGTCGTCCCGGTAGGCCCGGGTGAGTGTCGGGATGCTGACCCCGACGCGCCGTGCGATGATGTCCTGCGAGATGCCGGCTGCCGCCAGCATGCGAACGACATCGCGATCGCGCTGGGTCGGCTTGTAGACCGGACGGCCGCGGCGCTTCGGAGGCAGCGGCGGGGCGGTCAGGATTTCCGCCTGGGCAGCCCCATCGATGCCGAAGAGCGATGGCGCCTTGATCGCCCGGCCATCGAGCAGCTCGGCGGCAAGATGCTTGCGCAGCGTCGGCAGCGAAACCTCGATCGCATCCGCGATGGCCTGGTCATCAGCGCCATCGGCAGCCATCGCCCGGGCCAGCGTGCGCTCTGCCTCGCTCGGCAAGAAGGCCGGTCGACCATTCCCTTTTTTTTCGCCGTCTTCCGGAGCGCTCATGCCAACAAAAAAATTCTCTGATTGAGGGAGCGGCGGGTCCGGCAGCCGAGGCGCACCAGAGATTTGCACCCCCCCCTGGGGCCCTGCTTTGGCGCTTGTGCCCTTGAGCCCGCCTTGTGGGGTTAGATCCCCAGGCCTGCGCCGCGCTGCCGATGCTCTTGCGCCCGCTTGCGGTTGTCGCAGGTTGGGCAGAGCACCTGCACATTCAGCGGATCGAGCGGTTCGCCACCATCCTTGATAGCCGTGATGTGGTCCGCCCTCAGCTTCCAGACCGTGGCCGAGTGATCCGCGCCGCAGCCCTCGCATCGGAATGCCCGGGCCCGCTTGCATGAGGAGGCAAGCGCGCGCCATTCGGCCGAATGATAGAACGGATCGACAGGCTTGACCGAACCAGCCAGCCGGGAAGGCAGGGCACCGAGGCGATCCGGCATACGCTGCAGACGCGTCATGGACCATCGCTCCGAATAGACCGCGGGGCTTCCCGCACATTGAGTGCAGGGTCCCTGCCGCTGTACGCGTCGTTTCCTAGGTCGACCACGCCTGGCGAACAGTTTGGCCATTGGCACCTTTCACTGCGCCGGCAGCCCCATCTCGTTTCCCATTGCTGGATAATTCGGTTTTCTTTTTCAACCGCGCGCATAGCTATCGGTTGAGTATGTCCCGGCATCGGCCTCTTGGCTCTGCCGGACACTGGATCCGCCGACGATGGACTTAACCGAGCCAGAGGCTGGGGCCAGCGTGCGTCTTTCTTTCAGCGGGTCGTCCTGGGTGAGATTCGCTACGCTGCGCTCTCGAAATTGTCAATTCGGTCCTCAATCGGCGTTTCGCGACCGAAGATGTTCACGAGGACCCGGACGCGCTCTTCTGCGTGTATGCTGATGATTTTCGCAGGGAATCCGGCAAAGGGCCCTTCGATCATCTTGACCGCTGCCCCTGTTGACAACTGACCCAGCCGACCCTTGCGCGCCGCCGTTCGGCTGGCCTCGGTCCGATCGAAAGCACCCAGCCCTTCAGAATCGATCAGCGCACGAATGAGCGAATCCGGTACGGCCGACCAGTCGCCACCTTGCTTGCCAAGCACATCTGCGATCTCGCGAATACCCTCGATCGTTGCCGCCGAATGCCGACGCGAGAAGAACACGTAACGCGGGAAGAGCGGGCGAGCGAGATCGCGACGGCCGAGCCGCGACTTGATCGTCACCCGCTCCACTGGGCAATAGCTCCAGAACCCAGCATCATTCAGGGCCCTGATGCTCTTGGCTTCCTTGCCCGGCAGGACCAGAGCAACGAACCATGTGAGACCGCAGGGAATGTGCCCCAGCAACGCCCGCCTTGCCTCGCGCCAGCGCTGCGCCTCTTGCCGGGCGGCATCGAGCAGGGCCACATGCTGCGCCTTCATCTTCGCTGTCTTCCGAGCCTTGCGCACCATCACAGCCCCCCTGCCTGCTTGAGATCGTCAACCGCCGCGTCCGATTGCTCCGGCAGGAACAGCCAGGCGCTTTCGCTGAATTTCGGGAAACGGAAGCCAGCCCGTGAGGCTGAGGCAAGGAACGCCGAAGCCGCCTCGCCATGGGCCGGGAAGGCTTTCAGCGTATCAGGCCGCGCCGCGTCGACATCACCCTGCCGGACGAACCATTCCTTGCCCTGATCGGCCCACTGGAGGAGCAGGCGCGCATTGCCGCCCCGGCCCGCCTTGGCATGGTGCCAGAGGGCCCACCACGATTTCGAGAACGGCCTGACCGAAACAATTTCCCCGGAAGCGACCTCGCGCTGCAGGGCCGGTAGTTCCAGCCATTTTCGGCCGCGAAGGTAGGACGATCCGGAGATGATCTTGGTACGCCCAATCCGCCTGCAGCCATCGACAAACCGGCCGATCTCGGCCAGCGCGGCCCGCCTCTCGGCAATCGTCAGTTCGCCCCAGGCGCCGGCCGTCAGGTCGCGGTTGTCGGCAAGGCTGGTTGGCCAGGCCTTCACGAATTCCGCCAACTGGGGCACGGCCACGCCGTCCGGGCTTGGCTCACCATCCCCCGGCAGCCTTGCGCCATCGGCATGCACGCCGAGGTTGGAAGGCTGGCTTCCCCTCTCGCTCGCTTCCGCGCGCTCTCTCTCAGACTCTTGAGGGTTCCTATTAAGGGGTTGGGGGTCTGGGGTGTCCCCCTTATTGGCGTCATTTGTCCCCCTTATTTCAGCTAAGGGGGTCATGGTGTCCCCCTTTTTGTCTAAGGGGGTCATGGTGACCCCCTTCGTTTGCGCATAGCTTACTGCCGAATTCTCGCCATCAGCGATCGCAACGCCGCATGATGAATCGCGATTTTCTCCCTCGTCACTGTCTTCGAGGCAATCGCCATTGACACTGTCGGCGGTCAGATCGCCCGCCACTTCATGCCATGGCCGCTCAACCAGAGAGGTCAGAACACTCACGTTCAAGTCATAGTAATTGGTTGAGCCCGGCCCAAAGCCGCCGGCCCTAACCTTGGTCAGAAGCCCGACGGCGCAGAATAACTGGACGTACCGCTTGGCGGTTTTCCGACTGCACTTCCCAATCTTGGCCAGCGTTGCAAATGACGGAAAAATGCGCTTCCCGTCTTCGTCGCAGCAGTCTGCCAACTTGATCAAGATCGCCCGAGCCACAGCTGTTGGAACGTCGGCTTTCAGGGCAATGCCTACCAGCGTGAGGCTCATTCCTGTGCCCCGCCTTTTGGCTTTTCGCGCTCGCGATACGTGTCAAACCCAGCCGCCTTGATAAAGGCCAGATCCGCCAAATCGATCGCAAACCAGATCACCCCATCGCGATGGAAAAACCCGAGCAGCTCCAATGCCAGAAGCAGCCGAACCTCGTCTTCAACTTTATCGGGATCGCTTTGGGCCACCCGCGATAAGTGCTGATACCCAGGGAAAACGGCTTCTCCATTATCGTCCGCGATGAATGCCAAATGACTGACAATCAATTTGCGCGACGCGCTCAGATACTCACTTTCAAACACGATTTTAAAATGCGCTACAGTCACGGCTCCTCCTCCGGCGCTTCCGCGCCCCAGATATCCCAGCCGGGGCGAGCCCGGCGGGCGTTCAACTCGATTTTCGGCACGTTGGGGAAATACCCTTCGATCAGCTCGGCAAAGCGCTCCGGCTTCTCCGAATGCCGCCTGGGCGGCGCGTCGATCACGCTGGGGAACTGATTGCCCATGGCCGGACAGGGCACATCGCCGCGCACGCCGACCAGCAGCAGTTCATGAGCGTTCCGGAACCAGTAGCCCGTCCCCAGAACGACTGCCGACGAATAGCCGCCCCGATCGCGCTTGCCGGGATTGTGATCGACCCCAGAGATCTCCGCCTTCCGCCAGATGCAGTGAGATTTGTACTCGAAGCCCCATGCTGCCATGACGGCCAGCGCATCGGGCAGGCGCGGCGCCGTGGCCCAGAGGAAGAGCACGCAATCCGGCGCGGCAAGGTTCACCACCGGCCGCGCGGCAATGACCTCGGTCGCGCTCAGCGGGTAATGGTTTTCGGGCGACCGATCCTTACCGGCCTCGCTCCAGGTATCCCAGGCCCATTCCGGATCCGCGAGAATGACGCCGTATTGCCGCTGAGGCGCGGCAAGCGCGGCATTGGCCGAGGCGATGCGGCCGGCCAGCTGCTGCTCACGCGCTGCCCGAATGGCCTTCTTTCGGTCTTTCGCCGCCTGCCGCGCCGCCTCTGCCTGGTCCTTCAGAAGGTCATAGGCGCGGGACAGCGCCTCCGGGCTGACATCCTCGCCCCGCCGCGCCAGCTCCTGCTTGGCCGCTCGAAGACCGGTCTTCGCCCCATGCAGGCTGACCTCGCCACGCTCGGCTTGCTGCACGATCTCCGCCGGAGCCTCGCGGCGCAGGGCGCGCGCCGCCTTGACCGAACGAGGCGACACATTGAGCAGTCCGGCGGCATCGCTCACCGAAACGCCGGCAGGCGCCGAATCGGGCAAATTTGCCCCATTATCTTCCCCGGCTCCGGCCGGCCGACCAACCGGCATCGTTGCCAGGCGCGCGGCAATCATCGCGCGCTGCGTTTCATCGAGATGACGCCGCCGCAGGTTGAGGGACACCACATGCGCCGGCAGCAGCCGCTCATGGATATGCGAGACATCCTCGAACCAGGCGAGGCTCTTTGCCGCCCATGCCTGCCGCCCGGCGGAATGCGGATCGAGCACGCACATCGCCCGATATCGGTTGCGCCCGTCGACGATCTGGCCATTCCAGAGCTGGATCGGGTGGCGCAGCCCGTGCGTGCGGATATCCTCGCACAAGGCCTCGAATTCCGGGCCCTCGATCAGCGGGAACAGGTCAGCCAGCGGATGGAAAGGAATCGCGCCGGGCGAGCTCATGTCGCACCCCCAGCCCAGAGCCAGGCCGTGGCCCGCGCGGCGCGCCCTTCATGACCAAAGCGCTGTCCGGCCAGCGCCTCGAGGCAATCCAGCCAGGCCCGCTGCAAAGCCGCCAGGTCAGGCAGCAGGAGGGAGTACAACTCATGCCGCCGGGCCGGGCCTTCCCAGCCCGACAGGTAATTGATCTCGATCGCGAGGCAGATGTCGTCAGCCGACTTGACCGGCTCACCCGTCATCTCGGCCGCAAGCGTCGAGGCCACGCAATGGTGCATGGTCGAGGCGGGCTCGCAGAGCCGCTCCGGCGCCAGCGCCAGAACCGCCAGGGCAATTGCCTGGTCGCACCGCGCCTTGAGCCGGGCCAGCTCATGCGCCACCCGGCAGTCTTCTCCGCCGCTAGCCATCATGGCGACCACGACCGGCCGCACGATATCCCCGATCAGCGCCTCTTGCGCATCATGCAGCAGAGCGGCAAGGCGATGCTGCGGCGGCACCAGCTGCGCCACGGCAAAGCTGTGCTCGAGGACCGAAATCGGCCGGCTGGTATGGCCATTGAAGCGCACCTGCCGCGATAGGGAAACCGCAAGGCTTTCGAGATCGATCGTCCGCCAGTCCGGATTGACCAGATCGACCATCTGGCCATTGAGAAGGCCGACATGAGCCGGCGAGGGGGCAAGGGTCAGCATCATCATGCAAGCCCCAGCGCGTGCATGTAGGTGTCGAGGAGCTCGCTCTGCTCGCGGTATTCGTCAGGGTCCTGCTTCCGGATCTGCACGATCTTGCGGATGATCTTCGGATCGAAGCCCATGACCTTCGCTTCCGAATAGACGTCCTTGATGTCACCGGAGATCACCTTGCGCTCCTCCTCGAGGCGCTCGATCCGCTCAAGGAAGGCCTTCAGCTGCCCCGCGCTCTTGTTGCCAAGACCCTCGATCGGCGATTCCGTCCTGGAAACCAGCGGCATATGCAAGATCGTGTTGCCCTCACGATCACGAACAACAGAGGCGCCATTGGCGCGCATCCGTTGCGCAAGGGCAGAAATCTTCTCGTCAGGCGCAGACATGGCACCCTCCATCGTAATTGCTGGAATGCCGGCGGGCCGGCGGATGATCAGAACCGCTTGCGCGGCTTCGAAAGGCGGAACACGAGGGCCGGGCGGGCAGGGATGGCGTAAAGCTCACCCGTGGCCGGGTGGCGCACCTGCCGGCCGGCGCGCTCGACAAGGCGCAGCGTGCCAAGGCCGGGCAGGATGGCCTTGCCATGCCGGTCAATCTTGTCAGCCAGGAATGCCGCAACCGCGCGGCTGGTGAGCTTGCTCATGAGCGCCCCCGGATCTGGTCAAGCGATGCGGAAAGCCCCGCGCGCGGAAAGGTGGAAAGGGAAATCAGTTTCGGCTGCGGCTGGGCCGGCTTCGGCAGGCCAAGCAGGATGCGCTTGGCCTCGTCGACAATGTCCGGCTTCATCCAGCTGGGCTGCGCAAAGGTCGCGATATCGACCAGCGCTTGGAAGAACAGCGCATCGGGAATGCCGACACCGCAGCATTGAGCGATGATGGCAATCCGCTCTTGCGGGAACGCCTCGCACAAGGCGCGGCCGAGATAAAGCTGCGTCTCGCAGCCAAGGTCATCGGGGAAGCAGCAGGCCCGGCCAATGCCGCGCATCACGCGGATGCGCTCGACCGCCGCCTCGACCCGCCGTTGCGGAATATGGGGCGGGCAGATCAGCATGGGCGCACCAGATTCGGCGCCGTGCTCGCCTGCTGCCGACACGCAAGATCGAAAACCTGCCGCACCTGGCTGTCGCGACTATCGAGATTGAAGAACGCATGATCGAGAACCACCTGCCGCCGGGCGCCAACCACCGCGCGGAAAACGCTCTCGAAAGAAACGGGCACAACGATCAGATCGCCCCGGTCAAGATGGCGGGCCAGCCTCCGCCCATAGTCAACCAGGCCGGGTACGACATAAACGGCACCGGGCGGTGCGGAGCGCATTTGCCGACTGGTGCGGCCGGAACCACGAACAGGCTCGGTCTTCATCACTCACCCCCTATCGCTTCACGAAGGCGCGCCATTGCAAGGCGAGCCTTGCGGATTTCGCGGCAATCAGGGTCAAGGCCAGCTTGAGAAGCCTTTTCCAGCTCATGCGAGAGCCTTTCGATTTCGCGCCGCGTTTCAATGATGAAGGCCGCGCGGATCCGCTCGACCAGGCCGAGCTTGGGATCCTTGACACGGCCACGGATGAGGCCCTCGACCTGACCGGGCGAGACCTTGGCCCGGCTCGCCATGCGGCGGATGGCCTCCGGCTTGGTCATGCCGGCGCGCCGCTCGCGCGCAATCAGGGCCTCAGCCCAACCGATCACCGCGCTCATGGTGCGCCCCCGGCAATTTTTCCCGAATTCGTGGAAAAACATCCCGACCCCTCATGGTTGATTGCGCTCAGCGACGAGACGCATTCACCGGAGGGGATCGAAATGGAGAGCAGCGCACGAGGGCCACCAGAGAGAGAGTGCCGGGCCCTCTGCGCCACCCGCGCCCGGCTGCAGGCCAGTGTGGGAGGAGACCGCCGGCGCGAGGAAGAAAGAGGCAGGGCCGGAGCCGCCGCCAGTCGCGCGGGCGGCACCATGCCAAGCCCGCGGGAGGAACGGAAAGAAAGCGCCCGCGCCATCGCTCAATCCCCCAGATGCTGGGTTGAGCAGACGGCGGGCAGGGCGGAGTCGGGGGAGGGCAGACCGAAGCGATCAGCGGTGAGGTCTTGGTGGCCAGCATCAACCGCAATCTGATCAAGAACCCTCGATTGCAGCCGAGTTTCATCGTGCGTGCCCAACATCAACCGCGAGGCATGCGACGGAGAGATGCACAATTGCTCGGCCAGCCATGACCGGCTTTTGCCCAAGCGCTCAACGAGAATGGCAGATCGTGTGCTCATGCGCCGCATGTGTGCGCAATGCACACTTAATGTCAAGTGCGTTTCGCACACTCCGGGGAGATACGAAACGGCATGAGCATGCCCGGGGAGCGCTTGCAGGAAGCGCGTAAGCGGTACTTTGAAACAGCCCGCGAGGCAGCGGCGGCGCTGAACCTATCGCCTTTTACCTATCACCAGTACGAAAACGGCAACCGCCAGTTCTCACGGCATGCGCCTCGCTTTGCCGAATTCTTTCGCGTTGATTTGCAATGGCTTCTCACCGGCAAAGGCGCGATGAAGAAGAAGGGCGCGGGCCTTGATGTTCCCATACTGGGTGCAGTCGGCGCCGGATCTTCGATTCAGCCGTTTGATGATACACCGAGCACCGTGGAAATCGGCAGAATCGCTTTTCCGGATCCTGACACGGTCGCGGCAGTGATCTGTAAAGGCGATTCCGGCTATCCCCGATTTCAGGATGGTGAAATCATTATCTATTACGTTCGCCCTGTGTCGCCGCGCGAGGTGGTCAACACCACGGCCATTGTCGAAACCAGCGACGGCCGGAGGCTCATAAAGCAGCCGCGATCGCAACCGGGCACTAATCTGTTTACACTGGAAAGCTTCAATGCGCCGCCCGAGCACGATGTCGAGCTGCTCAGCGCGAACAGGATCCACAGCATCGTGCTGCCGTGACTAGGTCTGGCGGGCAAGCCAAGCAAGAAACTCGTCCCCGGTCAGGTAGCGAATGGGCTGCCCATCTTGAATCCTGTCAGCAGCCGACTTCATTTTCTGACCGCCAGCGCCTGGCGTGGACCACCCCGACACGATCAGCGTCGTTTTGGACGTCACTGACGCCGTGACCTTGCATCCCCGCTCAACCAGTCTAGCGGCCATCTGCGCCCTATCGAAAGGCAGATCGCCCGTAAAGACGATGCACTGGTCGGACAGAGTGTCAGGAGGGCCACGCCGAGCCTCAAGCGCGGCGGCCCAGCCGGCGCCGACCGGGGCTGGCGCCTTGCCGACCTTGGGTCCCGGCGAGATACGCACCTCCTCGAGGGCATAGATATCAACCAGATCGCGATCACTGAGGCGCATCGCCTGCCTTGCCTTGAGCGCAATGTACGCGGCGGCAAGAGCATCTTGGCCAGCGTCGTGGAGTTCGGAGAACTGGATGCCGAGGGACTGCCCGACCGTCCGCAGCTTGTGATTGCCCAGTTCAGGCCACGCATCCTGCGCCAGCGCATAGGCATTAACCCAGGTGCAATCAGGCGGGCGCAGATCATGCGCGGCAGCCGCCGACAAGACCGCACGCGCATCAAAATCTGTGTAGATCACCACCAGACGGCCAGAAATCATTGATGTCAGCTGCGGCCAGAACTCGGTGATTGTGGGTGCGTTCACCACCATCGCAGCATTGATGCCATGGATGCCCTTCTGCGGCTGGGCAAAAGACCGTTCGGGATTGATATAGGTCGAGAATTTCAACAACTGCTGATTTTCGTACCCGGCAATCCCGATCTGACAGATCGACCCGACCCACCCATCAGCGGTTTCTACATCAAGCGCGACCACATTCGACATGGGAACTCTCTGCAATACGATCGGCAGCAAAGCATCACGAAGTGTGCAAAATGCACTTGACGCATAGTGTGCGTTATGCACATATCACCCCCCATAACCCATGGGGGACACGATGCGTGCAGCGAAAACCTACCGAGCCGACCAGATTGACGCGGGCAAGCTCCGCATCCTCGGTTTTGAGACCGGCTATATCCACAACGGCCAGATCCTCTCGATCATCCTGATCGCCGAACAGCGCGAGGTTAGCTTTGACCAGGCCGAGGCGCAGGACGCGCTGTCCCGCTCCGTCCCGGAATCGCCGCTGGAGCAGGCGACCGAGCTCCTCGCCCTCGTGCTGGCCATGGGCACGCTCACCATTCTGATCCCTCTCTTCACGGGCTGGAGCGCGTGATGGCCGGGCCAGAGATCTCGACCATGATCGTCTCTGCGATTGCAGGTGTTGGTGGCGGCGCCATGGCGCTATTGATTGGCGCGGACCTGCTGCGCCAGCGGTGGCGCAGCCAGCTGGCCGAGCAGAACCGGAAGCATCCGGACTGGACGCTCCTGCAGATGGCCGCACATTTCAGCGCCGTCCGCTGGACGCCATCGTTCCCGGGCAGCACGGCCGGCGAGCTTTTTATTTTTGGCGACAAGCACCCAGCCACGTTCGCAGAGAACGGCTGGCCGCTGCTCACCGCGCTGCAGCGCGATGCCGTGGCCAAGGCCGCGATGGAAGCCACAGCCCATACCTACCGCATGGAAGAATTTGCCCGCAACCGCTTGGCCCAGCACATCACCAACATTCCGGAGAAGGGCGAGGCCGCAGCAGAACAGGCGGCACGGCCATGACGAACGATCCGGCAACCGCCCTGCATAACGAACACGCGCCTAAGGTGCTGCGGCTGCTGGTCCAGCCGCAGGTCGAGAAGCGCGCGGAGATGTCCGACACGCTGGTTATGACGGAAACTGTGCTCTTCGGGTTGCTGCTGCTGGTCCAGCGGGAAGGGTACAGCCCGGCGCACGTACTCGATGCGCTTTATGCAGGCGTGCAGCGACGGCTAGAGCGCTGCCCTCCGCTGTTTGATCAAAAGGGGCGCCGCCAATGACCCCCGCCCGGCCGCTCACCCGCCAGGAAGCTGCGTTGCCGCTTCCGGAATCGCGCCGCATGTCGATCCTTGAGCTGCGGGCAGGCACCTGCCGGTGGCCGATAGGCCATCCGGGCAGCGAGAGCTTCTGTTACTGCGGCGCAGATACCGGACACCTGGCAGCAACCTACTGCCCGACGCACAAGGCGCTGGCCTTTGTCCCGAAACCCACCCTGAAACCGGCGGCACTCTGCCTGAGGAGGCCCGCATGAGCACGCGCCTGCAGGAGGTGATCGCATCACCCGAGGGAATCATGATTGCCGGCATGACGGCTTTGGCGCTGGTCGTCAGCTGGTGCATCCTGCTCTGGCTGATGCACGCGCATGACCGCCGCGCTGAGGCTCGGATCCGGCAGGAGATCGAGGCCGGCCAGCGCAAGCTGTCGCCGGAAGATGCCGCGAGGCGCACGCCATGAAGCGCGCTCTCGCCATCGCCTTCTGCCTGGTGCCGGCCGGCCTGGCGCTTGTGACCTTTGCCGCAGCGGTCCGCCTGCTGCCGCCCCCAGCCCTGCCGTGCTGCGAAACCCGGACGGAGCCCACGTGTCTTGAGCGGCAGGGGGGGGGTACGGCCATGAATGCGCGCCCGATCATTCCCGTCACGGTCACTGGTCTGGATGGCATCACGCGGCCCGAGACCTATGGCCCGGCCCCGGATCTCCGCTGGCTGCCGATCGAGCGCCTGGTTGTGGATCCGGCCTATCAGCGCGACCTCAACAAGCAGAGCGCGCGGCATATCCGGTCGATTGTCGAGCGGTTTGACTGGCGGCTGTTTTCCGCCGTGATCGTGTCGCCGGTCCCCGGCGGGCACTTTGCGATCGTCGACGGGCAGCACCGGACCACCGCCGCAGCATTGTGCGGGATCGACAGCGTGCCCTGTCAGGTCATCCAGGCCGATGCTGGCATGCAGGCGCGCGCGTTCGAGGCCATCAATGGCAAGGTGATCCTTGTCTCCAAGCTGGCACAGTACAAGGCCTCGCTGGCAGCAGGCGACCCGGAGGCCCTGCAGATCCGCGATCTCTGCGCGAAGGCGGGCATCCGCATGCTCACGTCGAATTATGGCTTGGCCTGCAAGGCCGGCGATACGATGGCCTACAACGCTGTCGCCACGATCTGCCGGACCCTGGCCGAGAGATCGGCCATCTATGTCCTGCGCTGCGCGCGGGGCACGGTCAGGCAGGACGGGCTCTACCTCCGGGCCCAGACGCTGACCGCCATGGCGGATGTCCTGACCCATCATCACCCGGAATGGCAGCATTCCTCTGAGTTTCTGCAGGTCGCGCAGTCGATCGAGCAGGAGGCCGCATTCCGTCGCGCCAAGCAGGTTGCCGCTTACGGATCCGGCATTCGCCTGGTCGACGCGATGGCAGCCGAAATCATGGACGCCATGAACCATGCCCAGCGGGGCAAGAAGGAGCGGACGCAATGACCCCCGAAGCCAGCCATGCCGAGATGCTGGGCGTCCTCTCACGCTACATCACGCGCCCCCTGCGCAATGATGGCAAGTGGGATACGGTGCTGCAGCTCCTCGAGGACCTGACCGTCGCCGTGCTGTTCATGGGGGACAAGCTGGATGATCCGGCCGAGGCCCGCCTCGAGGCGATGACCCAGCGCATCAAGCTCGAGCTTCAGATCCAGCTCAAACGCCGGACGCCGGAGCCTGCTGCCAATCCCGCACCGAATCTTGGCAATGCGCGCCCCGGGCAGTTCATCCCGGGTGTCGATTACGCCGACGCTGCCTTGGCCGTGCAGCCCCTGGCCGGCGCACAGTTTTTCGGCGGCGAGCGGACAATTGCCGGCGGGGGCGAGGCGTTACTGAAATCGCACACCACCTATCGCATGCGCTGCGGCGATATCGTTACCGTGCAGGGCATCCGCGCGCTCACCCAGTACAGTTTCACCGATGGCAAGCGGAAATGGCTCCCCTCCGGGCATTTCATTTCGACGGGCCAGAAAGACGATCGCGACCTGGTGCAGCAGATCATCACCGAAGGAATCAGCAATGCTTGAGACGCTGCTGCCGCCCGCGCATGTCCTGTACGTCTGGTGCTTCGGCTTTGCGGCCGGCGCGACCTGTCTTGCTGGCAGCCGGTTTGCGATCGAAGCCGGCAAGCTGCGGCGGGAACGCGATGCCGCCCTCGAAAAACTGGCGGATGCGTATCAGTTTGCCGGCAGCGCAATTTACCTGCTGGAGGACCGGATCAGCAGCGAGGAAGCCGTTCGGGCGCTGGACTATTTCAGCGAGTTCAATGGCCAGCCTGACCCGGAATTCCTGCCATGGCCGCGCGAGGCGCAGTCATGAGCCGCCGCAGCCTGACCGAGCTGGCGCAGACGCTACGGGATGCCTACCGGCCGACCGAGCCGGTCACCGTGCAGCTGCAGCCGGGCGATCACGAGGCCTTGGCCAAGCTGATCGATCTTGTCGACTGGGCTCGGGAAGACCCCGGCGCCCGCGCCGCGTTCAACGGATGGCGCGCAAAAAGGAGAGCCGCACAATGACCGGGAAACTCGCAATCAGCAGGCGCGCATTCCTCCAGGGACTGGCGGCAGCGGGAACCGTCGCTGCAACCGAACCGATATTCGCCATTGAAGGCCATCGGCTCCCGACGCTGTACCGGGATGGCGTCCACGACGACGGGCCCGCGTTGCAGGCGATGATCGACGGCCAGAAGGTGGTGATTGACGGGAAGATCGTCGACTTCGCAACTGAGGTCTGGCCGATCTCGAATGCCAGGATGCTCACACGGCAAACCCTTCAGACGAACCCGACCAAGCGAGGCAGCATTGTTCTGAAGGACTGCCAGATCACCTGTGACGCGTCATTTTTCCTGCGGTGGGTTGATGACGGCGCTAGCGATCATCGCCGGACAACGCCTGTTCTCTCGATGGAGCGCTGCATTGTCGGCAACCGAGGCCCCGGCGGCGGGCTGATCTATCAGTCGCTGACATGACGGGGGCAGGGCAATGACGATGGCTGATGGTCGCCTTCGAAAAGCCTATTCTGTTACGGTAGTCGGATGCGGCGAGCAAATCGTCTTTGCTCCGACTGGATCAAAGGCGCGCTCGCAGGTCATATCTTCCGTGCGCGATGCCTGGGACATTTCCTTTCGCGAGGCTTTGAATGTGGTTCGCGGCTCACTTCGGACACCATCTTGCGATGTGGTTCTGCCGCCGCGCCACCCGCTGGCGAGCAGCCTAAACCCTGACATCCTGCATTGCGTCGTGCATGCCTATGGCGGCGTCGGGCTGAGGGCTGGCTACCGCGACCACTTCTACACTAGCAGGGATGACTGGCAGATGGAGGCAGCGCTCTATCATGGCCTCTTTCGCGTGCACCGCATCGATAAAGGCCGCTACGGTGAGCCCGACATGATCATGTATGGGCTGACCGATCTTGGGCGGAATGTGGCGCGAGGCGAGCAGCCGATTTATCCGCAGCACTGATCGGGTAGTGGCGATGAAACCCCTCCTCACCCTTGCCGAGGCAGCCGAGCGGATCCGCATCAGCGAAAAGCTCTTGCGCCAGATGATCCAGCGGGGCGAGATTGCGGTCATCATGATCGGCGCCGGCACCAGGCGCCGGTGCTACAGGCTCAGCGAAGGAGCGATCGAGGCATGGCAACGCGAACAGGAAAGGCGGCTGGAAAGCGCGAAACCGGCCTGTTCAAGCGCCAGGGCGCCGAGCACTGGGAATATGATTTCCGGATTTCCGGTCATCGATTTTGCGGCACAACGGGATGCACGGCGCGGCGGGAAGCCGAAGCCGTCATCCGCCAGAAGAAGATCGAAGCCCGCGCCGGTCTTGCCGATCAATCCCCGGCAACCGTAACCTTTGGCGTGGCCTCCTCGCGCTGGTGGCAGGAGCGCGGGCAGCATTGCTCGCGGCCGGCCGTGGTGCAGGACATGCTGGCCCGCCTGCAGGAATGGATCGGTCTCAACACACGCCTGACCGAGATCACCAATGAGCGGGTCGCCGCAATTGTTTCGATGCGCCGGGCCGAGGGCGTTGCCGCCGGCACCGTCAATCGCAGCTTCACCGAGCCGCTGCGCCGCATCCTGAAGCGCGCCGAGGAAACATGGGGCCACCAGGTCGCGAAGATCGACTGGCGCCAGCACCTGCTGCCAGAGGCCAAGGTCCGGATCCGCGAGATAACGCCGGCCGAGCAGGCGGCAATCCTGAAGCACCTTAAGGAAGATTTTCGGCCGCTGGTGCAGTTCTCCATTCTCAGTGGCGTGCGCCGCGAGGGCTGCCTGTCGCTGACATGGCAGGCGATCGACTGGGGCAACCGCAAGATCCACATCCAGGGCAAGGCCGGGCAGGACTACACGCTGCCGCTGTCGAACGCCTTGCGGGACCTGCTCTGGCCGCTGCAGGGCCGGCATGCCGAGCACGTCTTCTGTTACCGGCGCGAGAGATGTGCCGGCAAGGCCCGGCGCGGCACCTGGGCGCCAATCAATGCCGATCGCATCGAGGCTGCCTTTCGGGTCGCGCGCAAGGCCGCGGGCATCCCGAATAGCCGGGAAGACAGCCGGCAGGGCCTGCGATTTCATGACACGCGCCACACCGCCGGCAGCCGCATTCTCCGGGCCACGCGCAACCTCAAGATCGCGCAGCAGCTGCTGGGCCACAAGGATATCGAGAGCACCCTGCGCTATGTCCATGTGCTCGATTCCGAGCTGCTTGAGGGCATCGATGCGGCAGCACGAATTCCCGTTGAAAATCCCGTGAAAAGCAGCAAGAGCAAACCGAAACGCAAGTGATTACAGAGGTCTATGCAGCGCTTGCAGCGCCGCTTCCCAAGCTGAACGCGCGGGTTCGATTCCCGCTACCCGCTCCAGAATTTCTCAATCATGACAGCAGCTTAGGCCAGCCGATTCCACCGGCACGATTTGCCACAAGGGAACGGAACGGCACCAAACGGGACTGTCCGGCGCACAAAGTCCCGTGAAAACTCCCGTGGCGATTCATGAATCGTTCTGCCAGCCAGCTCACGAAAAAGCCCGCCGCGGCGGACCGGGCGGGCTGAGGCAGGGTTGCGCATAGGGGGTACTGTACAAGTCATCCGGAGCGGCGGGGGCCGCATCGGATCATCCGGCAAGCCGGATCTAGGAAAGAGCGATAATCCTCGACCGGGGGCCTGTGGCTGTCGAAACCGTTTTGCCGGGTCGGCTTGGCAGCTCGGCCGCTTTGGGATCGGATACCGCCGGCCGCAAGGCGCGAGACGAAAG
>JBEIOK010000236.1:0-3347 GCA_040377605.1 Nevskiaceae bacterium | reverse complement strand
GTTGGCTTCCGCCTCGCGGGTGTCGATGCCCTGTGCGAGCCTGGCCTGTGCGGAGCCCCAGTCCAGCCCGCAGCGCTCGATCACCGAACGCAGCACGTCGTCGCGGCGCGCGTCGAGGCCCTCGGCCCAGACGGTCTGGCCCGCGATCGCGCAGTAGCGCAGCTGCGTGTCGGTATCGGCGTGGTAGGGGAAGACGGTCAGCAGGCGCAGCACGCCGTCGCCGACCGGATCGTGGATGCGACCGAACGGAATGCCCTGCGCATCGGCGCAGCGTTTGACGTCACGCACGATGTACAGGCGCTTGACCTGCGGGACCGGCAGGCCGCGCATCACCATCGGCAACACCGGGCGCACCTGCAATGTGGCGTGACGGCCCTGTGCGCGCTGACGCAGCAGCTCCACCGCGGCGACGTAGGAGTACGGGCTGCGGAAGCTGTACCAGAATTCCAGGGGTGCGCCGGGCGTGCCGGCCGGTTGCGGCAATTGCGCGGGATCGAGCGTGGACAGCGGTCCGTTGCCCTGCAACGCACCGTCTTCGGTCAGGCGCGCTGCCAGAAACTCCAGGCGATCCAGCGCCCAGAACCACTCGCCGCGGTATTGCCACATGGCTGGCAGATAGTGGCCGAGCTTCTGGCGGCGTGCGGCGTTGGCCTGCAGCACCTCACGGGTCTGGATCGATTCGGTGACGGCGGATGCCCCCCGCGTCTGGCCGGCGGCGAGCGGGGCCAGCGCATCGCGCTCGGCGTCGAGAAACGCGGCGGTGCCGCGCTGGGCAGCGGCGATCAGCCGGCACTCGATCTCGGCGTGATCCCCGGCCGGGATCGCCTGCGGCGGCGGCAGGCCATGACAGGGCGCGATGCGGGCGGCGTCGGCTGCCGCAAAGGCGCGCTGCCGGGCTTCTTCCGGATAGGTGCGGGCGTCCGGGGCCGGCACCACCCGGATCGTCAGGCCCTGCGGCAGGCGCGGCAGCAGGCGGCGGGCCAGCGCGGCGCAGAGCTGGGAGTGCGGGTCGCCCACTTCGTAGTACAGCTCCAGCGTGCGCCCGGCCCGCAGCGCAGCCAGCGGGCTGCCGCGCGAGCGGGCGATGCGCTCGGCGACGCGCGACTTGAAGCTCGGCGGCAGGCCGGCCAGCGGTAATTGGGCAGTGGTCATGGCAACAAGGGTCCCCTGGGTTCTTGACCGTTTCCGGTGAAGTAGTTTACATAGTGTCAACTTCAAGCGGGAGCCGCCCGGCGGCTCGGGAGAACAGCAACATGAGCGCGACTGGCATCGAGTTATACACGGCACCGACCCCCAATGGCTGGAAGGTCTCGGTGGCGCTGGAGGAATTGGGGCTGCCGTACATCGTGCGGGCGGTGAACCTGCTGGCCAATGACCAGAAGAAACCGGACTTCCTGGCCCTGAACCCGAATGGCCGCATCCCGGTCATCGTCGATCACGACGCCAACGATCTGGTGCTGTTCGAGTCCGGCGCGATCCTGATCTATCTCGCCGAGAAGACCGGCCGCCTGCTGCCGAAGGACCCGGTGGCGCGGCTGCATGCGATCCAGTGGCTGATGTTCCAGATGGGCGGCATCGGTCCGATGATGGGGCAGGCCAATGTGTTCTTCCGCTACCTACCGGAAAAGATCCCGACCGCGATTGCGCGCTACCAGAATGAATGCCGCCGCCTGTTCGAGGTGCTCGACACGCGTCTGGGTCAGGCCGAGTGGCTGGCCGGCAGCGAGTACTCGATCGCCGACATTGCCAACTGGTGCTGGGTGCGCACGTACAAGTGGTCCGGCGTGTCGGTCGACGAGCTGCCGAACCTGCGGCGCTGGCTCGATGCGCTGAAGGAACGTCCGGCCTGCCAGAAGGGCATCACCGTGCCGTTCAAGCTGCCGGAGCCGGGTGACGACAAGAAGCAGTCGGAGGACTTCGCCGCCGCCGCTCGCACGATGGTGCAGCGATGACGGAAGCGGTCCTGCCGCCCGCGCGTCAGCGGGCACGGCGGGCGCTGCGCCAGTACGGCGCGGCGTTTCGCTGGGTGGGTCTGGTGTTTCTCGCGCTGGGAGGCGCGCACCTGATCGGGGTGCCGCTGGATCTGCCGTTCGACAGTTACACCTGGTATGCGGTGACGTTTCTCGGCTGCCAGATGATCGGTCTGTCGCTGACGCTGGGCAACGCCCTGGACGGAGCCGGCGAGCGCGGCTTTCTGAAGGCCGCTGCGATCACGCTGCTGCTGTTTGCCGGCATGCGCATCGCCTACCTGACGACGGACGCGACGCTGCGCGGCGTCGCCGGCCCGGCGCTGGTGGCGGAAATCCTGCTGTTCTCGGGCATTGCCCTGTCCTTCCTTCTGCTTCGGAGCCGTCTGTGAGCAAGCCTTATGTGATGCACGGTTGGCATCTGTCGTTCTTCAGCGGCAAGACCCGGGCCTACCTGAACTACAAGAACATCCCGTTCGTCGATCACGCGGTCGACGCGGTGAACCTGATGTGGCGCATCCCGCGCAAGACCGGCGCCACGGTGATGCCGGTGGTGGTCACGCCGCAGGGCGAGTGGCTGCAGGACACCAAGCACATCGTCGACACGCTGGAGCCGCGCTTTCCCGATTCGACGGTGATGCTGTCGACGCCGCGCCAGCGCATTGCGGCGCAGCTGATCGAAGCCTGGGTCGACGAGTGGTGGATTCCGGTGGCGATGCACTACCGCTGGGTCTATCCGGAAAACTATCCGCTGTTCGAGTCCGATGCCGGCAAGGCGCTGCTGCCGGGTTTCCCGTGGTTCCTGCAGAAGCGCATGGCCGCGTATGTGGCCAGGCGGCTGCGCAGCTACCTGCCGTCGGTCGGCATCGTGCCGGCCCAGTACGAGGTCCAGGAGCGCTGGACCGAGCGCATGCTCGATGTCTTCGAGCAGCACTTCGCGACGATGCCGTATCTGTTCGGCACCAAGCCGTCGTTCGCGGACTTTGCGCTGCTCGGGCCGATGTACGGCCACCTGAGCCGCGATCCGTACCCGAAGCGCGTCCTGGTGGATCCGCGTCCGCAGCTGAAGGCGTGGGTGCAGCGCATGAACACGGTGAAGGCCGGGCAGGGGGCGTTTCTCGCCGACGATGCGATCCCCGAGACGCTGAATCCGGTGTTCGACGCGATCTTCACCGAGTTCTATCCGATGCTCGGCGGCATTCGCGACGAGCTGAACAAGGCCGTGGCTACGCTCGACCCGCAGCGCTCGCGCGTGCCGCGCGTGCTCGGCCGCATCCAGTTTCCGATGGGCAGTGGCCGTTACAGTCGCCTGGCGATGCCGTACACGCTGTGGATGATGCAGCGCATCCTCGACAGCTATCGCGCGATGACGCCGGAGGC
>JBEIOK010000214.1:0-4215 GCA_040377605.1 Nevskiaceae bacterium | reverse complement strand
GGAAGCCTCGTACCAGATGGCCAGCTTCCTGCAGCTGCGCGGCGATGCAGGCAACGCACTGGCGCAGCTTGACGCCGGGCTGCGGCTGCCGGATATCGGCGCACAGGACCGCTCGCGCCTGCTGGCCAAGCGCAAGGAAGTGCGCGACGAGTTGCCGGACAACTGGCGCCCACCCAGCGAGCGACGTCCCTACTGAGCTGCGGGCGGCAACCGCCCCTGCTGGCGCAGCCAGTCACGCGCATCCTCCAGCATCGCGGTCAGCGACTGAGGCCGATAGCCCAGCTCCTGCTGCGCCTTGCGGCTGTGGCAGTACAAGTTGTGGGAGAGCAACTGCACCGCCTCACGCGTCACGTCCGGCGCTCGCCCGAACAGCGGGGCAATCCATTCTTCGAGTCGGGCATAGCCGTTCAGCACGGGCGGCGGCAGCGTCACCACCCGGCGTCGCACACCCAGCACCCGGGCAATGTGACGCACCAGTCCGACGTAACTGGCCTGCGCCCCCCCCAGCAGGTAGTTGTGCCCGGTACGCCCCCGCTCGGCCGCGGCCACCAGCGCCCGCGCCACCTCCCGGGCATGGCAGAAGCTGCCGCCTCCCGGCGCAACTGCGGGCAGGCGTCCCTGCTGCACCATCACCAGCATGCGCGACCAGCTGTGCGTGTCGTAGGCGCCGATGATGTTCGAGGGATTGACGATGACGGCATCGAGCCCCACCGCGAGGGCGCGGCGCACTTCGCGCTCGGCCAGTGACTTGCTGCGCACGTAGTTGATGGTGGAGTTGCTGCCGCGCGTCGGGGTTTCTTCGGTGATGGTGCCCCCGTGGAGTCCGTAGGCCACAATGCTGGACACGTGCACGACACGCCCCACGCGCGCCTCCAGCGCCGCGCGCACCACATTGCGGGTGCCCCGCACATTGATCTTGAATTGCTCGACCTGGGTCTGTGCCCACAGGCTGGTGTTGCCGGCGGCGTGAAAGACACAGTCCACCTCAGCCGGGAGGGCTGATCTCAAGCTGCGCAGGTCGGTGATATCGCCGACGACACGGTCCACCGCCGGAAAGCGCGCAAGCCCGGAAAGATCGGAGCCGGCGCGATGCATGCCGAGGACCCGCCAGCCCTGGGCCAGCAGTTCCTCGATCAGATTCAGCCCCACGAATCCCGTGGCACCGGTGACGAAGGCGGTTTTGCCCACGTGTCTCCTCCGATGGCGTCGCCCCTTGTACCGGGGCTGGATGCAGCATACGCGCTGTTGCGCCGGTTCAACCTCGCAGCACGTCGTCGACGGGGGTCGTGCTGCCCCACTGCTTGCATTGCGGGCACTGCCAGAACAGCTGACGCGGCGAGAAGCCGCAATTGCCGCATTGATACCGCGGGGTCCCCTCCATGAGCCGGCGCAGCGCGGTGCGCAGGCTGGCGGCTGGCTTGTCGAGACCCGCGGCAATGACATTGGGCTGCTTTTCCAGCACTTCCAGGAACTCTGCCAGCACCGCGCGGCTGGGGCGCGCCTCCAGCCCCTGCGCCAGGTGCTCCAGCGGATCCATCCCCTCGTCTGCCAGCAACCGAGCCTCGGCGATATAGGGCAGCCCCGACGTCGAAATCTGCTTGGCATCGCGCAGAAACTGCAGATAGCCCTGGGCGTCCCCGGTCTTCTCGAAACAGCGATCCAGCGGCTCGATGACATCCGGCAGGAAACGCGCATCACGCTCGAAGGCACGCAGGTAGAACTTGGTCGCGGCGACGAAATCTTCCTGCGCCGACATCAGCGCGCCCAGTAACAGATCCGCGCGAATGCAATGTGGATATTCATCCAGCGCGCGGCGAGCGCACTTGATCGCTTCGGGCACGTCACGCGCAGCCCGGGCTTCCTCAGCCAGCTCGCACCAGTACTGCGCAATCACCGCCCGCTGCGACTCGCCCTTGGCCGCCTCCAGGCGCTTGGCGGAGGCGATGGCATGACGCCAGTCATGCGCTTGTTCGGCAATGACCCGGATCTGATCCAGCGCCGTGGTCGCATAACGTCCTTCGGCCGCCAGCTGCTCGAAAGCCTGCTCGGCACGATCCATCACGCCGGCGCGCATGTAGTCCTGCGCCAGCTCGAACTGGATCTGCGCCCGCAGTTCCGGCTTGAGGCCCGAGCGAGCCAGCAGGGCCTCATGCACACGCAGCGCGCGATCAACCTCACCGCGCTTGCGGAACAGGTTGCCCAAGGTCAGGTGCAGTTCGGCGGTGGAATGATCGAGCTCGGCGACCTGGGTCAGCGCCGCGATCGCCTGGTCGGGATCGTCGGAAGCCAGACGGCTCAACAAGCCGCCCAGCTGTTCGGCATCCAGCGGCGACGCCTCGGTCGCGGCGGGAGCGGCGGCGACACGCGCCCGCTGCCCCAGCGCCCAGCCCAGCGCAAGACCGAGCGGCAGCAGCAACCAGGCAAACAGGGAATCGAGCACGGGATCGGCGCGACTCAGCGCGTCGGATCGACAGGGCTTCCGGCGGAGATCGCTCGCAGGCTCCGCATCTCGCTTTCGGCATCACGTAGCTGCCGGCGCAGCCGGCCGACCTCCGTGCGTGCGCGCAGCATGCGCGCCGATACCAACATCAGGGTCAGCACCACGCCGAACAGGAAATCGGCAATCAGGATGGCGATCAGCGGCAACTCCAGCTGACCCACCAGATAGTTGAACGTGACCGTCTGCGCGTTGAAATAACCGATGGAGGCGCCGAGCACCAGCATGGCCAGCAGCAGGATCAGCAGAACGGTACGCATGGCGGCGGCTCGCTCAGTCGTCCGCCGTCACGGCCGCGGGCTGCGCGGCTGCAAAAGCGGCATCGTCCAGGGCATTCACGCGCTCGCGCATTTCCTTGCCCGGCTTGAAGTGCGGCACGCGCTTGGGCGGAATCTGCACCGGCTCGCCGGTCTTCGGATTGCGGCCGACACGGGCCGGCCGGTGATGCAGGGCGAAGCTGCCAAAACCGCGGATTTCGACACGGTCATCACGGGCCAGGGCATTGCTGATCTGGTCGAGCACACTTTTGACAGCGAGCTCCACATCCTTGTGCATCAGATGGGTCTGCTTCGCGGCCAGCTTCTCGATGAGTTCTGATTTGGTCATGGACTACCGGAGGCGGTCGAACGAATGCGCTGAACAATAGAGAAAAAAAAGGGGCCGCGCAAGCGCGGCCCCCTTATTTTTCCCTGATTTTTCGGGGAGATAGGCTACAAACTTAATTGTTACCGCCGCCCATCTGCTCCTTCAGGAGGTCGCCCAGGCTGGTACGGCCGGTGCTGGCGTTACGGCTGTACTCCGCCACCACCTCCTGCTCTTCCTGGATTTCCTTCTCACGAACCGACAGCTGCACCGTGCGGTTCTTGCGGTCCACACCGATGAAGCGCGATTCCAGCGTGTCGCCTTCCTTCAGCACCTTGGTCGCATCCTCGACGCGGTCGCGGGACAGGTCGTTGGCCTTGATGTAGCCCTCGACGCCGTTGCCCAGATCGATGACCGCGCCGCGGACCTCGACGCTGCGCACCGTGCCCTTGACCATGGCGCCCTTGGTGTTGGTCGCAATGAACTCGGACAGCGGGTCCTGCTGGACCTGCTTGACGCCCAGCGAGATGCGCTCGCGCGCGCCGTCGATGGCGAGCACCACCGCGTCCAGTTCCTGACCCTTCTGGTAGCGACGCACCGCGGTCTCGCCCGGCTCGTTCCAGTCCAGGTCGGACAGGTGAACCAGACCGTCGATGCCACCATCCAGACCGATGAAGATGCCGAAATCGGTGATCGACTTGATCGCGCCGTGCACGCGGTCGCCCTTCTGGTGGTTCTGCGCAAACTCTTCCCAGGGGTTCGGACGGCACTGCTTCATGCCCAGCGAGATACGACGGCGCTCGCCGTCGATGTCGAGAATCATCACCTCGACCTCGTCGCCGACCTGCACAACCTTGGCCGGATTGACGTTCTTGTTGGTCCAGTCCATTTCCGAAACGTGGACCAGGCCTTCGACGCCCGGCTCGATCTCAACGAACGAACCGTAGTCGGTGATGTTGGTGACCTTGCCGAACAGGCGGGTCTTCTCCGGGTAACGACGTTCGATGTCGCTCCACGGATCGGCGCCCAGCTGCTTCAGGCCCAGCGAGACGCGGCGGCGCTCGCGGTCGTACTTCAGAACCTTGACCTCGATCTCGGCGCCGACCGTGACGACTTCGGCCGGATCCTTGACGCGC
>JBEIOK010000146.1:0-6711 GCA_040377605.1 Nevskiaceae bacterium | reverse complement strand
CCGTAACGCGGCCACTGCTCGTCCAGCGCACGCTGCTGGCCATCCGTCATCCGGCCTTCACGGCGCACGAAGGAGCGCACCTTGCGCAGATACTTTTCCTCGACGAGGTCAGTCATGCGCCTGCATCCAGGTCGCCACCGCGGCATCACCCGCGGCTCCGGTGGCGCGCAGTCCCTCGATCACGCCCGCACGATCCGTCGAGGTCTTGTTCTGGTTCATCTTGAATGTGGCATCCAGCCGGTTGATCGGCATGCGAAAGGCCACGATGCCCGGCAGCAGCCGATTCACCACGGCCGCATCGGCCGCAAAGGCCGGATCAAAGCGTCGCGTCAGCTCCAGCAGCGCAGCCTGCGCCGCGACCTCGTCGCCGACGCTTGGCTCGCCCTGCACGTGCACCGTCGCGTAATTCCAGGTCGGCACCGTGGTCTGCGGGTGTTCGTACCAGCGCGGAGAGACGTAGGCATGCGGGCCATGAAACACCGCCAACGTATGGCCACGCGCAAAGTGCTGCCACTGCGGATTGACGCGCGCCATGTGCCCGACCAGCGCGACGTCGCCGTCGCGCAACAGCGGCAGATGCGTCACCAGCGGCTCGGCACCCTCCACCGTCGTAATCAAGGTCGCAAACGGATAGGCATCCATCAGCGCAAAGGCCTGAGCGCGATCACTGACCGCAAACGACCGGGGCGCGTACAGCGTCATCGCCGCTCAGTACGGCAGGCCGACCGTGGGCGACGAGGCGCTGGCGTAGCGGCGGCGCGGCATGCGCCCGGCACGAAACGCCTCGCGCCCCGCCTCGATCGCCTTCTTCATCGCGCTGGCCATCAGCACCGGATCGCGGGCCTCGGCGATCGCGGTGTTCATCAGCACGCCGTCGCAGCCCAGTTCCATGGCAATCGCGGCATCGGAGGCCGTGCCGACGCCGGCGTCCACCAGGATCGGCACCTTGGCGTTCTCGACGATCGTGAGGATGTTGTACTTGTTCTGGATGCCCAGGCCCGAGCCGATCGGCGCAGCCAGCGGCATCACCGCCACGCAGCCGATGTCCTCCAGACGCTTGCAGATGATCGGATCGTCACTGGTGTAGACCATGACCTCGAAGCCTTCTCGGACCAGAACCTGCGCTGCCTCCAGCGTCGCCGGCACATCCGGATAGAGCGTCTTGGGATCTCCCAGCACCTCGAGCTTCACCAGACGATGGTCGTCGAGCAGCTCGCGCGCCAGGCGACAGGTGCGGATCGCGTCCTCGGCGGTGTAGCAGCCGGCGGTGTTGGGCAGGATCGTGTACTGGGTTGGCGGCAGCACATCGAGCAGATTCGGCTCGCCCCGGGTCTGGCCGATGTTCGTGCGGCGGACCGCCACGGTCACGATCTGCGCCCCGCTGGCCTCGATGGCGCGACGGGTCTCGTCGTGGTCCTTGTACTTGCCGGTGCCGACCAGCAGGCGCGAACGGTATGCGCGGCCGGCAATGTGCAGGAGGTCTTCGGCTGCCATGGGAGCGGGACGGTCAGAGCCGGCCGCCGGGCGCCGGAGAAAGAAGTGGAGCGGGTGATGGGAATCGAACCCACGCTAGCAGCTTGGGAAGCTGCAGTTCTACCATTGAACTACACCCGCCCGGCGAAGCCGCATTGTAGTGCAGCTTCCGCCTCAGATTAAATGCCGACCATGCCGATCCGCGTCATCGTCAACGACGACCCCCACGACCTGCCCGCCCCCGCCAGCGTCGCCAGCCTGCTCGACCACCTCGATCTGGGCGGCCAGCGCATCGCCGTGGAGCTCAATGGCGAGATCGTGCCGCGCTCCCGCTACGCACAGACCCCCCTGGCCGAAGACGACGTGCTGCTGATCGTGCGGGCCATCGGCGGCGGGTAGACGGCTCCCGGCGGGGCATTCATCCATCGGCCAGCCGGCCGCCGTACACTGGCGTCTGCTTTTCTGCCCCTGCGACCCGCTGCCATGGCCAAGCCCTTCAAAATCCTCCTGTTCTCCGTTGGCGGCCTGGTGCTGCTGCTGGTTGCGGCCCTGGTGGCCGCGGTCATGCTGTTCGACCCCAACGACTACCGCGGCCAGATCGCCGAGGTCGTCAAAACCGAAACCGGCCGCGATCTGCGGCTGGGCGAGATCCAGCTCAAGATCTTCCCGTGGTTGCGCGTCGCGGTGCTCGACGCCGAGCTCAGCAACGCCGCGGACTTCGGCGCCGATCCCTTCGCGCGGATCAAGGAGCTGTCGGTCGGCGTCAAGCTGCTGCCGCTGCTGCTGGACAAGCAGGTCGAGGTCAGCACCGTCACGCTCGACGGCCTGCACCTGAACCTCGCCAAGAACGCCGAGGGCCGCAGCAACTGGCAGGACATCCTCGATGTCCAGGCCAACAAACCCAAGAAGGAGGAAAAGCCAGCCGTCGAGGGCGAGGCCACCTTCGAACTCAACAACATCGACATCAGCGGCGTCACCATCCGCGACACCTCGCTGAACTACGCCGATGCGCAGAAGAAGGCCCGCTACACCCTCGAGAAGCTGACCCTCGAAACCGGCGCCCTGCGCCCGGGCGAGCCGTTCGATCTGGACGCCAGCCTCACGCTGCAGTCGACCGCCCCCGAAGCCGCCGCCGATCTCACGCTGAGCGGCACGATCACGCCGAAGTTCGACACCCAGCTGATCACCGTCGAAGACCTGGAGCTGGCCCTCAAGGGCCGCGGCTTCGACCTCGACCTCGCCGCGACCCTCAAGGGCGCGGTCGTCGCCGATCTGGCCAAGACGCTCTACACGGTCAACGGCCTGAACCTGGGGGTCGATGCCAGCGGCAAGTCCCTGCCGGGCGGCAAGCAGACGCTGCAGCTCACCGGCGCGCTGGCCTATGACGGCCTCAACGGCACGATGAAGCTCGACGGTGCCGAGCTCAAGGCCGCCGGCCTGACGGTGCAGACTGCGATTGCCGGCGAGGGTCTGAACACCGATACCCCGACGCTGTCGGGGCCGATCACCATCGCCCCGTTCAAGCCGCGGGACCTGCTGGCCCAGATCGGCAGCCAACTCGAAACCGCCGACCCGAATGCGCTGACACAGGCGAGCCTCACCGCCCAGTACAGCGGCACATTCAAGAGCGCGAATCTTGACCGGCTCACCCTCAAGCTTGACCAGACCACGGCCACCGGCCAGGTCCATGTCCGCGATTTCTCGTCGATGGCCATCGACTTCGGGCTCAAGGTCGACACCCTTGATGCCGACCGTTACCTGCCCCCCAAGGCCGCTGCGCCGGCCACCCCGGCACCCGCCACTGGCAAGCAGGACGGCAGCATCAACGACATCAAGCTGCCGACCGAGGCACTGGAAAAGCTCAACGCCACCGGCACGCTCGATATCGGCAAGCTCACCGTCAACGGCCTCAAGCTCAGTGACGTGCGCCTGAAGCTGTCGGGCAACGGGGCGACCGCGGCCAAGCAGCAGGATCTCAGCGCGCAGCTCTACGGCGGCAAGGTCAGCCTGTCGAACCGGCTGACGCCGGGAAACGCGCCGGGCTATGCCCTGAAGACACAACTCACTGCCCTGCAATTCGCACCGTTTCTGAAGGACTTTCTCGACAAGGACCTGATCAGCGGCCTGGGTAACCTGAGCATCGATCTCAGCGGTCGTGGCAACACCGTCGGCGAGCTGCGACGCACCCTCAACGGCGATCTTGGCCTGCGCATCGAGAACGGCGCGGTCAAGGGCTTCAATCTCGGCGAGATCCTGCGCAAGGGCGAGGCACTGATCGCCGGCAACATGACCTACAAGGAGACCGGGGCCAAGGAAACCGACTTCGCCGCGATCACCGCGACCGCGCGCATCGTCAACGGCATCCTGAAGACGGACGACCTGAACGCCTCCAGCCCGGCCTTTCGCATCGCCGGCGCGGGCGAGATCGATCTGGTCAACGAGACCATCAACTATCTGGCCAAACCGACGGTCGTCGAGACCAGCCGGGGCCAGGGCGGCAAGGGCCTTGAGGAACTCAAGGGCCTGACGATTCCGATCAAGCTCACCGGCAGCCTCTATGCGCCGAAGTACAAGCTCGATCTCGAAGAAGCCCTGAAGCAGAAGGCCACGGAGAAGATCCGCGGCGAACTCAAGGGCAAGGAAGACGAACTCAAGCAGAAGCTCAACGACAAGCTCGGCGATCTGCTGTTCGGCAAGCAGAAGAAAAAGCAGCAGCAGCCGGAAGCCGCGCCGGCCGAACCGCAGCCCGAGGCCGCACCCTCCGGCACCTGAGCGCGTTCTCCCGCCGCAATGCCCGCCCCCTTCGCCGAGCGACTGCTGGCCTGGTTCGACATCCATGGCCGGCATGACCTGCCGTGGCAGCACCCCCGCGATCCGTACCGCGTGTGGCTGGCCGAAGTGATGCTGCAGCAGACGCAGGTCACCACCGTCATTCCCTACTTCGAGCGCTTCCTGAAGCGCTTCCCCACCGTGCAGTCGTTGGCCGCCGCGCCACTGGACGACGTGCTCGCGCAGTGGGCGGGGCTGGGCTACTACGCCCGCGCGCGCAACCTGCACCGCTGCGCGCAGGCAGTCGTCGACACCCATGACGGCCGCTTTCCGCGCGACTTCGACGCCATCGTGCAACTGCCGGGCATCGGCCGCTCCACGGCCGGCGCGATCCTCGCGCAGGCCTACGGCGAGCGCCATGCGATTCTCGACGGCAACGTGCGGCGCGTGCTCGCCCGGCATGGCGCGATCGACGGCTGGCCCGGCCAGCCCAAGGTGCAGGCGCAGCTGTGGACGCTGTCAGAGCGCTACCTGCCGCAGAAGCGCCTGGCGGACTACACGCAGGCGATCATGGATCTGGGCGCCACGCTGTGTCTGGCGCGCGCGCCGCAATGCCTGATCTGCCCGGTCGCCGCGGATTGCCGTGCGCGTACCGACGGCACGGTCGCGCGCTTCCCGGGCCCCAAGCCGAAGAGAGCCCGGCCCTCCCGTGAAGCGCGGCTGCTGCTGATCCGCAATGCGCAGGGTGCGCTGCTGCTGGAGCGTCGCCCTCCGGTCGGCATCTGGGGCAGCCTGTGGAGTCCGCCGGTGCTCGACGGCGCGCCGGCAACCGACGACGAGCGCCTGTGGTGCCAGCAGCAGGGCCTGAGCCCGCTCGATGCCGCCACGCGCGCACTGCCCGCCGTGGCCCATGCCTTCACGCACTACGACCTCACGCTGCACCCGCTGGAACTGCAGGTTCATGAGCCCGGCGTTCTGCACGAATCCGGCCGCTGGCGCTGGGTTACCATCCCGGACTCGAAATCGCTGGGCCTGCCGGCCCCGATCCGCAAACTGCTCGACCGACTCCCACCGCCATGAGCCGCACCGTTCACTGCGTCAAACTCGGCACCGACGCCGAAGGTCTCGACCGCCCGCCGATGCCCGGCGCGCTGGGTCAGCGCATCTACGAAAACGTCTCGCGCACGGCGTGGCAGCAGTGGATCGAGCATCAGACGCGCCTGATCAATGAATACCGCCTGGTGCTGTCCGAAGCCAGCGCACGAAAGTTTCTCTCCGAGGAGTTGCAGCGCTACTTCTTCGGCAGTGGCGAGACCACGCAGACCGGCTTCGTGCCCCCGCCCACCGCAGGGAATTCTTGACGGGCTGACGGTTCGCCGGTTTAATACGCGGCCCTTCGCACCCCCGGGTGCGTCAGCAGGACAATGGCCGGGTAGCTCAGTCGGTAGAGCAGGGGATTGAAAATCCCCGTGTCGGCGGTTCGATTCCGTCCCCGGCCACCATGACAAAGCTGTAAGCATTGAGCCGCCGCGAGGCGGCTTTTTCATGCGCGCTGCATCCTGGACAAACCGTTCCCCGTACCGCGGGGTGGCGTCCCGCCCGAGGGGTGTCGCGCCTCCCACAAATGCGGGAAGATGGATGCGGGGAATCGGGCAGGAAGCCCGGCAGAAGAACAAACCCAAGGGGATTCTCGGTGTTGCTGGACCTGCGCACGATGTACCTCGTGATCGTGCTGGCCTACTTCGTGTTCGGCCTGATGCAGCTTGTCGTCTGGTATTCGCGACGCGGCGAGCCGGCGCTGGCGTTCTGGGGCGCCTCCAACCTCGTCTGCGGCACGGCCAGCCTGATGATTGCGCTGCAGGCCTCGCCGGCGCCGCACTGGCTTGGCATCGGCATCGGCAACGGGCTGCTGCTGCTGGGGTACCTGGCGATGTGGTCAGGGCTGCGGCGGTTTGCCTCGCAACCCTTCAGTTGGGGCTGGGTGTGGCTGCCGCCCATCGCACTGGCGACGCTCTACATCCTGGTTGAGCCGATCGGGCACAACCAGTCCGTGCGCATCTGCCTGATGGCCTGCATCGTGTTCCTGTTTTCGGCGACTTGCGCACGCGATGCGATTCGCGCCCAGCGCGACGAGCCGCTGATCATGCGCCGCGTCGCCATCGGCGCCTTCATCGCAACCTGCGTCTCGATGATGATCCGCATCGCCGCCACGGTCGGCGGCGAAATCGACGGCGGCAACTACATGGCCGCCGGTCCGTTCCAGTCGCTGTCCACGCTGATCCTGATCATCGTCGGCCTGGTGTGGAATGTCTCGATCCTGCTGATGGCCAGCGAGCGCCTCGAAATCCGGCTGACCAGCGTCGCGCTGTACGACCCGCTCACCAACCTGCTCAATCGCGCGGGCTTCCGCTCGTACTCGCAGCGCCAGGTCGCGCGCGATCAGCGCAGCAACGTGCCGACCTCGTTGCT
>JBEIOK010000249.1:0-2672 GCA_040377605.1 Nevskiaceae bacterium | reverse complement strand
GCCTCGGCGAGTTCGGCCGAGTCGCGCTCGGACAGGTTGCCGTACACCGGCACATACGCCGGCTGTTGGGACCAGCCCCAGGCCCACAGCCCCAGTGCGACCGCGCCGGCGACGGCCAGCAGCACCGCAAACTGGCGCAAGGCGGGGATGTCCTTGAGTTGCCGGACGGCAGGCAGAGCAGCAGCGGTCGTGGCCATGACGGATCAGCGCCTCAAAGGGGCATGTTCATGATGTCCTGGTAGGCAGATACCAGGCGGTTGCGGACTTCGACCATCGCGCGGAACTCGACCTGCGAGCGGGCACCGGCCAGCATCACCGACGACAGCTCCACATCACGGTCACCGCGGGCGAAGGAGGTTTGCAGATTCGCGGAGGTCTGCTGGGTCTGGTTGACCCGATCGATGGCGCCCTTCAGCAGGGTGTCGAAGCCGGCGCTGGGCGCGGCCTGCGCGGTTGCCGCCGCTGCGGCGGGCTTGAAGCTCGCCTGCGACTGCAAGGTGCGGATCTGCGCCAGCACCCGGGTGACGTCCATCTCGTTCATGCCTGAGACCCGTGGAGGTTTTGCAGGCGAAGGTGCAAGAGCTGTTCCAGCCCCGGGGACGCAGAAATGGCGGGATGACGCGTCAACAAACCGACGCGCCGAACAGCTTGATCCGCCGGATGCGGCCGCTGGTCCGTGATTCAGCCCAAGCTCATCCCGCCCTGACTAAGGTGCGGGTCATGAACTCGACATCCTCATTCACCGGAACGCGTCAGCAGCGCACGACCCCGCGTCGCGACACCCCGCCGGCCCGTTCGACTCCCACCCGCTCGCGGTGGCTGCTGCAGGCGCTGGTTGCCCGCGCCATGCAGCAGGCCGATACGCTGAGCGTACTGCTGCGCGGCGAAGATCCGCGGACTGCCGCCGAGGTCGAGGCGGTGGCGCGCGAGCTGCGCGCACGTCACGTCGAGGCGGCCGTGCGCCGTCATGCCGCGCTGCCCTGGACCATCGAAACCGAAACCGGCGTCGGTGGCCTGGCGCTCGCCGAGCAGCACACCCCCCGCATTGCCCGCGCATCCGCCGCCCTGCGACGCGCGATGGCGCGGCTCAAGCTGTATTCGCGGTATCGGTTGCTGCCCGCCCACGCCTGAGCGGAGAACGCCCATGAAAAAGCCCGATCCAGTGGACCGGGCTTTCGAGTGCCGCAGCGGCAGCGCTACTTGACCTGGAGTTCCGGCAGGCGAATCAGCGGCTGCAGGCTCTCGCGCACGGCGCGGGCGTCATAGGCATTCGGATCGGCATCCGGCTTCTTGCCCTTGAACATCAGCACGATGGCCTGAGCGTTGTAGTCGGTGATCGGCGTCGCCGAGCTGATGCCGAAGCCCACACCGCCGCGGCCACCCCAGCCCCAGCCCCACCCCCAGCTCGGACCGCCGTAGGCCGACACGCTCTGGGAATACCGCGTGCGCGCCTCGGTGTCATTGCCGGACATCACGAAATAGTCGTAACCGGCGTTGAGCGTCAGCTCGGCGGCACGGTAGAGCATGTAGTTCTCGACGGTCTCGCGCGGCGTGCTGGAGTTGCCGATAAAGCGGATGCGGTAGCGGTTGTTCTCGATGCGCTGTTCGGAATAGCCGCCCTCGCCGTCACGTGCCGGCTGATACGGCGTGGACGTGGCACAGGCGGCCAGGGTCGCGGCAAGGCTGAGGGCCAGCAGACGGGTGGAAAGCAGGTTCACGGCAACACTCCTCGGGAGGATCGATGCCACAGTGTACGGAGGCGGAGGCTTACGGGATGCTGAACAACCGGTGAACACGCTCACGCGGCGTAGCGGACCTCGATGATCTCCAGCGTCGTCTCTCCGCCCGGCAACCGCACGGCGACGGCATCGCCCTCGGCCTTGCCGAGCAGCGCCCGCGCCACCGGCGAATCGACACTGATCCAGCCGCGTGCCGAATCGGCCTCGTCGGCGCCGACAATGCGGAAGCAGCGCTCGGCCCCCTCGCCGTCCACCACCTCCACCCAGCTGCCAAAGAACACCCGACCGTCACCGCTGCGGACCGGCTCGACGATCTTCACCTCCTCCAGGCGCGTCGTCAGATACTTGAGCCGCGCGTCGATCTCGCGCAACTCCTTCTTGCGGTACTGATATTCGGCGTTCTCGCTGCGATCCCCCTCGGCAGCCGCAGCGGCCAGCGCCCGCACGACCTCCGGCCGGCGCTGCCGCCAGAGCTGCTCGAACTCCGCCTTCAACCGCGCCTGCCCCTCGGCGGTGATGTACGGCGAAGATTTCTCGGACGGCGGGCGCCAGCGCGACATGGATGCCTCAGACGGGCAGCTCCGGGGTGTCGTCCGGCAGGAAGAAGTCCGGCATGAACTTCGTGGTGCCGGGCACGGCGGCGTAACCGGAGAAGTCGCGCACGCCAGCTTCGTAGAGGACCAGATCGTCGATGCAGAACTGGCCGGTGAACTCGCGCGCGTTCTTGATCAGGATCGCGTGTGCGGCATCGGCCATGATCTCGGGCGTGCGCGACTGCTTCATCAGCGCGTCGCCGCCAATCATCTGGATCGCCGCCGTGGCGATGCCGGTGCGCGGCCACAGCGCGTTGGCGGCAATGCCATCGCGACGCAGTTCCTCGGACCAACCCAGCGTGCACAGGCTCATGCCGTACTTGGCGATGGCATAGGCCAG
>JBEIOK010000121.1:0-8601 GCA_040377605.1 Nevskiaceae bacterium | reverse complement strand
GCAACTGCTCGATCAGCTGGTCCGGATCGGCAAGGTGCAGCCCGAGACCGTGGCCGCGCCGCTGACTGGCGCGGATGCGCAGGCGGTCTGGGGCTATCGGCGACGTGCGCGCCTCGGCGTCAAATACGTGCCCAAGAAGGGTGGCGTGCTGGTCGGGTTCCGCGAGCGTGAAAGCGGCCTGATTGCCGGCCTGAGCCTTTGCAAGGTGCTGGATGTTCGCGTTGGCGAGAAGCTGCGCGAACTGGCAGCCGTGGTGGAATCGCTGTCGATCCGCAACGCCGTGCCGCAGGTCGAGGTGGCCGCGGCCAACCGCGTGGCGCTGGTGTTTCGCGTGATGGAGACGCCGAGCGAGGCCGACTGCGACCGCCTGCGTGCCTTCGGCGCGCGTGAAGGGTTTGATATCTATCTGCAACCGGGCGGGCTCGACAGCATCCGCCTGCTCGATCCGGTCAGTGACGACAGCCGCGTGCTGGAATACTCACCGGACGGCTCCGAGTTGCGGCTGCGCTTTCAACCGGCGGACTTCATCCAGATCAACGGCAACATCAGTCAGAGGACGGTCAATCAGGCGCTCGACTGGCTGGCGCTCGCACCGGGCGATCGGGTGCTGGAACTGTTCTGCGGTCTCGGCAACTTCTCGTTGCCGCTGGCCCGCCGCGGTGCGCAGGTGATCGCTGCGGAGGGTGAGCAGGGCCTGGTCGAGCGCGCACGGGACAACGCGCAGCGCAACGGACTCCCTATTCGCTTCGAGAAGGCGGACCTGTTCAAGACCGCTGCCGATGTCGGCTGGTTGCAGCCGGCCTTCGATAAGGTGCTGCTCGATCCGCCGCGGGCCGGCGCCAAGGAGATTCTGCCGGCCGTGGCGCAGCGCAAGCCCGAACGCATCGTCTATGTGTCTTGTCATCCGGGCACCCTGGCGCGCGACGCCGGTACCCTGGTGCACGAGTACGGGTATCGGCTGACGCGCGTTGGCGTGATGGATATGTTCCCGCATACCGGTCATGTCGAAAGCATGGCGCTGTTCGTGCGGAGCGACTGATGGGCCTGGAAATCGAACGCAAGTTCCTCGTGGTTGGCGACCGCTGGCGTCAGGAAGTCACGCGCTCGCTGGAGATGCGCCAGGGATATCTGGCCGGCGAGGGGGGGCGGGCATCGGTGCGTGTTCGCCTGGAAGGCGACGAGGCGCGACTCAACATCAAGGCGGCGGTGATCGGTAGCGCGCGCGATGAGTACGAGTACCCCATGCCGGCCGAGGACTGCCGTCGCATCCTCGAGACGCTCTGTGTCGGACGTCTGGAGAAAATCCGGCACTATATCGAGCACGAGGGTCTGACCTGGGAAGTGGACGAGTTCTTGCACGATAACGCCGGGCTGATCGTGGCCGAGGTCGAACTTGGCGCGGTGGATCAGACGTTCGTGAAGCCGGACTGGCTGGGCCGCGAACTCACCGATGATCGTCGCTACTACAACCATCATCTCGCGCTGCATCCCTGGAAGGGCTGGGCTCATGATGCGGATTGAAATCGACCTGACACAGCAGCGTCTGCGCCTGTGGCAGGGCACGGCGCTGCTGCGCGACTACCCGGTCTCGACCGGTGCCAACGGCATCGGCGAAATCAACGGCTCTGGCTGCACGCCCCGCGGACGACACATCGTGCGCGCCAAGATCGGTGCCGACGCGCCGGCCGGTGCGGTGTTCCGCGCGCGCCGCCACTGGGGTGAAATGTGGTCAGAAGCCGCGCACCGCGACAAGCCGGGACGAGACTGGATCCTGACCCGCATCCTGTGGCTGTCCGGCACCGAGCGCGGGCGCAATCGCCTTGGCTGCGTCGACACTTTTCGCCGGTATATCTACATTCACGGCACGCCGCCGGTGACCGAGCTGGGAAGGCCCGGCTCCAAGGGTTGTGTGCGCATGCGTAACCAAGACGTTATCGAGTTGTTTGATCTTGTCCCCACGGGAACCGAAGTTGACCTCCACGAATAGAACCAAGACGCAGATGCTGGGGCCGCTGATGATCGACGTCGGCGGACAGGAGCTGAATGCGGAAGACCGCGAACTGCTGTGCCATCCGCTGGTCGGTGGCGCCATCCTGTTTACGCGCAACTACCGAGATCCTGAGCAGCTCAAGGCCTTGTGCGACGACATCCTGTCGCTGCCACGCCCGCGTCTGCTGCTGGCGGTCGATCATGAAGGCGGTCGCGTGCAGCGCTTTCGCGTCGGCTTCTCGCGGATTCCCGCCATGCGCACGCTCGGGCAGTTGCACTGCGAGGACGCCGCCAAGGCCGTCGAGGAGGCCCGACAGCAGGGCCTGACCATCGGGCGCGAGCTGGCAGCCTATGGCATCGATCTGTGCTTTGCCCCGGTGCTGGACGTGGATCACGGGGTCAGTACGGTGATCGGCGATCGCGCGTTCTCCGACCGTTGCGAGGTCATCGTCGAGCTGGCGCGTGCGTTCCGTGCCGGCCTGAATGCCGCCGGCCGAGCCGCAACCGGCAAGCATTTTCCGGGACACGGTGCAGTGGTTGCCGACTCTCATCATGAATTGCCGATCGATCGACGTGCCGAGAAGGACCTGTGGCCCCAGGCCCTGCAACCGTTCGAGGCGCTGATCGCGGACGGGATCGAGTCTCTGATGATGGCGCACGTGCGCTATACCGCCGTCGACGAGACGCCCGCGTCGCTGTCGCGTCGCTGGATCCAGGAGATCCTGCGGGCCCGGCTCAAGTTCAAGGGCGCGATCTTTTGCGATGACCTGTCGATGGGCGGCGCTGCAGTGGTCGGCAGCATGGAAGAGCGCGCTCGCCTGGCGCTGACGGTTGGCAACGACATGCTGCCGGTATGTAACGACCGGCCTGCCGTGATCGCGCTGATCGACGCGCTGAAGGACGTGAAGCCGGATCGCGCGGCATCGGATCGCCTCAAGAAGCTGTACGCTCGACCGGTCTGAGGAGGTTCGCATGGCTGCCACGCCTGAACATGCCCGCCAAATTCTCGATGCGGCTGACTGCCTGCACGATGCCGCGGCGGTACGTGCCGCCTATGATCGCCTCGCCAGTGCCATCGCCGTCGACTACGCGCCGCTCAATCCGCTGCTGCTGTGCGTGATGACCGGCGGCGTCCACGCCACCGCCGAGATCACGCAGCGCCTCGACTTTCCGCTGGAGCTCGACTATCTGCATGCAACGCGTTATCGCGGTACCACCACCGGGGGCGGGCTGGAGTGGAAAAGACAGCCGCAGGCTGCGCGGATCGCCGGGCGCCATGTCGTGGTGATCGACGACATCCTCGACGAAGGGCATACGCTGGTGGCGATTCGCAAGGCGCTCCTGGAGTTTGCCCCGGCTTCGCTCAAGGTTGCGGTGCTCGCACGCAAGCTGCATGACCGCTGTGCGCCGGAGGCCGATGCGGAATACGTCGGCCTCACGGTCGAAGACCGCTATGTCTTCGGCTGCGGCATGGACTATCAGGAATACTGGCGGCAGTTGCCTGCCATCTACGCAGTGAAAGGACTATGACCCGCATCGCAGTCATCGGCGGCACCGGCATGAACCAGTGGCCGGGCCTGGAGATCGAGAACAGCCGCCTGATCGAGACGCCCTATGGTCCGGCGAGTGCGCCGCTGCTCGAAGGCCGCGTCTACGGCACGCGCGCGATCTTCCTGGCGCGCCACGGTGACGGCCACAAGATTCCGCCGCATGCGATCAACTACCGCGCCAACCTCTGGGCGCTGCGCGAAGCCGGCGTGAAGTCGGTGATCGCGATCGCCGCGGTCGGCGGCATCGCCGACTGGTTCGCGCCTGGCGAGGTCGCCGTGCCGAACGACGTCATCGACTACACCTACGGACGCGAGCACACCTATTCCGACGGCCGTCCCGGTTCCGGGCTGGATCATGCGGACTTCACGCAGCCCTATCCGCCGGGCCTGCGTGCGGTGCTGGAGCAGGCGGCCGATGCGGCACAGGTGAAGCTGGCCGGCACTGGCGTGCTGGGCGTGACGCAGGGACCGCGGCTCGAGTCGCCGGCCGAGATCCGGCGCATGGCGCGGGATGGATGCGACATGGTCGGCATGACGGGCATGCCCGAGGCGGCGCTGGCGCGTGAGGTGGGCATCGACTACGCCTGCCTGGCAGTGTCGGTGAACTGGGCGGCTGGGGTGATGGGGCTGGGCGACATCCATGCCGAGATTCATGAGTCGATCGAGCGGGGGATGGCCAAGGTGCGATCAGTGCTTGAACATGCTCTGCCGGTACTGTCTAAAGACGGCTAGGCTGGCGAGTACACTGGAGTCGGAGCCAATTGCAATGATCTTTCGAATCCTGATGGCGGCGGTAGTGAGCATTGCGCTGAGCGGATGCGGAACATTTCACTCAGTCGCCCTCGGGGACGAGGCTACACGCGGAGCTCTGCAGTTCGTTGGCTCCGATTGTGAGTCCATTCCAAGGGTTTACAGCGGCGTCCATTTTGACTACTGCTTCACCCGGGTTCGGGTGAAGACATTCCGCGAGATCGTTCACTTGGCACAGTACTTCGTCTTCGATGGAGCGCTTTCGGCGGTAGCCGATACCGCGTTATTGCCTTATACGCTCTATCGGCAGCAGCAGGATGGCAGCATCTATCTGATCGGACAATAAGTGCCTTTGAGGGCTCAGGCTGACATGTACAGCCCTCCATTGACCGGCACATTCGCCCCCGTGATATAGCCAGCGCCCTCCTCGCAAAGGAAAGCGACAACCCGTGCAATATCCGATGGCTCCGCCATCCGCCCCACCGGAATCTGCGCCACGATTCCGTCCAGCACCTCGGCCTTGATCGCTGCGGTCATCGGCGTCCGCACATACCCCGGTGATACGGTATTGACGGTGACGCCGTGCTTCGCGCCTTCCTGTGCCAGCGCCATCGTGAAGCCGTGCATGCCGGCCTTGGCGGCAGCGTAATTGGTCTGGCCAAACTGCCCGCGCTGACCATTGACCGACGCGATGTTGACGATGCGACCGTGGCCGCGGGCGCACATGTCCCCGAATACGGCCTTGCAGCAATGGAACACGCTGTCGAGGTTGGAGCTCATGACGGTCCGCCACTGCTCCAGTGACATCTTCACGAAGCGCGCGTCGCGGGTGATGCCCGCAGCGTTGACCAGCACGTCGATGGCGCCCAGGTGGTCGCGCGCCTGCTGCATCACGGCCGCTGCGGCATCGGCGTCGCCAAGGTCGGCAAGCAGTGCCGAGACCCCAGCGCCGGCTTCCTGCAGGGTGTGCTGCCACTGCGCCAGCCGTTCGGCATCCTGCGGATGACCCAGCGCGATGACGCGCAGGCCGGCGCGGGCCAGATGGCGGCAGATCTCGGTGCCGATGGCGCCGGTGCCACCGCTCACGACGGCGGAACGCGCAGCGGGGGGCGTCATCTGCTCAGCGGTAGCCGCCATAGGCGTCCGCCAACAGCGCGCGGAAGGCGCCCTTGCGGTTCGTCGGCAACCAGACCTGAATCAGCGCCTCGCTGCCCGGCACGACCGGCGTCCACAGTTCGCCATCGGTTACTTCCCGATAGGGGCCCTGGCGCACGCTGCGATCCAGCGAGCACAGCCAGATTTCGGAACGCTCGGGCAGGCTGGCTTCGCGCAGGCGCACGGCGAGGGTGCGAGCACCGGTCGAGCCCAGTTCCAGGGACAGTACCGACCAGCCGCCTTCGACGTCGGCCCAGACGCCGGCTTCCTGCAGCGGGCGATTGACGGTGTGCACCTGTGCCAGGTCCAGCGACTTGTCGGTGCTGGCCTTCACGCGGGGGGACTCGGTGCCCGGCAGGCGCAGCCGCGGAATCGCCGTCACCGTGGGCCGAGGGCCGCAGCCCTCCGGTGCGGCACTGATCTCGGTGACTGCGAGACCGGTGGCCGGAGTTGCGGGTGAGGCACCGAAAGGCAGATGACCGCAGCCGCTGAGCAGGAGGCCCAGCAGCAGGGTCGGCAGGGTGTGGATCTTCGGGGTCATGCTGCAGAGCTCCTCAGGGCGCGGCCTTGCTGACGCGGGCGACGATGCCCAGCTTGGGGCTGTCGAGATAGTGAAGTTCATCGCGCCGCATGCGGCGTCGCTCACGCAGCGGATAGCTGGTGTAGCCGGAGGCGGTCGGTAGCGTGTAGAGCAGGTCCGCATCGACCATCAGATACTGATTTAGCAGCAGCGCGACACTGCCTTCCACGGGACTGATCGCGGCGCTGGAAAAGCCTTGATCGGTGGCATCGATGACCTGGCTCTGCCCCAGCTTCAGACGCAGCGCTGCGCCGCGTTCGGCCGGCGGGTCGGTCTGTGTCCAGGCCACGCGGATCAAGGGCTGGTAGCGCTTGGCGTTGCGCAGGCGTTGCCATTGCTCCTGCAGGCCGAACTGCTCATCCGGAATCAGGGTGATGCCCGCGCGGGACAGGGTGGCGGCATCATCCAGGGCCACGGCGCGGCCCAGGTTGGGCATCGCCGGGGGTTGGCCCGTTTCGGCCGGCGCGGACTTGTCGAGAAACACGATCAGATCCACGCGGTAGGTTTCTGCCAGCGCCGGCGTGGCAACGCCCATCACCAACACCGTGAACATCCACCCCAGCCAGCGAGTTCTCATGTCCAGTCCTTGTCGCCTCACGTCGGTCTGCCAGTCAGTGTAGCCAAGAGCGCCTGGGCCTGCGGCACCCGTTGCTCGATGGCCTCGAAGTTGCCATAGGCATGGAAGCGTTTCTGGCCTTCGAGCTTGTATTGCTTGGGTTGGGTCTGGATCAGCTTGATCAGGCGGATCGGTTCGATATTCGGCGTCTCGCCGAAGTCCACGGTGATCGAGCGCGCGCCGGCGCGCAACCGCACGATGCCTAGCGCCTGCGCGGCCACGCGCAGTTCGGCGGCATCGAACAGGCGCTCCGCTGCCGGCGGCAGCAGACCAAAGCGATCAATCATCTCGATCTTGAGTTCGCGCAGCGCGGCGGCATCGGCCGCCTCGGCAATCCGCTTGTACAGCGTCAGACGTGCATGCACGTCCGGAATGTAGTCGTCGGGAATCAGCGCGGCGGCGCCGAGATCCACCTCGCAATCGGCCATGCCGAAGGGTGAATCATCGAGCTTGCCGGTCTTGATGGCCTTGACGGCGCGGGCCAGCAGATCGGCATACATCGTGAAGCCGACCTCCTCGATCTGCCCGGACTGATCCTCGCCCAGCAACTCGCCGGCGCCGCGGATTTCCAGGTCATGCGTGGCCAGCGCAAAGCCTGAGCCGAGGTCGCCGAGGGTCTCGATCGCATCGAGGCGTTTCTCGGCCTCGGTCGACAGCCCACGACGGCTGGGGATCAGCAGATAGGCATAGGCGCGGTGATGGCTGCGGCCGACGCGGCCACGTAACTGGTGCAGCTGTGCCAGGCCCAGCTGGTCGGCGCGGTCGATCAGGATCGTGTTGGCGCTCGGCACGTCGATGCCCGACTCGATGATGGTCGTGCACACCAGGATATTGAAGCGCTGATGGTAGAAATCCAGCATGACCTGTTCGAGTTCGCGCTCGCGCATCTGGCCGTGGGCGTGACGCACGCGCCCCTCAGGCACCAGCTCCTGCAGCTTGCGCGCGAATTCCTCGATGTCGCGCACCTCGTTGTGCAGGACATAGACCTGTCCGCCGCGCCGGAGTTCACGCAGGCAGGCTTCGTAGACCAGTGCATTGTTCCATTCGGAGACGAACGTCTTGATCGCGATACGTGAAGGTGGCGGCGTGGCAATGATCGACAGATCGCGCAGGCCGGAAAGGCTCATGTTCAGTGTGCGTGGGATCGGCGTTGCGGTCAGCGTCAGCAGATCCACCTCCGCACGCAGGTTCTTCAGGCGCTCCTTGTGACGTACGCCGAAACGATGTTCTTCGTCGACAATGACCAGGCCGAGATCGTGGAAGCGGATATCGTCCTGCAGCAGACGGTGCGTGCCGATGACGACATCCACCTTGCCCTCGGCCAGTTCCTTGAGCTGCGCGGTCTGCTCCTTGGCCGTGCGCATCCGCGACAGCGCCGCGACCCTGATCGGGCGCCCCGTGAAATCCGGATGATTGCTGTACTGCGCGAATCGATCGGAGAAGTTCTTTGCGTGCTGTTCGACCAGCAGGGTGGTGGGGGCCAGCACACAGACCTGGCGGCCGCAGCGCGCGGCGACGAAGGCGGCGCGCAGCGCCACTTCGGTCTTGCCGAAGCCGACGTCGCCGCAGATCACGCGGTCCATGGTCTTGTCGGACTGCAGATCGTCGAGCACGGCATCGATCGCCTTTTGCTGATCCGGCGTCGGCGTGAACGGAAAGCTCGCACAGAACCGCTCGTAGTCGGCGACATCGAACTCTAGCTTGAGACCGGGCTTGGCCATGCGTCGCGCCTGCACCTGCAGCAGTTCGGCCGCGACGTCATGCGCCTTTTCGCGTGCCTTGGCCTGCGCCTTGGCCCAGCGATCGGAGCCCAGGCCGTGCAATGGAGCCTGCTCGGATTCAGAGCCGGTGTAGCGGTGAATCAGGTTGAGCGACGCCACCGGCACGTACAACTTGTTCTGGTTGGCGTACTCCAGCACCAGGTACTCGGCCTCGACGCCGCCGGCATCCAGGCGCTGCAG
>JBEIOK010000089.1:0-10696 GCA_040377605.1 Nevskiaceae bacterium | reverse complement strand
TGTGCGTCATGTGATCGTTCTCTTCTTGTTCGCCGGCGCACGTTGGCAGCCGACCTGACGCCGAGTGTGCGGGGTCAACCGACGCCTGTCGGTGCGCTAGCGTGCATAGCGTTCATAGCGGTCAAGCGGCCACATGAACAGCGATCGGGCTTCGTCACGCGATGAGGACACGCGGATCAGCGTCGGCGTGCCGCGCACCACCATCAACTGGTTATCGACGGCCGCCACGCCGTGGACCCGGCGGGTCAGCAAGCTGGCGCGATCCTGTGCCGCCTCACTGCCGACCATGCCCAATAGCGTGACGCGACCGTCCCGGGTCTGGACATCGACGTCGATGCCCTGCCCTTCCGTATTGGTGGACAGGCTGGCTTTGACGGCAGCAGTGATCAGGGTGTCTGTGTGCTGGGTCGCCTCCGTCAGCGGTACCGCGGAAGGGCCTCGAATGAGATGGCCGGCGTCGTAAGCTGCGCGCTGCGGTGCATCGAGGGCGGACTGTGCGGCGACGGGCGCGCCGACGGCAGCAGACAGCGTCAGTACAACAATCGACACTGCTTGAGAAAGTGTTCCTGAGGCATACATGGTACTTCTCCACTACATGGACAGCTTGTATCAGCCGGCCATCGGCGATGGCGGGTGTTGACGTTCGGAGGGGCAACAGAGCAGCGGCAGCCGGTCTTTCCGTCATCAGGAAAGACCGGCATCCGGGGTACAGCTAGTTCTTTTCGAAGAAGCTCGCGACCTGCTTGTCGGCCTGCTCGCGAGAGAGCGCATAGCGCTCCTGCACCAGCCCGGTCAGCTTCTGCGCGTGACCTTCGGTCTTGAGGAGTTCATCGTCGGTGAGCTTGCCCCACGCAATCTTCGCAGCGCCGACCTGCTGCTTCCACTTGCCTTTGATCTCATCGGCACTTGGCATTGACTGATGCTGTTGCTTGCTCATCAGATCATCGTCGCCCTTGGCGGCTTTCGGGGCCGGCACGCCGGGGTCCTTCAGCGGCACCTGACGCGGCGTGATCTCGTGATTCGGTGTCTGGCCAGCGGGGGGAGCCGACTGCGGTGATGCCACCTTGCCCGGCTGCGGGGTGTTGATTTCGGCATCCGGCTTATCCGGCGTCACGCCGGCGAGCGGCGTCGAGTGCTGCGGGTTGATCGTTTTCATGGAGCCCTCTGCATCCCGTGACCCGCGAGATTGCGAGGTTCGGGATGAATCTGAGCGCCGACCTTAGCCGCCACCCGGCGTGGTGTCGGTACGCTTCGCCGCTTAGGCACTCACCACAGCGGCCCAGCGCGATGGCGTGCGACATCGGCAGACGACACCGCCCGCGCCTCATGGCCCCAGCTGTTGCGCGTGTAAGTCAGCACATCGGCGATCTGCTGGTCGCTGAGCACCTGCACGAACGGCGGCATGCCATAGGGTCGCGGGTTGCCAGCCGTTCCCGGCGGATAGCCGCCGTACAGCACGACGCGGATGGGATTGACGACCGAAGACATCACCACCGCGCGGTTGCCGGCCAGCGCGGGTGCGGCCGGCGGGCGACCTCCTCCCTGGTCGCCGTGACAGGAAGCACAGTGATCCGCATACACGCGCTCGCCGCGCGCCACCGCGGTCTTGAGATCGCGTGACGGGGGGCGCGTTCGCGCAGGCGCCTCGACAACGGGCTGTTCGCGCAGGTATGTGGCCATCGCGCGGAGATCATCGTCAGTCAGATGCTGCAGGCTTTCGTAGACCACTTCGGCCATCGGTCCCAGCGCGGAGCCGCGGTCGGAGACGCCGGTCTTCAGCAATGCCGTGATGTCGTCCAGCGACCAGTGCTGCACGCCGGCCTCGGCAGCACCCTGCAGGGAGGGCGCATACCAGTTGAGCACCAGGCCGCCCGCGGGCTGATCCGTGCGGGTGGCAGCCCCCAGCGCATTGCGGCTCTCGTGGCAGGCACTGCAATGGCCGAGCCCCTGGGTCAGATAGGCGCCGCGATTCCACTCCGCGCTCCGGGCCGCATCGGGCTCATAGACGCCGGGGCGGAAGAACAGCAGGCGCCAACCGATCAGGAGCGGCCGGATCTGATACGGAAACTTGAGATCGTGATCGCGCCGCGCCTGCGTCACCGGCGGCAGGCTGCGGAGATATACGAACAGCGCGTCCGAGTCCTCGCGCGTCACGCGCGTGTAGTTGGTGTACGGAAACACCGGATACAGCGGGCTGCCATCGCGCGAGCGGCCCTCGTGCATCGCGCGCCAGAAGTCATCCGCTGTCCATCCGCCGAGGCCGGTCTGCGCATCGGGGGTGATATTAGGCGAGTAGAACGTGCCGAAGGGCGTGGGGATGGCGCGTCCGCCGGCATAGGCGGCGCCGCCACGCTCGGTATGGCAGGCGGCGCAGTCGCCGGCCCGGGCCAGATAGGCACCGCGCTCGATCTGCGCCGCCAGATCCGCATTCGGGGGCATTGCCGTGACCGCGGGCTGCGCCACCGTGACCGGCGCGGCCGGCCCCCGCAGCAGCCACAGCAGTCCGCCGAGCAGCAGCGCCGCACCGGCCAGCATGATCAGCAGCGCGCGCGTCATCGCGGGGCTCCGGGCGGTGGCACCGAGCGATCGCCGCAGTCCATCGGCAGCGGCACGCCCGGCGCAGCCTGCGGTCGCGCATCCGCCGGCACCGGCTGCGCGGCGAGCCAGGCGGTGACCGCCGCCAGATCCTCCAGGCTCAGGCGGCGCGCGATCGTTGCCATGCAGTCGGGTGCGGTGGCGCGCCGCGACCCGGCCTGCCAGGCGCCGAGCTGCGCGCTCAGATAATCGCGCGGCAGGCCGATCAGCCCCGGGGTGGCCGGCGACACGCCGGTCAGCGCGGTACCGTGGCACTGCGCACAGGCCGGTAACTGACGCGCCGCATCGCCGTCGCGGACCAGTTGCTCGCCGCGCGCGCGCTGGGCCGCGGTCAGCGTCGAGGCGGGCGGCGGCGGGTACGGCGGATGCAACGCGGCGAAGTGATCGGCGATCTCGCGCAGATAGGCATCGGACTGACGGTCCAGCAGATAGGTCATCACCGCATGCGAACGACGACCCTCGCGAAAGTTCAGCAGCTGGTTGTAGAGATAGCCCGCCGGCTTGCCGGCGATGCGCGGAAAGAAGCCCTCGGCCGTCGCGCGGCCCTGGTCACCGTGACAGACGATGCAGGGTTTGACGCGCTGCTCCATCGAATCCAGTGGCGGCGTCGAGGCCGCGGCGCGCGCACTGGCCGGGCCCAACAGCCCGGCGATCACCAGACCGATCAGCGCCTGCCGCAGCGCCCGCCCCTCCAACTGGCGCGGCATCCACGGTTGCAACGTTCTGACGAGCGGATTCATCGGCGGGGCTCAGGGCCGGGCGTAGGTGCCGGTCCCGTGCGCGACCAGTCCGGGCGACTCGCCCGTGCGCAGACGGACCTCCATCACGACCAGCTTGCGGCCCAGCTTGAGCAGATGGGCCTCGCCGGTCACATCACCGGGCGCGCCCTTGCTGAGGAAGTTGAGGTTGAACTGGCTGGTGACCGCCATCAGTTCCGGCCCCAGGTGCGACAGCACCAGGGCGTACATCGCCGAATCCGCGGCGGTGAACAGTGTCGGGCCGGAGATGACATGGCCCGGGCGCAGCATGCGCGGGCTGAACGGCAGGCGGATGCGCGCATAGTTCGGGCGCACCTCCTCGACCTGCAGGCCGCTGTCGTGGGCGACCGGCAGCCCGCCATAGATCAGCGCCTGGGTCTGCGCGGCATCGAGTTTCAGCTCCACCATAAGCCCCGCACTCCATCCAGGATGAGTTTCAGCGACAGCACGATCAGGAGGATCTGGAACAGCCGCGCGAACGCCTGTTCGCTGAGCCGTCCGTTGAGCCGCTTGCCGACCACCGTGCCAAGCACGACGGCGATGCACAGCGGAATCAGCAGCGCCGGCTGGGCCAGCGCACTGAAGCCAACCAGGCCATAGGCGATGACCCGCAGGCCATGCCCGAGCACCTGAGTCAGCGCCAGCGTGCCGATCATCGTCTCCTTGTTCCACTCGGGCCGGAAGAACAGGCGACCCACGACCAGGCCGGTCGCCCCCACGAACAGCCCCAGCGCGCCATTGAGCAGCCCGGCGAGGACGAAGGCCGGTCGCGCCGGCAGCGACAGCCGCACGGCGCGCCACGGCATCAGCGAGATCAGGATCAGGCCGGCCAGCAGCAGGCGCACGGCATCGGCATCAACGGCCGCCGCATAGGGCGCGACCAGTATCGTGGCCGGCACCGCCGCAAGCAGGAACCATCCGGCCGCGCGCCATTCGACGTGCCGCACATAGGCCACCGTGCGCGAACTGTTCGAGACCAGCTGCACCGCGGCGAACAGCGGCACCGCCTCGGCCGGCGCCATGCCGATCGCGTAGAACAGCCCGATGAGGAGGGTGCCGCCGCCAAGCCCCGCCGCCCCGGACAGGGTCGCCGTCAGAAACCCGGACAGGACGACAACGACTGCCAGCAGCGACATGGCCGCGCCCGCGCTACTGCGCGCGTCGCTCGGACGTCGCGGCGATGCGGCGCCACTGCGCGTAGGCCTTCATCTCGGCCAGACTGAGACGGCCGTTGCCGTCGCTGTCCAGCACCTTGAAGTCGACATCGACCGCGGGGAAGCCCTGGGCGTACTCCTCGGCCGTGAGCTGTTCGTCGCCGTTGGCATCGGCGAGGGTGAATTCTTCCTGCAGACGCAGTTCGTAGGCCTGGACCGGCGCACCGCGCCGGGGGCCGCCGCCGGCACACGCCGTCAACGTCAGGATCAGGAGCAGGGTGAGCGCGCGCATGACGGCATTGTGCCGCAAATGCGCGTCGCGCCGCTGGCCCTAGAGGATCACCAGCGTCGCCAGCCCCAGCATCAGCCCCATGCCGAGAATGTCGGTGAACGTCGTCAGGAAGATGCTGCTCGCCACCGCCGGATCGGCGCCGAGCCGACGCAGGGTGACCGGCACCAGCACGCCGAAGATCCCGCTGCCGATGCAGGCACCGACCATCGCGATGCAGATCACCAGGGCGAGGCGGATCGGTTCGGCGGCACCGGTCTGCAACGCGTAGAGCCACATCGCCCCTGCCGCCACCGCTCCGACCAGCAACCCGTTGAGCGCGCCCAGGAAGGCCTCCTTGCGCAGGACCCGGCCGATCGTTGTCTGCTGCAGGTCGCCCAGGGTCATGCCGCGCAGCGTGATCGCCAAGGCCTGGCATCCGGTGTTGCCACTTTGGCCGGCCAGCACCGGCAGGAACGCGGCCAGCGCGACGATCTGCGAGATCGTGCCTTCGAAGCTGCCGACCACGAACGCGGCCAGGAAGGCCGTCAGCAGATTGAGCTGCAGCCAGGGATGCCGCATGCGGAAGGCGTCCCACATGCCGCTGGTGATTCGCTCTTCCTTGTTCACACCGACCATCTGGCCGGATTGCGCCGTGATCTCGATCGCCTGACGCTCGAACAGGCGCCAGCCGCGCACGACGCCGACCACGGCGCCTTGCGCATCGACCACCGGGTACACCGGATAGTGACGATGGACCGCGGCCTTGATGGCCTCGCCTGCGGGCATCTCCACCGACAGCGCGAAGGGGTCCGGCAGCATCACCTCGCTCAACGGTTGCTCGGGCGCCGCCAGCAGCAGGTCGCGGATCACCACCAGTCCGGTCAGGCGCTGGGTGACATCGACGGTGTAGAGATAGGTGATCTGGCGGGCGTTCTTGGCAGATCGCAAGAACTGGATCGCCTCCTGCACGGTCGCGGTCTCGGCCATGCGGCCATACACCGGCTCCATGAGGTCAGCGACGGTGCCGGGAATGAGCAGCTCGGTCGTGATCGACATCGGATCGAGCGGCTGCAGGTGCGGCGGCAAATGCTCGACGATGGTGCGCGCCAGTCGCTGCGGCAGTTCCTGCAGCACGGCGGCGACGACCTCGGGGGTCTCGCGCTCCAGCAGATGGGCGGCATCGACCGGCACGCGCCCGCTGACCGCTCGCGCCAGATCCTTGAGCCGAGGCATTTCTTCCATGGGGCACTCTCCGGGGGACCACTCAGGTATAGGTGGGCGCGGGGCCAGTTGACAAGCCCCGGTCACGTTACATACTCGCCGGTATGCACACGATTCTCCAGTAATGGCAACAAAACGTCAGCCAGATCTGACCCGGCGCGCCGTACTGGACTGCGCCTTCGAGGAGATCCACCGCTCGGGGTTCCGCGGCGCCAGCCTGGAGGCGATCCTCGAGCGCAGCGGCGTCACCAAGGGCGCGCTGTACCACCACTTCGGCAGCAAGACCGAGCTCGGCTACGCGGTGATCGAGGAAGCCGTGCGGCCCTGGGTCGAGGAGAGCTGGCGGCCGGTGCTGGAGGCCGACGACGTGATCAGCGCCGCCATCGCGCTGGTGCGGGAGCTGCCACGACGGCGCCTGCCGCGACTGCTGACGCTGGGCTGCCCGTTCAACAACCTGATGAACGAGATGGCGTCGGTGGACGCCGGTTTCCGCACACGGCTGCAGGCGATTCTGGACGACTGGCGGGACGGCATCGTCGATGGCCTGCGGCGCGGGCAGATCAGCGGCCAGGTGCGCCGGGACATGAATCCGCAAGCCGCCGCCGCGTTTATCATCTCGGCGGTCGAAGGCAGCGTCGGCCTCGCCAAGGCGCGGCACTCCCGCGAGTTCCTCGACAGCGCGCTGGAGGGGCTGGTCAGCTATCTGGAAAGCCTGAGGCCCCGATGAGTCTGCGCAACACGCTGATCCGCACCGCCATGCGCGGCGTGCTCGCGATTTCGGCGGCGCTGGCACGTCGGCCGGCGCTGCACCGGCTTTCCGATGCCTGGGCGCGCGGGCTCGCGGCCTTCACGGTGCGCACCCGCCGTATCCGCCCGCAATCGGACGTTGCCGCACTGGGCCACAGCTGGCAGCGCAGCTTCCCGTCGGCCAAGCAGGTGCCGATCACCGGCGGCGATGCGCAGACGGTATACGCCGAGATTCACACGCCCTGTCCGCTGCGCGGCAGCGGCGATGTGCACGCCTGTCATCGCATGATGGAGTACGACCGCGCCGTGTTGCGGCGGGCCGGAGGGCAGTTCGTGGTCCTGCGCTCGCAGGCCGAGCCCGGTGTCACGCGCTGCCAGGTGGCCATGCGCCGGCACGATGCGCCCGTGGATGATCTGCTTCCCGCGCATGTGCGCGTACCCGCTTCCTCATGACGGACCCAGGGATGACCATGTACACGCTCTACGGCATGACCGGATCCGGCAACTGCTACAAGCCCGCGCTGCTGATGAAGCAGCTTGGCCTGCCGTTCACGTGGCGCGAGGTGAATCTGCTCAAGGGCGAATCCCATACGCCTGAATTTCTGGCGCTCAATCCGGCCGGCAAGGTGCCGACGCTGGTACTGCCGGACGGCCGCGCACTGCCCGAGTCCAATGCGATGCTGTGCTATCTGGCCGAAGGAACCGCTCTGCTGCCGGCGGACCGCTATGCCCGCGCGCAGGTGCTGCAGTGGCTGTTCTTCGAGCAGTACAGCCATGAGCCGTTCATTGCCACGGTGCGCTTCTGGATCAAGTTCCTCGGCAAGCGCGAGGCCTGGGCGGAGAAGATCGCCGACGCGCGCCAGAAAGGCGTCGCCGCTCTGGGCGTCATGGAGCAGCAGTTGGCGAAGACGCCGTTTCTCACCGGCGCGGCCTACACCGTGGCCGACATCGCGCTGTACGCCTACACCCACGTCGCACACGAAGGCGATTACGCCATGGACGACTACCCGGCGATCCGGGCGTGGCTGGCGCGCGTCGCATCGCAGCCCGGCTTCGAACCGATGGGCTGAAACGATCAGGGCCGCACGAGGCGGCCCTGATCGTCAGCAGCACCCGAGACCTTCAGAAACGGTAGTGCAGGCCGAACATCAGCACCGGCCACAGCTTGAAGTCCTTGGCGTCTTCTTCGAGGTTGGCGATTTCCGCCTCCTTGTCCGTCTGGAACTGCTGTGCGCGCGGATCGTTGGGATCGTTGACGTCGAATCCGGTCACCCCGTTGGGATCGCAGGCGACCAGCGTCGCGTCGCAGGCGCGGCCGTTGACGTCGAGCGTCACGTCGGGAGACGCCGTGAACATCACGCCGAGATCAAAGCTGGCCCCGAAGCCGCTGCCGTTGCTGGTGCCGCCCCAGCCCAGACCGAGGTAAGGCGCGGTCGAGCCCAGGTCGATACCGCCATCAATGCGCAGGTCGCCGGTGTACGTCGATGCGCCGACCTCGTAGTCGTCGCGGCCCGAGGCCTTGAGTTCGAACTCCGGCGAGGCGGTGAACAGGCCGGTCGAGATGCGGAAGCCGCCGGCAAAGGGCTTGATGTCGAGCATCAGCGAGGCGCCGCTGATCTTGATCTTGCCGTCGTAGTCGATGCCGTCTTCTTCGAGGGTGTCGCTGTAGGAGCCGAAGTGATAGCCGGCGCGCACATCGAAATAGCGGTTGATGCCGTAGGTGTAATCGATGCCGATGCCCGCCGTGCCGAGGCGCAGGCCCAGCCCGCCGTACGACGCGCCCTGCGGGGCCTCTGCCGCCGTTTCCTGGGCCCAGGCGCCTTGCGCGCAGAGCAGCAAGATAGCGGCCGCCGTCGATCCTTGGTATGTCATGGATGTTTCCTCACTTTTTGTTGTTGGAGGCGGGCGTCTGGTCGGGCCCGCGGAGCCATCATTCCGCAGCCCGGCGACCCGCGCAATCGGCACCGGCTTTGACGATGGGCGCAGGCTGCCTGTTAGACTCTGGTCGCCTATGCAACTGACCCTGCCGCGCATGATGCTGTTTGCGCTGACCCTGATCCTGGGTCAGTGGCTGACGCTTGCGCATGCGTCAGAGCATCCGGCCCTGCAGCCCGAGAAAGCCGGCTGCGAGCTGTGCCTGCATATCCAGCAGCTCGGGTCGAGCGTGCCCACGGTCGCTTCCCTGGCGATCCTGCAGACGACCCACGAATCCCCCGCCGTTGCCGATCTGCCGGCGGCGCGCGTCACCCCGCTTCGCCACTACCCGATCCGCGGTCCTCCCCAGCTGCTCGCATAACTCACATGCAGCAGGAGACGTCGTGCATGCGCGGCGTCGTTTCTCGTTTTTTCCGGGGATCGGATTCATGTCTTCATTTCACTCGCGCCGCTCAGCGACGCAGCTCGGCACGTTGTCAGCGCCGGCATCCTGGCGCCTGGCGCCGCTGGCGCTCGCCGCTTTCGCGTTTCCTTTCGCAACTCAGGCGCAGGACGGCGCAACACCGGCGCCGTCCGACGACGCGCCGACGCAGCTGGAAACCATCGTCATCCAGGCTAGCCCGTTCGGCCACAGCGCCGATGAGCTGGTACAGCCGGTCGACGTGCTGAGCGGCGAGGCGCTGGAGCAGCGCCGTCGCGGCACGATCGGCGATGTCCTCGCGGATCGTCCGGGCATCGGCAACGCCAGCTTCGGACCGGGCGTGGGCCGTCCGGTGATTCGCGGTCAGGGCGGACCGCGCGTGCAGATCATGGAGAACGGCATCGGCTCGATGGACGCCTCGGCGATCAGCGCCGATCACGCGGTGTCGACCGACCCGCTGGGGGCCGACCAGATCGAGGTCATCAAGGGCCCTGCGACACTGATCTACGGCGGTGCCGCCTCGGCCGGCGTGGTCAACGTCGTCGATGATCGACTGCCGACGACCGTGACCCCGGGCCTGCGTCTGCGCGGGGACATCTCCTACGGCGACAATGCCGACGAAACCAACGGCGCGGTGCGCGCCCGCTACGGTGCCGGCGAGTTCCAGTTCGGCGCCCAGTTCGCGCGCCGGGATGCCGGCGACTTCTCAATCCCCGGCTATGCCGTGCGGGAGGGCCTGGAAGACGGGCACGATCATGATCACGATCACGAGGAAGAACCCGAGCGGCGCGGGGTGCTGGAGAACAGTGCGCTGACCACCGAGAGTGGCGGCGTCTCAGGCGCCTGGGTCACCGATCGCGGCATGCTCGGCGTTGCGGTGAGCCGCTTCGATACCAACTACGGGATCGCGGGCCACGAACACGGGCACGAAGAGGGCGAAGCGGAGGAAGAAGAGGCTCACGACCACGCCGGCGTGCGCGTCGACCTCCAGCAGACGCGCATCGACCTGCGCGGTCTGCTCTACGATCCGCTGCCCGGCTTCGACCGCGTCGAAACGCGCGCCGGCATCAACGACTATCGCCATCGCGAAGTCGAACCCAGCGGTGAGATCGGGACCACCTTCAACGTGCGCGAGACCGAGGCGCGCGTGGAGCTGGCGCACAAGCCGCTGGCCGAGTGGGTCGGCGTTTCGGGGCTGCAGCTCAAGCATCGCGATTTCGAGGCGATCGGCGAAGAAGCCTTTGTGCCGCCGGTGGTGACACGCGATGTGGGGGTGTTTCTGATCGAGGGGCGCGAGTTCGGCCAGCACCGACTGGAACTGGGCGGACGCGTGGACTTCGTGTCGCACAAGCCGGAGAACGGCGTCGCACCGGATCGTGATTTCACGCCGGTCACCCTGTCCGCCGGCGCGAACCTGATGCTGAGCGAGCATCTGCACCTGCGCATCAACGCCCAGCGGGCGCAACGCGCACCGGCGGCCGAAGAGGTCTATGCCTTTGGACCGCACGCCGCGACGTCAGCCTTCGAGCGCGGCTCGCTGCAGCTCGATCCGGAGACGGCGCACAACCTCGATATCGGCTTCGGCCGGGATGAT
>JBEIOK010000127.1:0-7999 GCA_040377605.1 Nevskiaceae bacterium | reverse complement strand
GAACTGGTGCTGGCGGATCATCCCGCGGGTGTCACGGCCCGCGGATCCGGCTTCCGAGCGAAAGCAGGGCGTGTGCGCGACCCACTTCTTCGGCAGCGTCTCCGGTGCCAAGATCTCGTCGCGCACGAGATTCGTGACCGGGACTTCGGCCGTGGGAATCAGGCGCCAGTCCTGCTCACCCTGAAGGGCAAACAGATCCTCCCCAAACTTCGGCAACTGTCCGGTGCCCTGCAGGCTGGTCGCGTTCACGAGGTACGGGACATACAGCTCCTCGTAGCCGTGCTCGCGGGTATGCACATCCAGCATGAACTGCGCGAGGGCACGATGCAGACGTGCCAACCCGCCCCGCAGCACGGTAAAGCGCGCGCCCGTGAGCTTGGCTGCCGCGGCAAAATCCATCTGCCCGAGCGCCTCGCCCAGATCGGCATGGTCCTTGGCGCCGTCGCTGCTGCATGGCGTGCCCCAGCGACGGACCTCCACATTGGCCTGTTCGTCGGTGCCATCTGGCACGCTGACATGCGGCAGGTTCGGCAGGCGCTGCGCAAAATCCTCGAACTCGCGCTGCAAGGCGCCCAGCATCTGCTCGTTGTCGGCCAACTGCCCCTTGAGGGCATCCATGCTCTCAAGAATGGGGGTCACATCCTCGCCTTTGGCCTTGGCCTGCCCGATGCGCTTGGACCCGGCATTGCGCTCCGCCTGCAGGCGCTCGGTCTCGGTCTGCAACTGCTTGCGCCGGGACTCCAGCGCCTGGAAGCGTGCGAGGTCGAACACGAAGCCACGCCGCGCAAGCTGCTGCGCGACCTGCTCGGGCTGCGTACGCAGCAGTTTGGGATCCAGCATCGGCGGCTCGGAGACAGTCGAAAGAGGGCCGCTATTGTAGAACCGGACTCAGCCCAGGTGACGGCCCAGCCACAGACCGGCAGCGCAGGCGCCGAGGCAGACCAGGACCGTCAGCAGCACATTCCCCAGAGCCGGCAGCAACGCGCCGGTCTCCACCAGGCGCAGGGTCTCCAGCGAGAAGGCCGAAAAGGTCGTGAAGCCCCCCAGAAACCCGACCATGACCAGGGCGCGCCAGGGCTCCCCGGCGGCGGTGCGCTCCGTGAGCACGACATACAACAGCCCGGCCACGAAACTGCCCAGCACGTTGACCGCCAGCGTGCCGTAGGGAAGCCAGGCTCCCAGCGGGGTCAGCGCCCGCACGCTGCCGTAGCGCGCCATTGATCCCAGGGCACCGCCCAGCGCTACCGCCAGCCACGGATTCATGTCACCTTGCCCCGGTCACGTCGTGCCTGACGCAGCTGGGCCAGCTTTTCGGCGATTTTGATTTCCAGCCCGCGGGCGACAGGCCGATACAGTTCTGTGCCGACCAACCGCTCCGGGAGAAATGGCTGCTCCGGCGCGAGGGCCTCGGGCTCGTCGTGCTCGTAGCGGTAGTCGCGGCCGTAACCCAGGTCTTTCATCAGACGCGTGGGCGCGTTACGCAGATGCATGGGCACCTCCAGTGTGCCGGTCTGCTCGACCAGCGAGCGCGCCGCCTTGTAGGCCGTGTAGCTGGCGTTGCTCTTCGGCGCACAGGCCAGATAGACCACCGCCGCGGCGATGGCCAGCTCCCCCTCGGGACTGCCGAGCCGCTCATAGGTCTCCCAGGCGTCCAGACACAGCCGCTGCGCGCGCGGATCGGCCAGGCCGATGTCCTCGATCGCCATGCGCACGACGCGGCGGGCCACGTAACGGGGATCGACGCCACCGTCGAGCATGCGCGCCAGCCAGTACAGGGCGGCATCCGGATCGCTGCCGCGTACGGACTTGTGCAGCGCCGAGATCTGGTCATAGAAATTCTCGCCCTGCTTGTCGAAACGGCGCAGACCGCGGCCGATCAACCGTTCCAGCAGGGCGTCATCACGCGAGGCTTCAGCCTGGGCCAGTGCCAGTGCCGTTTCCAGCAGGATCAGGCCGCGCCGCGCATCGCCATCGGCCGCCTCCGCAATGCGCGCAATCCATGCGTCCGGCAGTGCATCGGGCGCGCTGCCCAGACCCCGGCCAGCATCGACCAAGGCGCGGCGCAACAGCGACTCGATGGCGACCGCGTCAAGGGCACGCAACACGAACACGCGCAATCGCGACAACAGGGCCGCGTTGAGCTCGAACGAAGGATTCTCGGTCGTCGCACCAATGAGGATTAGCGTACCGTCCTCGACGTGCGGCAGCAGCGCGTCCTGTTGGGCCTTGTTGAAACGATGGATCTCGTCGATGAACAACACCGTGCGCCGAGCCGTCAGCCCCTGGGCTTCGACCTGGGCCTGGGCTACGGCCTCGCGGATGTCCTTGACGCCGGCAAGGACCGCCGACAGTGTCAGGAACTGCGCGTCCGTCATGCCGGCGATGAGGCGAGCCAGCGTGGTCTTGCCGACGCCCGGCGGGCCCCACAGCACCATCGACGGCACGTTGCCGGATTCCAGCAAGCTGCGCAGCGGAGCGCCAACCGCCATGAGATGATCCTGCCCCGCGACCTCGTCGAGCGTGCGCGGTCGCATGCGCTCGGCCAACGGCCGCTCCAGCGCCGTGTCGTGCCCGTCAGCGGCCCGGGTCGCATTCAAGGGACGGGACGCAGGGACACGTCAGGGTGCTCCGGCATCGATGACCTCGACGCCCTTGGGCAGAACCAAGCGGAACCGTGCCGGATCGGGCTTGAGTCCGGTCCGCACCTGGGTGAACCGGACATCGGTCGCGCCTCCCAGCGAATCGAGGAAGCGCATGCGGTGTGGCACGCCATCGATCAGCCACATCTCGATTGCCCGGAAGTCGCCCTCGTCGGCCCTCGGCTTCAACCGCACCAGGTCGGTCTTGCCCTCGCGACCGCCGTCCTCGATGACGAAGCCCTCGCCCAGATCTGCACCCGTCTGTGCCAGCAATGCCGCCGGAGTACCGCGCAGAATCTCGTCCGCGTCGCGGACCGTAACCTGCGAGAGATCAGGCTCGTAGTTATAAACCTTGCGACCGTCGCTGATCATCAGCTGCGCGTAGGGCTTCTGATACTCCCAGCGGAAACGGCCGGGGCGCGACAGCTCGAAAATGCCGCTGCGTTGCGACAGCACCGCCCCCTGCTCGTCGGTCTGCACTTGCTCGAAGGACGCTGACAGGGTCTGCACGCCAGAGACAAACCGCTGCAAGGCTTGCGAACTGCCGGCAGCGGATGCTTCGACGGAGGTCAGCATTGCGACCGTCAGGCCAAGGCCGACGATCAGGGCACGAAGGGTCATGGGAGGCGTCAGCAAGAGGAGGAGGCGCAAGTGTGACGCGAAGCGCTGAATACCTTCTGAACTGTCGCGCCGGCGCATCAGGTCAATCCCGACCACCGGGCGCGAGGATCTCGCGATTACCGCCGGGGCCGCTGGGGCCCACGATGCCAGCCGCTTCCATCTGCTCGACCATGCGCGCAGCACGGTTGTAGCCGATCTTGAGACGTCTCTGCACCCAGGAGACGCTGGCCTTGCGGGTCTCCAGCACCAGCGCCACGGCCTGGTCGTACAACGGGTCGGACTCGGCTTCCTCGCCCCCCATTCCCTCACCGGCGGCTGGCGCCTCGTCGGCGCAGATGTTGTCGATGTAGCGCGGCTCACCGACCTGCTTGAGATATGCGACGACCTTGTGCACCTCGTGATCGTCGACGAAGGCACCATGCACGCGATCGAGCCGGCTGGCCCCGATCGGCCGGAACAGGCCATCGCCGTGACCAAGCAGGGTCTCGGCTCCCATCTCGTCGAGAATGGTGCGCGAATCGATGCGTGAGGCAACCTGGAACGCGAGACGCGACGGGATGTTGGCCTTGATAAGACCCGTGATCACGTCAACGCTGGGGCGCTGCGTCGCGACGATCAGGTGAATCCCGGCGGCGCGCGCCTTCTGCGCCAGACGGGCGATCAGTTCCTCGACCTTCTTGCCGACCACCATCATCATGTCGGCCAGCTCATCGATGATGACCACGATGTGCGGCAAAGCTTCCAGCGCTTCCGGCTCGAAGGCGGGGGCCTCATCGAACAGTTCCGGCGCCTTGGCCAGGGGATCGCGGATCGGCTGCCCGGCGGCTGCGGCCTCCGCCAGCTTCTTGTTGAGCCCGGCGAGGTTGCGCACGCCCAGCGCCGACATCAGGCGGTAGCGGCGCTCCATTTCGGCCACACACCAGCGCAGGGCGTTGGCCGCATCCTTCATGTCGGTGACCACCGGCGTCAGCAGATGCGGAATGCCCTCGTACACCGACAACTCCAGCATCTTCGGATCGATGAAGATGAAGCGCACCTCTTCGGCGGTGGCTTTGAACAGCATCGACAGGATCATGACGTTGATCGCCACCGACTTGCCCGAACCCGTCGTGCCCGCGACCAGCAAGTGCGGCATCTTGGCCAGATCCACCGCGACCGGGTGACCGGCGATGTCCTTGCCCAATGCGACCGTCAAAGACGATGGTGAATTGCGGTAGGAGCTGGAGTCGATAATCTCGCGCAGCATCACCATCTCGCGCTTCTGGTTCGGAATCTCCAGCCCGATCACCGATTTGCCCTCGATGACCTCGATCACGCGCACGCTGGCGACCGACAGCGAGCGCGCCAGATCACGCGACAGGTTGGTGATCTGCGAGCCCTTGACGCCGGCTGCAGGCTGCAGCTCGAAACGCGTGATGACCGGCCCTGGTGTCGCGGCGACGACCTGAGCGCGCACGCCGAAGGACTCGAGATGCCGCTCGACGTCGCGCGACAACCGCTCCAGCTCCTCCGGGGTGTATTGGCGGCCGGAGGGCCGCGCAGGATCCAGCATCGTAGTCGGCGGCAATGGATCCCCGTCGAACGCTGGCACCACGCCGGACTCCTTCTCCTTGCGGGCACGCGCAGGCCTCTCCGGCATCGGTATCGGTGCCGCGGCGCGCAGCAGTTCCAGTTGCTCCTCTTCCGTGCCGATCAGACTCGGCGCCTTGCGCTTGCGCTTGCCGCCACCGGACGTCGTGCCTGACTCGGCCGCCTCCGAGAACAGCGACGGCTCGATCCGACCACCCGGGTTGACCGACAGGGTCGGCTCGGTGCGAACCTCCAGGCCAGCCACGGCTTCCGATGTCACCGGGTCTTCCGCGCTACCGGCGACGGCACCGGACTTCAGCCGGCCTTCAGCCAGCCGCATCAAGCTGTTGCCGACATGATCCAGCACGCCCAGCCAGGAGAACGTCAATGCCAACGGCGCCGCGGCAACCGCCAGCGTCAGCAGCAGCAGGCTGGCGCCGAAACCACTGAGCACCGCCACCAGCCCCTGGGCCAGTGCCTGACCCGCGATGCCGCCACTGCCCTGCGGCGCCCAGGTGGGTGAGGCGCCGACATGCTGTGCGCACAGTGCCGCCAGGCTGGCCAGGAGGATGAGCCAGGCCGCCACGCGCACGCCCCGCGGCATGCCCGCCTCCGGTTCCGCGTTGCGGAAGATGCGCAGCCCGATCAGCAGCACCGCCCAAGGCAGCAGGAACGCCACGTAACCACACAGCGACAGCAGCACATCTGCCAGCCAGGCCCCGATGCTGCCGGCCAGGTTGCGCACCGGCTCACCACTGCCGGACGACGACCAGCCGGGGTCATTGGGATCGAAGCTGATCAGCGTGACCAGCAGGAACAGCGACAGGCCCAGGCAGGCGAGCATGGCGGCCTCGCGGGGCAGCCGCTCAAGCCAACTGGGTCCCGCAGCTTCGTCGGTGGCGTGGGCTCGGCTTTTGAACATGGCGGGAAAGGGGCGCGGGTCCGGAGCCACGGCTCCGTGTGCGAGATTCAGCGCAGTATAGCGAAGGGGTCCGCTAATCCGCGCCGGCCGACCGTTACGCGGACAGGGCTGCATTGCCTTGAAACCGGGTCGTCAAGCTTCATATAACGAGCATCAGTAGCATCAAACCGAGGAACAACCATTGCGTGGGGTCAAGAACATGAACGTTCGACACTTTCTCCTGACGCCCGAAGGTGGCATCCGTGAGTTCAGCGCGGAACAGGCTGCGTCCATCGCCGCAGGTGATAACCGACTGCCTGAATTTGCCGGCCGCGACATCCGCTACCTGCAACTCTCGGTCGACAAGGCCAACGACAGCGGGGAAATCCGCATCCAGACTGCCGGCGCGCGCATCCACTTCGACGACAGCGGCAAGATCACGGAGGCCGGCCCACCAAGCGCGGAAGAGCCGATCACGCACTTCGAGCACGACGCCGTGGTGCAGTGGGCACTGCGCGACCTGCCCGCCGTCGCACCCACCTTCCACTGACCCGCCATGGTCCGCGGCCGGGTGTCGGCCGTATGCTAGTTCAGACTGGCCCTTCGACCCCTTCCGCATGGACAGCCCCGTCCGACTGCACTGGCTGGACCCGCGCAACCCGCAGCAGCCCTTCCCCCCTGCGCATCTGGCGATGCGGGACCCCAATGGGCTGCTGGCGATCGGCGGGGACCTGTCCCCGCAGCGCCTGCTGCGTGCTTACGGCCAGGGCATTTTCCCCTGGTACAACCCGGATGAGCCGATCCTCTGGTGGTGCCCCGACCCGCGCGCCGTACTGGACCCCGAGCATCTGCACGTCTCGCGCAGCCTCCAGCGCGCCCTCCGCCGCGCCGACTACGCCGTCACCCTTGACCAGGCGTTTGACGCGGTGGTCGATGCCTGCGCCGGCCCGCGCGCGCGCAGTCGTGGCACCTGGCTTGGCGACGACATGCGTCAGGCCTATCGCCAGCTGCATCAGCTCGGCCATGCCCACAGTGTCGAGATGTGGCGCGACGGCGCGCTGGTCGGCGGCCTGTACGGCATCGCCCTGGGCCGGATTTTTTTCGGCGAGTCGATGTTCTCCAGGGTCGATGACGGCTCCAAGATCGCACTGTATTGGCTGTGCCGGCAGCTGCAGGACTGGCGCTTTCCGCTGATCGACTGCCAGGTGAGTTCGGACCATCTGCTGCGCCTGGGAGCGCACTCCGTCGCGCGTGACGACTTTCTGCGCGTGCTGGCCGGTGCCGTGCGCGAGGGGCCCGCGCCGGGTCACTGGCGTTTCGAGCGGGGCGTGCCCTGCGAGCTCCAGCACCGGCACGGATCGGCATGACTGATCCCAATGGCCCCGCACCCGTGCGCCTCTACCTCAGCCAGGAACACGCCTGTGGCTATCTGCCGCGGCGTCTGGCGCGCAGCGCTTTCATCGATCCCGAGTTTGCACTCGATGCCGCGCGCTACGAGTCGCTGCTGAGCCAGGGCTTCCGGCGCAGCGGCGACCACGCCTACCGACCGCACTGCCGCGACTGCGCACGCTGCATCCCGGTCAGGGTCCCGATCGAGCATTTCCGGGCCGATCGCAGCCAGCGCCGCTGCGTCCGCCGCAATGCCGACCTCGAGCTCAGCATCGAGCACCGGCTGGGCGAGGCCCATTTCGCGCTCTATCGCGACTACCTGTCGATGCGACACCCGGGCGGCGGCATGGATCCCGGTGACCGCGCCGCCTTTCACGCCTTCCTCGGCTGCCACTGGATGGATGTGCGCTACTGGTGCCTGCGTCGCGAAGGACGTCTGCTGGCGGTCGCCGTGGTGGATCACCTGCCGCGTTCACTGTCCGCGGTCTATACCTTTTTCGATCCTGCCGAATCGGCGCGCGGCCTGGGGACCTACGCGGTGCTGATACAGCTCGAGCAGGCGCGCCTCGCGCAGCTGGAGCACCTCTATCTGGGCTACTGGGTGCCCGAAAGCCTCAAGATGGACTACAAGCGCCGCTTCCGCCCGCTGGAGGCGCTGGGACCGCTCGGATGGTCACCTTTACCCTCCGGTTGAAGCTTTGGGGGGGTTTCTCGATAATGGCCGCCCTTTTTCGGGCTTGAGGCGTATGGCGAAGGAAGATCACATTGAGATGAATGGCGTGGTGATGGAAACCCTGCCGAACACCACTTTCCGCGTGAAGCTGGAGAACGGACACGTGGTCAACGCCCACATCTCCGGTCGCATGCGCAAGAACTACAT
>JBEIOK010000039.1:0-18522 GCA_040377605.1 Nevskiaceae bacterium | reverse complement strand
CAGTCTTGCGATCGCGCGCTCATGGATCTGCCGCAACCGGTTGAACAGCTCGGTGGCGCGGCCCTTTCGCTGGGCCTTCTCTGCCTGATTACGCGCTTCCGTTTCGGCGTCGGTCTCTGCGGTTCGGGTAATCGGCGCTCCAGGCGACGCTGAGGATTCGGACGCTCGCGGCGACTCGTGAGCGCCCGTCGTGCCGGAGCTCATCGCCACCAGTCCCTGTAGGGTCTGCGGCTTGTCGACGATCAGTTCTGCCAGCAACAGGTAGGAGCCGATCTCGATATGGTCGGTAGGCAGCAGTGGTCCGACTTCGCCCTGTACCCGCTTGCCGTTGAGCAGCGTGCTCGCCCGCGCGTCCTCCGTGCGCAGATACAGCGAGCCCTCATTCTCGAACAAGGTCGCGTGCTGACCGGCAACCTGCCAGCCCTGCAGGACCACCAGATTGTCGGGCGACTTGCCAATGACGCAAGACGATGCCCGGCAGGTCACGACATTGGACTTTCCGCGCGAACTGCTAATGGAGATCTGGAACATGGTGCGCTCCTGGCCTCAGCCGCCGTTGCCGGGTGCAGTGCTCTGGATGACCGGCTGCGAGACGTCCTGCGGCGGTCGGTCAATCAGGTTGGCGTCAAACAGTACGGCGCGTTGTAGTACGAAGGCTGATGGAAGTCCGGCTGCGGCCACTTGCTTCTGCGCCGCTCTGGCAGCGGCCTGGCTGTCATAGGGTCCCAGGCGAACGACGTAGACCGATGGGTTGTCCTGAGTGCCCGGCACATGCAGGACACCAGCGTTGTGGCCGCCCTTGATCAGCTTGCGGGCCAGCGCTTGAGACCAGGCCAGATCGCGGGAGGAGCTAACCTGTACACCCCACTGTGTCGCGCTGCCGATGATGCTCACCGGCGGCGGCGCCGACTGAGCCGCCGGCGGCACCGTCGACTGGACAGGCATCGACGCCGGGGCGGGTTTCGGCGGTTCGACGACCAGCGGACCACCTTCCGGCAGTACGGGCGGTGTCTCGCCCGCCTGCAGCGCCTTCAACTGCGCCTGTCGCTGTGACTGGCGCTGTTGGCGCTCGGCATCGCTGGCGCCCTCGGGCGCGGGCGCCGGCATGGCGGCCGCGGGGCCACTACCGAAGCCTGGGGCGTAGACCTTGCGACCCGGCCCGTCGTTGAAGGCATCAATACGGTCCAACCCGCGCTCGATGACCTGATTGTTGAGCGGAGACTCGACATCGAACACCGTCGGCGTCACGAAAATCACCAGCTCGCTGCGCGCCGCCTGATAGTCACGACTGCTGAACAGCCGCCCAAGTACCGGAATCTTGCCCAGCCACGGCACCGCGTTCACATTGTCGGCGCCGTTCGCCTGCATCAGACCGCTCAGTACGATCGTCTGATTGCTGAGCACGTTGACGCTGGAACTGGCACGGCGGGTCAGGAAGCCCGGGAAGCTGTTGACCGTGACCGAGGGATCGATCTGGCTGACCTCGGTGTCGATGCTTGCCAGAATCTGCCCCTGTGCATCGGCTTCCGGCTTGATCGTCAACTTGATGCCGTACTCCTTGTACTGCACCGATACCTGTCCCAGTGCACTGGTGATCGGGATCGGCACCTCACCACCGGCCAGGAAGTCGGCACTGCCACCGCTGCGGGTGGACAGCTGCGGACTGGCCAGGATGTAGGCGTCACCATTCTGGGCCGCCAGATTGATGACCGACGACAGCGAGCTGGTGATGCCAAAAAAAGCCTCCGGCTTGGTGTCGAGAGGGAGCGCGGTCAGCGTACCGCCCGGGCCACGAAATCGATTCGGGTCCTCGCCGCCTTGCGTCGGATCACCAATGCGGTAGTACGGATTGTTGACCCAGTTGGTGACGATGCCGAGCACCGGCCCGGCCGCAGCCTGCTGCCAGTTGATGCCAATGCGGCTCAGCACCGACTTGCGGAAATCCACGACCTGCACGGTCAGATAGATCATCCGCCGCATCTCGACGCTGGCGCTCTTGGAGCCTGCTACATCGATATTGAATGCATGGATGCGACCGTCGCGGGTCCACACCACGAGATTGGTGTAGCCGGTGGAGGTCCCGATCAGAACCAGTTCACCGGCCTGATGGCTGACCGACAACAACTCGCCGTTGCCAACTGCAACGCGCTCGATCTCCGAAAGCCGCAGAATCTTGACCTCACCGGTATAGAGAGAAATCGTCTCGACCGGGCGGACGGCGCCTGCATTCGGCTTGGCAGCGGTGCCCGCATCGACGTTGGCCAGTGCCATCGTGCTGCACGCGGCGATCAGCGTCACCAGCAGAGCGCGCAGGTGGCCCCTCACGGTGCAACGAGAAAGAGAAGAGGAAAGATTCATGGCTGGCCCTGTCCCGAGTTGGCGCTGGACGCCGCTACCGCAGCGAGTGTCTTGAGAATCTCTTCGGGTCGGCTCACGGTCGTGGCGGCGGCGCTGGAGGCTGTAGCCGCGGGAGCAGCGACGGGGGCATCGCTTTGCGACTTCTCGATGCCGCGGGTGGTGCCGATGATGAATTCCACCTTGCGAGGCGGCGCCTTCACGGGTGCTGGCGCCTTGACCTTGGCGGGCCCGCTGGAAGCGGCAGGCTTGGCCGGTCCACCGCCGAGTTGTGCGATCAGCTCCTTGTGCGTCAGGCGCGGCACCTCCGAGAGGTTGCCTTCGGTCTGATTGGCACTGGCCAGGACGACACGCAGCTGCCCCACTTGCTGCGCCAGTACCAGCGCCGACGCCTCCGTCGGCGTCACCGCGACCGTGATGGTGTTGTAACCGCGGGTTGCCTCGGTGATTGCAGCCGGCCCGCGCAGCAGGCCCGCACCGCCGACTGAAGATTGCGTGCGCGGGCCACCATCCTCACCGCTGGCCTGCAATCGACCGGTGGCAAGAACCTGCGTGCGGCGCAGCAGCGGCAATACCTGCGTGCCGATACCGGTCTCGGTATCGCGCTGAGACAGCAGCACATCGACACGATCACCCGGCTGGATCATGCCGTTGATCGAGTTGATCGAATCCACCGAGATCGTCACCGCACGTGTGTCAGCCGGCAATGAACCCGAGAAGCCGGAGCCTGCAGATGCAATGAAGTCGGATGTCAGCAACGGCTTGCCCGCGCGGACCGGCTTGACGAGCAGGCGTCCGGCATACTCGCGCCATTTTTCGGTGGTAATCGCGTCTTCGTAGACCAGGTCCTGCGGATAGAGTCGCTGCGACATGTTGCTGCCGTTGACCACCGTACCCGCCATCACGTCCCGCACGGGCACCACCACCTGAACCATGCCCTTGGACAGCGCAGCCGATACTTCCATCTGATACCGCTTCTTCTCGTTGTCCAGATACTGCTTGACGAGCACCACCGAGATGGCCGCCAGAACGACGGCACCCAGCATGAGCGCCATGTTCTTGCTGATGGGAATACGGGGCAGTTTCATCACAGAAGTCCTCAAGGCATCGAAATCAGATAGCTGTAGTGGTTCCAGAAGCCCTTGAGGGCCTCTAGCAGTTCTTCCGCAGGTGATGGATCCCCTGCAAAGCCGACAATCAACACCATCGCAGCAGCCGCTACGCCCGCGACGTACTCGATTGACGACTGCCCGCGCATGATCCGGAGCAGCCTCATCGGATCACCCGTGTCACGACGGCTGAGGCGCCGTTCGGTCCCGGCCCGATCGCAATGCCCAGGTCCTCGTGTCCACGCTGAAAAATCAGCACACGACTGTCACTATCCAAGGGGCTGTGATCGTTATCCGAACCGCGCGCCATCAGCAGATGCCAACCCTGCAGACTCAGCAGGTCGTTGAAATCCTTTGCGAGGCCCGAGGCACTGCGTGTGGTTGACAGCACCCAGGTATCGGCCGCCTTGCCTTGGTCCTGACTGCGCAGGTGACTCAGTACCTCGGCCGTCGGAAAATCGAGCGGCGGTGGAGCACCGTGCAGCGCTGCCGCTTCCGGCTTCCCCACCCCCAAAATCGCCAGGGTCGACAGCCCCATGGCCTCCGTCCTCACCTGCACGGTGTAAAAGCAGGGTCCGCTACGGTGCGCGAGCACCGTCCACACTCCCAGCGGGTATTCGACAAAGCGGGGCGGCTTGCCATGCCCTGGTGTCCAGAGCGCCCGAAAGTGCGACAGCATTTCCGCATTGCTCATGGCGTGCTGCACTTCGACGATCGACAGCGGGAGGCCATTGGCGACCAGCTCATCGCCGATCACCCGCACTGTGGCTCCAGCCGGCAACCGCGGCATCTCGCACGCTGCCGTTGCCGTTTCTGGATTCGCGACCAACACCGGAACGGCCGCAAGGCCGGACAGGATGGACAAGGTCAGACACAGCGCCTGAATCCGGTTCATGGCAGCGGCACCACTTCCGGCAGCAGCGGCGTGCACAGCGTGGGCCCCGGCAGCGTGCGATCCGAGGGCACCTCGCAGGGATCGTCCTCGACGATGCGACCCAGCTCGAGCTGCACGACATCCGGCAGCACGACGGCGGTGGCCAGCAGCGCGGCATTGATCGGCCCGAACTTGCTGGTCGGCACCACGCCGCTGATCTGCTGAGTCGTATAGCCCGGAGCCGACGCACTCCATCCATCGCCCAGCACCGTTGCACTCGCCGTGAATGTCAGGCCCAGCGAATCAAAGGGCTCGGGACCGATCGGATTCTCCGGCGACATCGTCATTGTCGCGGTGTAGTACCAGGAGTAGTTGAAGCGGAAACCCACCGTATTCAGCGTCAGCGTGTTCACCGTCCCCATCGTGGCCTGCAGCGCCGTGCCGCCCAGATCGGGACTGGTGAAGGCTTCGCTCATGCTCAGGCCAGCGCTTCCGATCGACGGCAGCAGACTGGAGGTCGGCAGCAGCTCATTGCCCGCATGATCGGTCCACAACGGCCGATTCTCGTAGAGGACGAGGTTGAAGGCCGCCGATTGCTGCAGGTTGTTGATGGTGAAAGTATTGCCACCAAAGTAACGAGCGATGGCACTGTTCTTCAGGGAGCCGTTACTCAGTTCCACCATCTCGGCGCCACGCGAGTGATCGCCAAGGCCGATGAGATTGGTCGGCTCAGCCACCACCGTTCGCTGGAATGCCGCGTAATGCGCAGCCTGGTGCGTGGCCATCGCCATGTCCGCGTACTTGCCGATCATGGGCGTCATCAGGAACAACGGCACCAGCAGAAATGCGCTGGCGATCGACATCTCGATCGCCGCCTGGCCGCGCTGCCACCGGCTCAATCCGGCGCTCATGGCAGCAGGTCCTGTGCAGCCGCTGCGGCCGCGTCCTGCAGCAGCCCGGTATTGACCAACCTTGCTTCCCAGTACGGATTGAACAGGTTGCCGTACTCGGCGGTGGTGAGGTAACCCGGGGTGTCTGGCCGCACGAAATAAGCCTGCGAGGAGGCGCCCACCTGCATTTCGTTGCCCGCCAATGCCTCTTCCAGCCGCAGCTCTCCACCAGCGACCGGGAAGGTGCCGGCATCATTCATTTGCGACAACGTCTTGATGGTGTCACTGCCGCGACGGACATACAGCGTCAGTGGCGGCGTCGAATCCGATAGCAGGCCTCCCGTGGTGTTGCTGACATCCCAGTAGCCCTGCAAACCCGCATAGGACGCCCCGATATCGAACGGCCCCGGAGCCACGCCCCCCACCGACGCACTCGCGAATGAGGGGGGGACCAGGAGCGGGGTGATGGTGCCGGCCGGCACCGGGGGACTGTTCTGCGTCGGCGGGATCACGCCACCGCAGGCATAGAGCGCCGGGAACACCGCACTGTCGGTCGCGTTCCACTGACGGTTGTCCGGGGTCAGCGTCGTCAGCCCGCCATAGACGGCCGAGACGATGGCGGCCCCCACCCCGGGAACGCCGGCGGCCGTCACGCAGGCGCCAAACGAAAACAGCGGAAACGGCAGGACTTCCAGGCTTGCACGTACCTTGGAGAAGCCATCGAGCGCGTTATCCACCGTGCCGCGCAACCGGTCACCGACATCAGACCCGGGCGTCAGCGGATCGCGGTACGTCGTGAAGGTGGTGATCAAGGCTGTGGATGCCGCCACGGTGCCGACCCCGAACACACTGATGGAGGCATCGGCATCGTTGGCCCGCACGACCTCGGCCAGCAGTCCGCTATCGACTGCAGCGCCGCCCAGCTCGGCCAGTGCCGCAAGGTGATAGGCGTTGGAAGCGGCAGACAGGACGGTGACAATCGCGTCGGCTGTCGTCACCAGCGGCGGCAGCGCCACATCGATCGACTGATACATCGCCAGCGACAACACCCGGTACAACTCGAACGGCACGATGCCGGGTGCCCCCGGCGGAACCTGCAGCAGTGCTGCCTCGATGCCGGGCCCGGTGCCCAGCGTCGGAAACTCACCACAGTTGGTGAGCGTGTAGATCAAGCAGTAGTACTTGGCCCACGACGCAAGCCCTACCGCCTGCGCAATGGCCACGTGGTTGGCCACCATGCCGCGGTTGGCATAGGCCGAAAAATTGTAGCTGCGCGCCAGCATCACCGCGCCGCTATAGGCGGCCGCATCGGCCGCTGTTTGCAACTGGATACGCTGCAAGGCCAGGCGGCCCGCGTTATACACGGTCAGCGCCGACACCAGCATGATCGCCGCCGTGACCACGACAAAAACCGAGGTCTGGCCCCCCACCTTCCTATGGAAGGTGGGGGATACCAGCCTGCGCGAACGGCCGGTCATGACACGATTCGCTGCGGTTCCAGGCTTACTGGATGTTGTTGTGGCCGCTGTTGTAGGTGCCGAGGTTGTAGCCGGCATCGGCTTCGGTCTGGGCGCTGGTCGCCGCATCTGCCGCCGAGGCGATACCCGCCGTGCCGTCGCCGCCCGACAGGACGCTGGAAATGCCGGCCATCTGGCCGCGAACCGTCTTGCCAAAGAACGAGTAAGAGCCGATCGCGGCGACCGCAACCAGCGCGACGATGATGATGTATTCCGTCATGCCCTGGCCGCGTTCGGCCTTGCGGGAATACTGACGACGGGCCTGCTTGAGGGTGTGCATAGAAGCCATGAGTGAATCTCCCAGAGAGTAATGTGAGTACTGCCGACGAGGTGCGGACGGATCGCCCAACCCCTCGACCCGGCATGCGCCGCGGAGGCAGAAATCCTCACCGCGCATTGCGGGACCGAGTACACGCGGTCGCGCGGTACCAAGTCCTCACGGAACCCGCATTTTTTTCTCACGCTTTTCTCACCAAGTTCACGCATCCCGCCCCGAGTCGCTGTAGGTCCTTGATTTGTTTGACCCGACAAATGGGGGTGACAATCTGCTCAGCGGTACCTGTCTGTTGCGGTTCCGTCTGCAGCGAAAACCGTTCAGACTCCGCGCACTGCTGCGTTGCCGCGCCATGCGCATGCGCGCTCAGCCCGGAGGGAACCGGGAATGAACAGGGGAATAACAACAAAAGATGGACATCCGCACGCTGTTCGTAATGACAGTGGTCAACAGCTTGCTGCTGGGCACGGCGCAGTTGATCGTCTGGCGCACCCGCCGCGAGCACCCGTCGTTGCTACTGTGGGGCTTGGCCAATTTCGTTGGCGCCGCCGGCAGCCTGCTCATTGCCGCCCGCGGGCTTGCTCCTGACTGGGCCTCCATTGGTGTCGGCAACGGCCTTATCATCGGCTGGCTGATGCTGCTCTGGGACGGCACCCGCCGATTCGACGGGCTGCAACTGTCCCTCGGCTGGGTGATTGGCGTTTCCGGCGCTGTCACCGTCGCCATGCTGGTTCCACCGCTGTCCACAAACCTCGCGGCCCGTGCCATGGCCATTGGTGCGCTGAACGGCGTTCTCCTGACCCTCGTCACCATCGATCTGATGCGCGTGCAGCGGCGGGACCCGCTGATGATCCGCCGGTTCCTGATCGTCGTCTTCGTCATTGCTGCGGTGCCCTGCTATGTGCGTGTCGTACTGTCAGCCGGACTCGACCGTCAGGGCGACTTCATGGCATCCGGCCCCGTACAGGCCGCGATGATGCTGCACATGAACCTGTTCATCCTGGCCTGGAACATCGGGGGCCTGCTGATGTTCAACGAACGCATGCAGAACATCCTGGGCCGGGCCGCCACGATCGATGCGCTGACGGGACTGCCCAACGGCAATGAATTCCTAGCTAGGGCCGAGCGCCTGCTGCATCGCGCGCGCATTGCGGACCAACCGGTGGCGTTGCTCATGATCGGCCTGCGCCACCTGCGCTCCTACAACGTCCGCCTCGGCAACGTAGGCGCCGAAGCCAGCATCCGTTCCCTGGCGCAGACCCTGTCGGCCCAGGTCCGCCCCAATGAGCTGGTCGCCTATCTGGGTGCCGAGCAATTCGCGGTGCTGATCGAGAACTGCGATCTGACGGCTGCACAGGGCATTGCGGAACGCCTCGCCACCGCCATCGATCACCAGAACATTCCCCATCCCGGCACGCCCCGCGGCGTGGCGCGAGCGCTGATCGGACTCTGCGCGGGGCCCGCGCATTCATTTGCGTCGGCCCGGACCCTGTGCGAGTACGCCGACGCGGCCCTGTTGCGCCTGAACCAGACCGGTGAACAGCGCATTGCCACCCTGCTGCCCCCCATCCGTTATGCCAATACTGCGGTATAGGCATCCCGCGGCACTTCGCAGGGTCACAACCCCTTGAAAAACAGGGGCCGCCGGTCGACGCCGCGGGGGGTGAGCGCCGGCCGACGGACCCTGCCACCTCAGATCACCGTCAGCCCCTGCTCGATGTACACGCGCGCATCGTTGCCAGCAATCGTGTAGAGGTCGTAGGTGCGCCCGTCCTGCGTGAAATTGCCGGTATCCGCAAAGCCCGGTGACAAATCCACGATGTCGCCGGTATTGCCGAAGATGAACAGATCGTTCGTGGAATCCGACAGCGCCAGGATGTCGCGCACGGCCAGCGTGAGCTGATTGATCCCCGCATCCGTCTCCAGATCGATGCGCTCGATACCGGTAATCAGCAGATCGTGGATCGCAGTGAAGTTGATGTCGTCACCGTTCTGCAGCCGCAGCGTGTCGGTGCCATTGCCGCCATCCACCCGGGTGACATCCAGCGCGTCGTAGATCAGCAGGTCGTCGCCTGCCGCCCCGATCAGCACATCATTGCCACCACCGCCGTTGAGGGTGTCGTTACCCAGCCCGCCGATCAGCGTATTCGCACTCGCATTGCCCGTCAGGCTGTCGTTGCCGGCACCGCCGTTGAGACCGGTGTCGGCAGTGCCGGCGACCAGGGTGTCATTGCCGCCAGTACCGACCTGGCTCATCGTCCCTGCCGTGGCAAAACCGTGCACCACAAAAGCAGTGCCGGAGTTGGACCCGGTGAAAGGGGCCCCCAGGATGACATCGTCAAAACCATCGCCGTTCATGTCGCCGGCAGCAGAAGCGGTGACCGCTTGCTCGGTATCGGTCAGCCGGAATCCGGTAGCGCCCCCCAGAGAGGACAAATCAATGTTGGACGTGAAGCCTCCCGCCCTGCCGAACAGCACGTAAGAGGACCCTCCACCGATGTTCGTGGTCAGGATCAGATCGTCATATCCATCGCCGTTGATGTCGCCCGCGCCGGAGACGTCGAATCGGTTGTTAGAGGGGGGCGACAGCACGAATCCGTTGCTGCCGTTCAGGGTGCTGAGCTGCAGCGTTCCGGGCATTGCACCGGAACGGCCGAACACGACATAGCTCAGACCTGTCCCACTGAATCCCTGCGCGACGATGAAATCCGCGAAGCCGTCGCCGTTGAGATCGCCCACCCCGGAGACGGAGCTGCCCAGCTGCTCCGATCCGGTTGTCCCGAAGATCCGGAACCCGTTACTGCCATTCAAGGCGGAGAGATTGACACTTGACGTCAGGCCGCTGCCTCCAAACACCACATAATTGCCACCGATCTGAGTCGTTACCCCGCGCGAGAGCTGATAATTCGCGATGATCAGATCATCGAATCCATCGCCGTTGAAGTCCCCGATCGACGATACCACCCTGCCGATCTCGTCGTTTTCCATCTCCCCGGCAATCTGGAATCCCGAAGCCGCGTTCATCGTCGTGAGATTGATATCGGCGGTGAAGGCGCCCGGCCGTCCGTACACGACGAACGCGCTTCCCGAGCCGCTCAGGCCATTGGCGGCAAACCGCTCGGCGCTGATCAACACATCCGCATAGCCGTCCCCATTGACATCGCCCGCGTCCGAAACCGACCGGCCGGGGAAGCTCCCCGCTGGCGCCGTGACCCGAAAACCATTGCTGCCGGTCAATCCGTTGAGACTGATATTGGCAGGCAACGCCGAACCACCAAAGACGACAAAGCTCCCTCCGAATGCATTGGCAGGGGTCGTCAGCGTCGTAAATGGCGCACCCATCACGACATCAGCAAAGCCGTCGTTGTTGACATCGCCCGCGCCGGACACGGACCATCCGGCCCCGGCATTAGCGGCGGGGCCGGCGATCCGGACGCCGCTACTGCCCAACCCCTGGCTCGCAGACATGCCACCCGCAGCGCCATAAATCACATAGCTGGTCCCCGAGTTGACGCCATTCGAGTCGCCGTAGCGAGCACCGATGATCACGTCGTCAAAGCCATCGCCGTTGACATCCCCCGCACCGGAAACAGAATGACCCGTGTTTGCGTAGGTGGCCTCTCCCAGCAGTCGATATCCGTTACTGCCGTTGAGGGTGGTCATCGACAGGCTGGACACCGGCACCGCGATACCGCTCTGGTCCACGCCGTTCTGCACCAGCAGTTGTGCGGTACCGCTGGTGTAGAGCGTGTAACCGGTACCGGCGTTGCCATGTGCGTTTCGGGCACCGGCATTGGCCCACAGACCCGATGAGGTCACCACCGCATCGCCCGCGTTGCCATCCACCCGCAGCAGGTTCTGGTCGCGGCCGCCGCTGCCGTCCGTCGCCGCATCCACCAGCCGCAGCAGATCCGCCGCATTGAGCGTCAGCGTGTTGTTGCCGCTGCCGGTGAGATCGATGATCTCGATGTTGCTGTAGGGGTTGGCCGGCGGCGTTGCGGGCGTGCTGAAGTTGTTCAGTGCCGTCAGGTTCAGGTTCACGCCGCTGCCGTCGATGCGCAGCGTGTCGCGGCCGCTGCCGCCGTCCACCCGGAGGGTGTCGGCGGGGTCATAGACCAGCACGTCGTTGCCCGCACCACCAATCAGCACGTCATTGCCGCCTGCACCGTTGAGCGTGTCGTTGCCCTGGCCGCCGATCAGCGTGTTGGCGCTAGCGTTGCCCGTCAGGCTGTCGTTGCCGGCACCGCCGTCCACGCCCTTCTGCAACGTCGTCAGTGTCGTCGTGTTGTCGGCGCTCGAACCCACCACGTCAATGGCACCGCCCAGAGTGGCAAAGCCGAAGACCACATGGGCGGCACCAGCTTCCGACCTGCCGCCCGGAGATGCGGTATGAGCGCCAATGATCAGATCGTCAAAACCGTCACCATTGACGTCACCTGCAGCCGAAACCTTATTGCCACTCCGATCTCCTGCTGCCTCGCCGTTGATCACAAAACCGTTGACACCGTTGAGCGAGGACAAATCCATCTCGCTGGCAAAGCCGCCGGCCCGACCAAAGACGACATAGCTTTCACCGGAGCTGAGTCCATTGGGATCGCCGTCCGCTGCGCCGATCAGTACATCCGCATACCCGTCGCCGTTGACATCGCCCGCAGCCGAGACCGAGAAGCCACTCAGGTCGCCGTTGTCGATACCATTCAGACGGAAACCGGTGCTGCCATTCAGTGTCGACAGGTTGATGGCGCTACCGAAGCCCGTGGCTCGGCCAAAGACCACATAGCTTGCACCGGAGTAAGGAGTATTGGGCGCTGCGCCATCGGCTCCAATGATCAGATCATCGTAGCCGTCGCCGTTGACATCGCCGGCCGACGCAACCGAACCCGCCTGATCACCCGCTTCGGCCCCAACGATCTTGAATCCCGTTATGCCATCTAGCGCGGAGACTTCCAGAACGCTGCCGAAGCCCCCGTTGCGACCGAAAACGATGAAGCTCGCACCGTTCACGTCAGCATGGTCCGCGCCAATGATCAGATCATCAATGCCATCACCATTGACATCTCCCGCGGACGAAAGCGACCGTCCGAAGCTGCCACCAGCGCCCTGGAAGTTGATCTGGAAACCATTGACGCCATCAAGCGACGAAAGATTCAGCTCGCTGGAAAACCCGCCATTGCGTCCGAACACCACATAACTGACGCCAGAGTCGCCTCCACCCACATCCGAGAACTGCGCGCCGATCAGCAGATCGTCATAGCCATCGCCGTTGAGATCCCCTGCACCAGCAACAGAGCCGAGTTGATCGCCAAGGGCTTCCCCATTGATCTGGAAGCCATTGCTGCCGGCCAGCGAGGACAGGCTTATCACACTGGTGAAGCCACTGGCCTTGCCGAAGACCACATAGGCCGCACCCGAATTGGTTCCGTTGACATCAACACCCGACGCGGCGATCAACACATCATCGTAGCCATCGCCATTCACATCACCCGCTGCCGCGACCACCCCTGCATAGTGCCCTATGCCCTCGCCATGGATCTTGAAGCCGTCGGCACCATTCAGTGTCGATACTTCAACCGTGCTGGGGAGTCCGCTTGCGCGACCAAAGACCACATAGCTCGCGCCTGACGCAGCTCCATTGGCACTCGCCCGCGTCGCACCGACGATCACGTCATCGTAGCCATCGCCGTTAATATCGCCCGCGGAGGAGACGGAGCGGCCCGCAAATCCATTGGCAAGCTCACCGTTGATACGGAAGCCGTCAGCTCCATCCAGCGCAGAGAGCGCCACGGTATCCACCGGGGTCGCGATACCGGACTGGTCTATGGTGTTTCGGACCAACAGATGCGCTGCACCGCTTTGATAAAGCGTATAGACGCCACTACCGCTTAGTGAGCCACTGACATCTGCGCGACCCAATTCAGTCCAGATGCCGGCTGCAACTACAGCATCTCCTGCATTCCCGTCGACTCGCAGCAGATTTTGATCCCTTCCGCCACCGACGTCCGTCGCCGCATCGACTAGCCCCAGCAGATCGGCAGCATTCAGCGTCAGCGTGTTGTTGCCGCTGCCGGTGAGGTCGATGATCTCGATGTTGCTGTACGGATTCGCCGGTGCCGTCGCTGGCGTGCTGAAGTTGTTCAGCGTCGTCAGGTTCAGGTTTACCCCGCTGCCGTCGATGCGCAGCGTGTCGCGGCCCGTGCCGCCGTCCACGCGCAGGGTGTCGGCCGCGTCATAGACCAGCACGTCGTTGCCAACACCTCCAATCAGCACGTCGTTGCCGCCTGCACCGTTGAGCGTGTCATTGCCCTGGCCGCCGATCAGCGTGTTAGCGCTGGCATTTCCGGTCAGGCTGTCGTTGCCGGCACCGCCGTCCACCCCCCTCTGCAAGGCCGTCAGCGTCGTCGTGTTGTCGGCGCTGCTGCCCACCACATCGATGGTGCCGACGGCCGTGGCAAAGCCGTAGACGACGTAGCTGCTGCCGGCGTCCTGGACGCCGCTAGGATCAGCGCCACCCGCGCCAATGATCAGATCGTCATAGCCATCGCCATTGACATCCCCGGCGCTGGCGACGGAGATGCCACTGCGGTCATTCATTGTCACGCCGTCGAGCCTGAAGCCGGTGCTGCCATTGAGCGTGCTCAAGTTGACGCTCGAGGCAAATCCCGATGCCCGGCCAAACACCACGTAGCTGCTGCCGGAGCCGCCACCGTTGGGGTCGGCCTGGGATGCCCCGACAATCAGGTCGTCGTAGCCGTCACCGTTGACATCGCCCGCGCTGGCAACGGAGCTGCCGCTGACGTCATTCGCCGTCACGCCGTCCAGCCGGAAACCGGTGCTGCCATCCAGCGTGCTCAGGTTGATACTCGACGCAAACCCCGATGCTCGGCCAAACACCACGTAGCTGCTGCCGGAGCCGCCACCGTTGGGGTCGGCAGCTCTCGCGCCGATGATCAGATCGTCATATCCATCGCCATTGACATCCCCGGCGCTGGAGACGGATGAGCCGCTGGTGTCATTGGTGGTCACACCATCCAGCCGGAAGCCGTTCGTGCCATCCAGCGTGTTGAGGGTGGACGTAGACGCAAACCCCGATGCCCGGCCAAACACCACGTAGCTGCTGCCGGAGCTGCCACCGTTGAGGTCGGCACCTGTCGCGCCGATGATCAGATCGTCATACCCATCGCCATTGACATCCCCGGCGCTGGAGACGGATGAGCCGCTGTAATCGACTGCCGCCGCGCCATCCAGCCGAAAGCCAGTGCTGCCATCCAGCGTGCTCAGGTTGATGCTTGACGCAAAGCCCGAGGCTCGGCCAAAGACTACGTAGCTACTGCCGGAATATTGGTGGCTGAAACTGGCGGCATACGCGCCGATAATCAGGTCATCGTAGCCATCGCCATTAACATCGCCGGCGCTGGCGACAGAGATGCCGCTCTCACTCCCCGCCACGCCGTCCAGTCGAAAGCCGTTGCCGCCATCCAGCGCGCTCAGGTTAAGCGTCGAATCAAAGCCGGACGCCCGGCCAAACACCACGTAGCTGCTGCCAGAAGCGTTACCGTTGGGATCGGCGAATCTTGCCCCGACAATCAGGTCGTCATAGCCATCACCATTGACATCGCCGGCACTGGCGACGGAGAGGCCACTGTTGTCCCCCGTCGTCACGCCATCCAGCCGGAAGCCGTTGGTGCCATTTAGCGCGGACAGCGCCAGCACGCTGATCGCCTCGTTGACATCCGTCACCGTGACGGTGATGGCCTGTGTGTCACTGAGATTGCCGTCGCTGACCCGTACGGTGACGTTGTAGGCGTTGTTGCCGTTGCCATCGGTCGGCATCTCGAAGTCCGGCGCCGTGTTGAAGCTCAGTGCGCCCGTGCTGCTGTTGATGCTGAACAGTGCGGCGTCTCCACCCGCCACCAGGCTGTAGCTCAGGCTGGGCCCGTCCACGTCCGTGGCGATCACCGTCGTCACCGCCGTCGTGTTCTCCGCCACGCTCACGCTCGCAGTGTCACCCCCGCCGTTGCTAGTGATGACCGGCGCCTGATTCTGCGTGATGCCGGCCTGCGAGACGCCGTTCTGCACCAGCAACTGCGCGCTACCGCTGGTGTAGAGCGTGTAGCCGGTGCCGGCGTTGCCGTCGGCATCGCGAGCACCCTGGTTGAGCCAGATGCCGGCCGCGACGACGGCATCACCCGCATTGCCGTCCACCCGCAGCAGGTTCTGCTGGCGGTCGGCCTGCGGGCCAGCCGCATCGACCAGCCGCAGCAGATCCGCCGCGTTGAGCGTCAGCGTGTTGTTGCCGCTGCCGGTGAGATTGATGATCTCGATGTTGCTGTACGGATTCGCCGGTGCCGTGGCGGGCGTGCTGAAGTTGTTCAGTGCCGTCAGGTTCAGGTTCACGCCACTGCCGTCAATGCGCAGCGTGTCGCGGCCGGTACCGCCGTCTACGCGCAGCATGTCTGCCGCGTCATAGACCAGCACATCGTTGCCAACACCACCAATCAGCACATCGTTGCCGCCCGCGCCGTTGAGGGTGTCGTTACCCTGGCCACCGATCAGCGTGTTGGCGCTGGCATTGCCGGTCAGGCTGTCGTTGCCGGCACCGCCATCGACGCCCTTCTGCAAGGCCGTCAGCGTCGTCGTGTTGTCGGCGCTGCTGCCGACCACGTCGATGTTGCCGCCGGTCGTGGCGAAACCGTAGATCACGTAGCTGCTGCCGGATTCGCCGCCGTTCGGATCGGCGCGCCGCGCACCGACAATCAGATCATCAAAACCATCGCCATCGACGTCCCCGGCGCCGGAGACAGAAATGCCGCTTGAGTCGTTCGTCGTCACACCGTCCAGCCGGAAGCCGGTGCTGCCATCGAGCGTGCTCAGGTTGATGCTTGATGCAAACCCAGAGGCGCGGCCAAAGACCACGTAGCTGCTGCCGGAGTAGAGGCCGTTGGGATCAGCCCGGGACGCCCCGACGATCAGATCGTCGTAGCCGTCACCATTGACATCGCCCGCGCTGGAAACGGAGTAACCGCTCTCGTCACCGGTCGTCACCCCGTCCAGACGGAAGCCGTTCGTGCCATCGAGTGCGTTCAGATTGAACGCAGACGCAAACCCCGAGGCCCGGCCAAACAGCACATAGCTACTGCCAGAAAGGTTACCGTTGAGGTCGGCGCCAGGTGACCCAATGATCAGGTCCCCAAAACCATCGCCATTGACATCGCCGGCGCTGGAAACGGAAAAGCCGCTGAAGTCATTCGCCGATGCGCCATCCAGCCGGAAGCCGTTCGTGCCATCGAGTGCGTTGAGGGTGATGCTAGACGCAAATGCCGAAGCCTGGCCAAACACGATATAGCTGCTGCCGGTACTCGTGCCACCAAAGCTCGGGCCGGGCGCGCCGACGATCAGATCATCGTAGCCATCGCCATTGACATCCCCCGCGCTGGAGACGGAAAGGCCGATACGTTCTACCTGCATGCCGCCGTCCAGCCGGAAGCCGGTGCTGCCATTGAGCGAGCTCAGATTGATGCTTGATGCAAAACCCGAGGCCTGGCCAAATACCACATAGCTGCCGTTGAAGAAGGGGGGGCCAAAATTGGCCCCAGACGCACCGATGATCAGATCATCGAACCCATCGCCGTTGACATCCCCGGCGCCGGAGACGGAGATGCCGCTTTGGCTACCCAACTCGACGCCATCCAGCCGGAAGCCGTTCGTGCCATCCAGTGTGCTGAGGTTGAACGTCGACGCAAACCCCGAGGCCCGTCCAAACACCACGTAGCTGCTGCCGGCGCCGGTGATCCCGCTGACATCGGCACTATTCGCGCCGATGATCAGGTCGTCATAACCGTCGCCATTGACATCGCCCGCGCTGGAGACCGAGCGACCGATCTGGTCTTGAATCGTCACGCCATCCAGCCGGAAGCCCGTAATGCCATCGAGCGTGCTCAGATTGATGCTGGACGCAAACCCGGAGGCCTGGCCAAACACCACGTAACTGCTGCCGGAATTTATACCGTTCGGATCGGCAGCAGGCGCACCAATGATCAGGTCATCAAAACCATCGCCATTGACGTCCCCAGCGCTGGAGACGGAAGTGGCGCTGTAGGTGTATTCGGCCACGCCGTCCAGCCGGAAGCCATTGAAGCCATCGAGCGCGGACAGCGCCAGTACGCTGATCGCCTCGTTGACGTCCGTCACCGTGATGGTGATGGCCTGCGTATCGCTGAGACTGCCATCGCTGACCCGCACGGTGACGTTGTAGGCGTTGTCGCCGTTGCCATCGGCCGGCATCTCGAAGTCCGGCGCCGTGTTGAAGCTCAGCGCGCCCGTGCTGCTGCTGATGCTGAACAGTGCGGCGTCTCCACCCGCCACCAGGCTGTAGCTCAGGCTGGGTCCGTCCACGTCCGTGGCGACCACCATCGTCACCGCCGTGGTGTTCTCCGCCACGCTCACGCTGGCCGTGTCACCCCCGCCGTTGCTGGTGATGACCGGCGCGTTGTCGTTGACGTCGGTGACCGTCACTGCGATCGCCTGGCTGTCGGTCAGGCTGCCGTCGCTGACTTGCACCACCACGTCATAGATGTTGTTGCCACCGCTGTCGGTCGGGCTCTCGAAGTTCGGCGGGGTGATAAACGTCAAAGCGCCCGTGCTGCTGTTGATCGCAAACCGTGCCTGGTCAGCGCCGCCGATCAGGCTGAACGTCAGCATGCTCGGCACGTCCGGATCGGTCGCCGTCACCGTCGTTACCGCGCTACTGTTCTCCACCACGCTGACGCTGGCGGTGCTGCCACCGCCGTTGCTGGTGATGACCGGCGCTTCGTTGACATTGGTCACCGTGACCGCCAGCGCCTGGCTGTCGGTCAGCGAGCCATCGCTGACCTGGACCACCACGTCATAGATGTTGTTGCCACCGCTGTCGGTCGGGCTCTCGAAGTTCGGCGCCGTCACAAACGTCAGCGCGCCCGTGCTGCTGTTGATTGCAAACCGTGCCTGGTCGGCGCCGCCGATCAGGCTGTACGTCAGTGTGCTCGGCACGTCCGGATCGGTCGCCGTCACCGTCGTCACCGCGCTGCTGTTCTCCGCCACACTGACGCTGGCCGTGTTGCCACCGCCGTTGCTGGTGATCACCGGCGTTTCATTGACGTTGGTCACCGTCACCGCGATCGCCTGGGTGTCGGTCAGACTGCCGTCGCTGACCTGGACGGTGACGTTATAGACGTTGTCCGTACCGCTATCGGTCGGGCTCTCGAAGTTGGGCGGCGCGATGAAGCTCAAGGCGCCCGTGCTGCTGTTGATCGCGAACCGCGCCTGGTCGGCGCCGCCGATCAGGCTGTAGGTCAAGGTGCTCGGAACGTCCGGGTCGGTCGCCGTCACCGTCGTCACCGCGCTGCTGTTCTCCGCCACGCTGACGCTGGCCGTGTTGCCGCCGCCATTGCTATTGATCACCGGCGCTTCGTTGACGTTGGTCACCGTCACCGCGAGGGCCTGCGTGTCGCTGAAGCTGCCATCGCTG
>JBEIOK010000185.1:0-5174 GCA_040377605.1 Nevskiaceae bacterium | reverse complement strand
TCGAACAGCAGCGTATGGCGCTCGGTGCGCACCACCACCGCCAACCCCTGCCCCACATCCAGAGCCGTGATCTCCAGCCCATCGACGGGCGGTGCGCGCGGGGGCAGCAGCAACGGACACAGGCACAGCAGCGCCAGCCAGCGCAGCGGCAACCCCCGCGGCGCGAACAGCAACAGGCTGCCGATCAGCGCCAGCACCAGGGCTGGCCATGGCGGACTGCCGGGGATCCACGCGAGCGGCAGGGCCGCGGCTAGTCCCTGCAAGGCGAGCTGCACGCCCTGGAGGACGATCGCACTGAGCTGCAGCAGGGGCGCACCCACCAGCGGAATCGCGACCAACAGGAGCACCGCCATCAGCAGCAGCGGCGTCAGCACGGTGAACAGCGGTACCGCCGCGAGGTTGATCAGCGGCGCGGCCCAGGCCAGCCCGTGAAAGTAATGCAACGTCAGCGGCATCAGCACCAGGCTCAGGAACAGCTGCAGGCGTACCGCCAGCCGCCAGTCGATCCGCTGCCGCCAGCGCCCGAGGGTGAGATAGAAAATCGCGGCCACCGCGCCGAACGACAGCCACAGTCCCGGACTGAATACGGCAAACGGATCGGACAGCAGGATCGCAAACCAGGCCCAGGCCAGGGCCCGGCTGGGCTGATCGAGGCGGTGGAACCACGCCGCGACCGTCAGCACCAGCAGCATGAACAGCGCACGCGCGACCGGCGGTTCGAACCCGGCGAGCAACGCGTAATACACAGCGGCCGCCGCCGCACCCAGCAACCCGGCCCGCTGCGCGGGCAGGCGCAAGCACAGACCGGGTGCCAGCGACCAGCTCCAACGCACCACGAAGAAGGCCAGGCCGGCGACGATCGCCAGGTTGAAGCCGGAGATCGCGATCAGATGTGTGGTGCCGGTGACGCGATAGGTATCCCAGTCGGCGCTGCGCCGCGCCGACGTATCCCCGACCGTGAGCGCCACCGGCAATGCACTCGACGGCGCCGCCCCCAGTTCGGCGCGGATACGATCCACCAGCGTCTGTCGCCAGCGCAGCACGGGCATCCATGCAGGCGTGTCGCAGCGTCGCGCCTCGCGGACGGTGGCCACCGCACCAATGTCCTGACGCAGCAACCAGGCCTCGTAATCGAAGCCGCCGGGATTCAGTGAGCCATGCGGGGCGCGCAGACGGAGCAGCAGCTCCCAGCACTCGCCACCGCGCATCTCGGCGTCGGCGCGATACCAACTGGCGCGAATGCGCCGGGGAACGTCCGGCGACTCCGGGGCAAACAGGAATCGCAGCGTGTGCTGCTCGACGCCGGGTTGCCGTGGATCTTCGCGACGCTCGAGCTCGGGCAGCGACGCCACCGTACCCTTGAGCCACAGCTGCTCGCCGTGGCGTGCGGCCGGCCAGCGCGCCTGCAATGCCGATTGCGCCTGCCAGCTCGTGTACAGCAATCCCAGCGCAAAGGCGGCCCACAGGGCGCGCCCGCGCCAGGGCACCAGGGCCGGAACGGTCATCAGCGCGAGCAGCCACGGAGGCGACAGCGAGGGCTGGGCGTGCACCAGCAGCACGCCCCCCGTGAACAGCCCGATCAGGAGGCGGGGGTCTCCAGCTGCCTCAAGCGGCCGCCATCGAGCGTCCATACCTGATCCATGCGTCGTGCCAGATTCAGGTCGTGCGTGACCACGACCAGACTGGTGGCCAACTCACGATTGAGCTCCAGCATCAGCTCGAATACTTGGGCTGCGGTCCGGGCATCGAGATTGCCGGTAGGCTCGTCGGCCAGGACGCAGGCCGGCCGGGTGACCAGCGCCCGCGCAACAGCCGCGCGCTGGCGCTCACCGCCGGACAGCTCGCCGGGCTTGTGTGCCAATCGCTGCCCCAGGCCCACACGCGCCAGCACCTCGGTCGCGGCCGCGTAGGCTGCATCGCGGGACAGACGCCGGATCATCAGCGGAAACGCAACATTTTCAAGCGCCGTGAATTCCGGCAACAGGTGATGAAACTGGTAGACAAAGCCCAGCGCACGATTGCGCAACCGGCTGCGCTCGGCGTCCGACAGCCGGGCCATGGCCTCGCCCGCCACCCAAACCTCGCCCGCGCTCGGCGAGTCCAGCCCGCCCAGCAGATGCAGCAGCGTGGACTTGCCGGAGCCGGATGCGCCGACAATGGCAATGCGCTGCCCGCGGAGCAGTTCCAGGTCGATCCCGTCGAGAACCTGCAAGTGCAGGCGGCCGTCATCGAAGGTTTTCGACAGCCCTTTCGCCCTGAGGATGGCCTCAGTCATGCGTGCCCCCACGCCTGCGGCACCCAGGGACGCTGCCCATGACTCGGGTCATCACTCATACCTCAGTGCCTCCGCCGGCTGTACGCGCGAGGCGCGGTACGCGGGATAGATCGTCGACAGCAACCCCAGCGACAGTGACAGCAGGCCGATGCGGATCACGTCCGTGGATTTCAGTTCCGAGGGCAGGTCGCTGATGTAGTACACATCAGGGGCCAGGAACTGCTGGCCCATCAGGCGCTCCAGCAACGGCACTAGGTTCTCGACGTTCAGTGCGAGCGCCACGCCACCGGCCACACCCAGCAGCGTACCGACAATCCCGATGATCGAGCCCTGCACCATGAAGATCGCCATGATCGATCGCGGGGTCGCACCCAGCGTGCGCAGGATCGCGATGTCCGCCTGCTTATCCTGCACCACCATGACCAGCGTCGAGACAATGTTGAACGCGGCCACACCGACGATCAGCGACAGGATGATGAACATCACCATCTTCTCGGTCTTCACGGCACGGAAGAAGTTGGCGTGGCTGCGCGTCCAGTCGGAGACGTAATACATGCCGGGCAGCGTCGAGGCGATATCCCGTGACACCACCGGCGCATCGAACAGATCGTGCAGCTTCAGACGCACGCCGGTGACACCGTCGCCCATGCGCAGCAGCGCCTGCGCATCCTTGACGTGGATCAGCACCAGGCCGCGATCGAACTCGTACATGCCGACGCGGAACACGCCGCTGACGGTGAAGCGGCGGAAGCGTGGCAGCACGCCAGCGGGTGTCACGCTGGCCTGCGGAATCATCAGATCCACCTTGTCGCCGACGGTGGCGTTCAGTGACTGCGCCAACTCATGGCCGATGACGATGTGATAGCCGCCGGGCTCTAGGGACTCCAGCGAGCCCGCCACCAGGTGCTGGCCGATGTCGGAGACCTTCACCTCCTCGGCGGGGACGATGCCGCGCAGCAGGGTACCCGACAGCTCGCTGCCCACCTTGAGCATGCCCTCGCCCTCGATGTACGGCGCCACGCCGATCACCTCGGGATTCCCCTGCACGCGGCGCGCGACATCCTGCCAGTCGTCGAGGTTGCCGCGAAACGCCGAAATCGTGGCGTGCGAGGCCATGCCGAGAATGCGCGTGCGCAACTCGCGCTCGAAGCCGTTCATCACTGACAGCACCGTGATGAGCGCCGTCACGCCAATGGCGATGCCCAGCATCGAGGCTAGCGAGATGAATGAAATGAAGTGGTTACGCCGTTTGGCCCGCGTGTAGCGCAGCCCGGCATGAAGTTCGTAGGGATTCCGCATGGGGCGCCATTACAGCACAGGGACTCCGGACGCCGCAGGCAGGGTGCACGGGCATAGCGTGCCCGCCGCCCGGCCCTGCAATCTGTTGAAGGCTCGGGGTGGCGGTGTATAGTCGCGCTCAAGGTTTCGAGCCCAAGTCTTTTTATGCGCAAGACTTTTTTGAGTGTCGCCCTGCTGATTGCCAGTGTCGCCCTGCCCGCGGCGGCCGAGGTTCTGGTCCTGCCCGAGCCGGAAGCGGCCGCCGTCAGCGTGCCGCAGCGCGGTACGCGTCAGGCCGATGTGGTCAAGGCGTTCGGCGCAGCACGCGTCGAGCATCCCGCAGCCGGCGGCGGCAGCGCCCGCCATCCACCGATCACGCGGTGGGACTATGACGGCTTCTCGGTTTTCTTCGAGAACAGCACCGTCATCGATGTGGTCGTCAAGGACCGACCCGCACCGATCCATCACATGGACGAGCTGCGACCCCAACCCTAAAATTCACATTCACGCGGTATACGGGGCGCGCAAGCGCCCCGTTTCGTTTTGGGAGACCCGATTCCGATGTCCGCTGCCTCCGTCGTTCTGCCCGCCGAATGGGCCCCCCAGTCCGCGGTCCAGCTCACCTGGCCACGTCCCGAAGGCGACTTCGCGCGGCACTTCGACGCCGTGGAACACACGTTCGTCGCCCTGGCCACCGCCATCACGCGCTTCCAGGACCTGCTGATCGCCTGCGGGCCCGACGTTGCCGGCCTGCGGGCGCGGCTGATCGCCGCAGGAGCCCAGGCCCAGCGCCTGCACCTCTATCCCGTGCCCGCCAACGACGTCTGGGCTCGCGATCACGGTCCCATCACGATCTTCCGCGACGGCCAGCCGAGGCACCTCGATTTCATTTTCAATGGCTGGGGAGGCAAGTTCGATGCCTCGCTCGACGATCAGGTCACGCAGCAACTGGCTGCACAGCACGCCTGGCGCGCGCCGGTGGAGTCGCTGCCGTTTGTGCTGGAGGGGGGCGGCATCGAGTCGGATGGTCTGGGGACCCTGCTGACCACCGAGCGCTGTCTGCTGGCTAGTACCCGCAACCCGCAGTTCGACAAGGCGCAGATCGAGGCGAAGCTGAAAGGCTGGTTCGGTCTGACGCGCGTGCTGTGGCTGCGACACGGCGATCTGATCGGCGACGACACCGACGGCCACATCGACACCATCGCCCGCTTCTGCGATGCCACCACAATCGCCTATCAGGCCTGTGACGATCACACCGATCCGCATTACGACGATCTGAAGGCCATGGAAGCCGAGTTGCAGGGGCTGCGTACCGCAGAAGGACATCCCTATACGCTGGTGCCGCTGCCGCTACCCGCCGCGATTCTCGATGAAGAAGGCAAGCGCTTGCCGGCCGGCTACCCCAATTTCCTGATCCTGAACGGCGCCGTGCTGGTGCCTACGTATGGCGATACCGCGAACGACGCTGTGGCCCTGGAGCGCCTGCGCCCCTGTTTCCCGCAACGCGAGGTCATCGGCGTTGATTGCCGCGCACTCATTCAGCAGTATGGCAGCCTGCATTGCGTCACCATGCAGATTCCCCGCGCTTCCGCTTGAGGATCGGCATGAGCAACCGCAAGAC
>JBEIOK010000228.1:0-3906 GCA_040377605.1 Nevskiaceae bacterium | reverse complement strand
CTGCCGGTGGTTGGTGCCGAGAAGGCCAACGCCGGCAGGGCCATAGCTCCGGCCGTTGATCGCGCCGCTGACGTAGAAAAGGCGCCACTGCTCTCGGCCGATCAGGACCGCGACCTCGCGCCAGCGGTACAGCAGCGCCACCACCCGATCCTGCTTGCCACGATTCATGTCGTGAGACAGCAGATCGCACCGGTACACCGCAGAAGGCTTGGACTTCATGACCATCACGCTACAGCTGCTATGGCTCAGATCATGAGCCTTCGACGGCTCCCCCTTCGCGCAATACGCAATAAGTGGTGGGCTACGGGCGTCCGCCAACCACTTGTTGCAAATAGCCATAAATTTGCCGTTCTTTCGCCCCTCGTCCGGAGACTGACGTCAAGGTCAGTCTCACTTCGCTTCGTAACCGACGCGGGCGAGCACGCCATCGAGTTCATCCAGCGAATGAAACTTGACGCGCAGTTCACCTTCACCGGCTGGGTTGGCCTCCACGGTCACGGGACAGCCCAGCAGATCGGAGAGCTCCTGCTCCAGACGTCGCCAGTCCGACTCCTTGCCGGGCTTGAATACAGCGCGTCCCTGGCGGCTCTGCGCCAGCCGCCGCTCCAGCTGACGCACCGTCAGCTTGCGACGAATGATCTCGTCGGCCCAGCGCACCTGTTCCTCCAGTGCGATGCCGGCCAGCACCTTGGCGTGTCCGAGCAGGATGTGGCCCTCGTTGACCAGCGTCTGCACGGTTGGCGCGAGGTTGAGCAGGCGCAGGTAGTTGGTGATGTAGGCGCGCGACTTGCCGACGCGCGTGCCGATCTCCTCGTGCGTCATCTGGAAAATTTCGCCCAGGCGCTTGAGGCCGGCGGCGGTTTCCATCGGCGTCAGAGATTCGCGCTGCAGGTTCTCGATCAGGCCGACGACGAAGGCTTCGTCGTCCGACAGATCGTCGCGGATCACGGCCGGGATCTCGTGCAGACCTGCCATCTGTGTCGCGCGCCAGCGGCGTTCACCCGCCAGCAACTCATAGCCCCAGACACGGGTCCGCAGCACCACGGGCTGCACAACGCCGGACTCGCGAATGCTCTCGGAGAGCTCGCGCAGGCCCTCAGGATCGAAGTGACGCCGTGCCTGCTGACTCCCGGGGCGAATCAGGTCCACGGGGATCTCGCGGATCTCGTGCGGCGATTTCTTGGAGGTCATCCGTTCATTGTAAGTGGCCGCGTCGCCGTGCATGGGATAATGCAGATCCTTTTGCAGGATGCGAGCCATGGAAGAGCATTTCCGCGCCATCATCGAAGCGGTCGGCGAGAACCCCGATCGCGAGGGTCTGCTGCGCACACCGCATCGTGCGGCCCGCGCCATGGAGTTCCTGACCCAGGGCTATGAGCAGGACCTCGGCGAGATCGTCAACGGCGCCGTATTCGAGTCCGCCAACGACGAGATGGTCATCGTCAAGGACATCGAGCTGTTCTCGCTCTGCGAGCACCACCTGCTGCCGTTCCTCGGCCGCGCCCATGTCGCCTACCTGCCGGCCGGCAAGGTCATCGGCTTGTCAAAGATTCCGCGCATCGTCGACATGTTCGCGCGACGCCTGCAGATCCAGGAAAACCTGACCCAGCAGATCGGCGAATGCATCCAGGACGCGACCCACGCCCACGGTGTCGCCGTGGTGATCGAGGCCAAGCACCTGTGCGCGATGATGCGCGGCGTGCAGAAGCAGAACTCGGCCATGGTGACCTCGTTCATGCAGGGTCGATTCCGCGAGGATCCGCGCACGCGGCAAGAGTTCCTCGGGCTGATCCGCAGCTGACAGCTGCGTCCGGGCCGGTCGCGGAGCCGTAATACCCACGACCCGGACAGCCCGCTACACTCGGGCTGAATCCTTCACCCCGACCGTTGCGAGTGACCCCATGCTGTCGACTGCCGTGAACACCGACCTGCCCGCCCAGCGCGAAGTCCTGCGCGCCGTCGAGCCCCTGGTGCGGGAGTACATGGACCGGCACCGCGACTCGCGCAAGCTGTGGATGCCCAGCGATCTGATGCCTGCCGACGAGCAGACAGACGCCGACTGGGAAGATGAGTTGCGCGCCCTGCGCGAGCGCGCCCGCGGCCTGCCGGACGGCGTGCGCGTGGCACTGGCCCTGAATCTGCTGACCGAAGAAGGACTGCCGCACTTCCATCGCCTGGTCGCGATCTACATGGGCTACGACAGCGTCTGGTCGGAGTGGAACAACCTGTGGACCGCCGAGGAAGATCGCCACGGTTGCGTGCTGCGCGACTACGTCCGCGATGCGCGCGTATTCAACATGAAGGCGCTGGAGGTCATGCAGTTCCAGTACATCGAATCCGGCTTCAACCCGGACTGGAAGGCCGACCCCTATCGTCTGCTGGCCTATACCAGCCTCCAGGAGAAGGCGACACAGACCGCGCATTCCAATGCCGGACGACTCGCCGCCCAGTACGAGCCGAAGCTGCAGAAGATTCTCGCGCACATCTCCGCAGACGAATCGCGTCACTATGCGTTCTACCGCGACAGCTTCACGGCCGTGCTCAAGGCCGATACCAATCGCGCGCTCGCAGCGCTGGCCTCGGTGGCCCCCGCCCTGGCGATGCCGGGGCACAACATCGACGGTTACGCACAGATGTCGGAAGTCGAACGCCGCAGCGGCATCTACGGCCCGCGCGAATATCTGAAGCTGGTCGAAGACCTGATCACGCACTGGACCATCGACAAGCTCACGGGCCTGTCGACCATCGGGCGTGCTGCACAGGAGAAAGTCATGCAGCTGCCGGCTCGGCTGTCGCGCATGGCCGACTACATCGAATCCAAGGCCCATACGCGCAGCTTCTCGTTCGAGTTCATCTATCAGCGCGCCTTCGAGATGGCGGGCGGCAAGAACGGCGGCTGAGCACCGGAACCCCAGCGCGCAGCAGACGTCCTGTTACCATCGGCCCCGAACTTTCTTTCGGGGCCTTTTCATGTCCACCTCCACCGAGCGCGTACTGCGCGATCAGCGGGTCCTGGTCACCGGTGCCGGCAGCGGCCTGGGCCGCGCCCTGGCACTGAAATTTGCCGCACGGGGCTGGCGCGTCGCCTGCAGCGACCTGCGCCTGGACACGGCCGAAGCCACGGTCGCGCAGATTGCGGCCACCAGCGGGCAGGCGCTGGCGCTGGCGCAGGACGTGACCTCCGAGGCCTCCTGGGCCGAGGTCGTCGCACGGCTGCAACAGACCTGGGGCGGCCTCGATGTGCTGGTCAACAACGCCGGCGTGGCGACTGCCGGCACCGTGGCCGACTCGCCGCTGCAGCAGTGGGAGTGGGTCCTCAATATCAACCTGCTGGGCTGCGTCCGCGGCGCGCGTGCCGTGATTCCACTGATGACGCAGCAGCGCGGCGGCCACATCGTCAACATCGCCTCGTTCGCCGGCATCGCCAATCCACCGGCCATGGCCAGCTACAACGTCGCCAAGGCCGGCGTGATCTCGCTGTCGGAGACGCTGCGCTTTGAGATGGCCCCGCTGGGGGTCGGCGTCAGCGTCGCCTGTCCGTCGTTCTTCAAGACCGCGCTGATGGAAACCTCCCAGGCCGCAGCTCCTGCGGTCGGCGAAAATGCCGCGCCGCAGGTGCAGAAGATCGTCACGCGGCTGATGGCCAAGGCCACGGTGACGGCAGACGACGTCGCCGACGATCTCATCGATGCCGTCGTCAGGAATCGTTTCCTGGTCATCACCCACCCGGATGCCCGCCAGCAGTACCACCTCAAGCGCGTCGCTCCCGAGTGGTACTTCCGCAAGGCCCGCAAGGCCACCGAGAAGTTCCTGCAAACATGACGTAAGCGTCATGGTTTGCTAGGGTGCGCGCCGGATCGAGAAGACGCCAGGCCCTTCGAGGAGCAAACCATGAGCCCAGCACCG
>JBEIOK010000098.1:0-9939 GCA_040377605.1 Nevskiaceae bacterium | reverse complement strand
TGAATCCCGCCGATCAGCAGCACGCGGTGCGCGGGCGAGTCGGCGGATGGGGTGGGCGGGAAATCGCGGTACAGCAGGGGCATCCCCTTGACGCTGCTGGCGCCGCTGGGCAGCAGGCCGGATTTGAGACAGGCCTCCTTGCCGACACTGCGCAGGCGGCCGCCGATCGCCGCGCATGCCTGCTCCACGGCCTTGCTCGCCACCGGGGGCGCGGCGGACACGGAAGTCGAAACGGACGCGCAGGACGCAACAAAAAGCCCGGCAAGAAGCCGGGCTCTGCGGGGAAAGAGGAAACGCTTACTTGCCGCCACGTTCCTGTCGTACCTTGGCCACGAGGAAATCCACGACCTTGAAGGCCTGCTCGAAACCACCCGCCATCGCCGCGCTGGTCGTGTACTTGCCACCCACGACGATGATCGGAACGCTGGTCAGACCATAGCCCACCGCCAGCTGTTCGGCCTTGCGCGCACGCGAGTCGACGGCAAACCCGTTGAACGTGCTGGTGAACACATCCGGCAGCACGCCGGTTTCGCGGTTGAAGAGGCTGGCAATCTGCGCCTCACTGTTCAGCGGCTGGTGCTGCTTGTGGATCGCCGCGAACATCGCCGCATGCATCTTCGGGAAGACGTTCAGCGCTTCGGCCGTATAGAAGGCGCGCGCGTGCAGGCGGCCCTCATTGCGCCCGAGCGTGCTCGGATAGCGCACGAAATCCACGTCGGCCGGCTTCGAAGCCTTCCACTTGTCGACCGTCGGATCGAAGGCATAGCAATGCGGGCAGCCGTACCAGAAGAACTCGGCCACCTCGACGCGCTTCGGGTCGGCCGGCTTAGAGGCCTCCCGCACCGTGTTGTACTGCTTGCCACGCTCGTACTGGGTCGCGTCCTGCGCCGAGCAGGCGAAGGTCATCAGAGTCAGTGCGGCGAAGGCGCCGCGCAGCAGGGTGCGCATGGGGGGTCTCGGTTAGTGCAGGCCGTTCACGTAGGAGGCCAGTGCCTCAATCTCCGCATCGGAGAGCTTGGCTGCGACCGCGGCCATGATCTTGTAGTTCCCGTCCGGCAGCTCGGTCTGCGCAGCCTCGCGGTAGGCACGCAGGCGATTGGCGACATAAACCGCGTGCTGGCCACCGATGCGCGGATACGACGCAGCCGGTACACCGGCGCCGTTGGGCGTATGGCAGGCCGCGCACGCAGCCAGGCCCTTGCGGGCGTCGCCCGCGCGGTACAGCTTCTGCGCGGTGGCGACCACGGCCGGGCTGGCGACGCCCGGCGTCGCCGGCTGAACAGCGAAGTACGCGGCCAGATCCCGCATGTCCTGATCGGAGAGCGCGGCAGCCTGCGCGTTCATCAGCGGATTCAGGCGCTTGCCGGTCTTGAACAGCTGCAGCTGCTCGTAGGTAAAGCGCGCGCTCTGACCGGCCATCTTCGGCCACTCGGGGTTGCTGCTATTGCCCCCGGGACCGTGGCAGGCCGCGCAGGTGGCCGCCTTGGCGGCGCCAGCCTCGGCGCTCCCCTGCGTGAACGGATCCTTGGCGGCGCCCTCGGCCCACACGATGGCAGGCGCACACAGCACAGCGGCGAGCAAAACGCGCTTCATTCTTCTGACTCCAGAGACGGGATTCCAGTCCTGTATCGGCCGCGGATGCGGGCAATCGCAGGGCTGGAGGGGGAAACAGTCGGGCGATTTTACATGGCCGCGCGCCGCAGTTCACGGGGCAACGCGGGCATCCGGTAAGCTGGCCGCCCATGACCCGCACTTCAGCCGCAAATCCCTTCGCAGCGACCCAATTCCTGATGTCCTGCGCCAAGCTCGTCCAGCTTCCGGACGACGGCCTGCCCGAGGTCGCGCTGGTCGGGCGCTCCAACGCCGGCAAGTCCAGTGCGCTGAACGCGCTGTGCGGCCAGAAACATCTGGCGCGGGTCAGCAAGACGCCAGGGCGGACACAGCTTATCAACCTGTTCACCGCTCCTGACGGCCGGCTCGCGGATCTGCCGGGCTACGGCTATGCCAAGGTCTCCAAGGACCAGCGCGAGAGCTGGGGGCGGCTGGTCGGCAGCTTTCTGGAGCACCGTGAAACCCTGCGCGGGCTGGTCGTGATCATGGATATCCGCCATCCGCTGACACCGACCGACCTGCAGCTGCTGGACTGGGCCAAGCATCGGGGACTGCCCTGCCACTGCCTGCTGACCAAGGCTGACAAGCTTGGCTATGGCGCCGCCAAGCAAGCGCTGCTCGATACCCGCAAGGCCCTGGCCGGCGATCCGGGCAAGACCGCGCAGGTGTTTTCCTCGGTCAATGGTCTCGGGCTCGACGAGTTCCGCGGACACCTGCGTGCCTGGATGCGCAGCCCATCCCCCAATCTGAGGGACGCCGCTTCATGAGCCCATCGCATTGGCTGTCGCGCCGCCTGGGTCGTACTCGTGCCCGCGTGCTGGTCGGCTGGCTGGCATTCCTGAGTCTCACTGCCGGCGCGGCCGCTGGTGTGGTGGTGGTGGCCAGCTCCAGCGCCGGGACCCTCCTCGCGCAGGGCCTGCATCTCGGCCTCGCCGCCGTGGTATCTGCCTCGTGGGCAGCCTTCGTGCTGATCGCTTACCTCATCTGGCGGCAGACCGTGCGCCAGCCCCAGCAACGCCTGCGTCACCGGCTGCGGGCACGGCTGCAGCGGCGGCTCGGCACCGATACCGCGCATCTGCGCGAACTCTCGACCCAGGTCGAGCGTCGCTCCGATCAGCTCAAGGCCGCGCTGCAACTCAACCGCAGCATCCGCGCCAAGCTGGATCACCTCAGTGCCGCTCAGCAGACGATCCTGCGCAGCCGGGAAGCCCTGCTGACGATGACCCAGGACGCGATGCTGCTGACCGATGCGGAGGGCACGATCATCGGCGTCAGCACTGCCACTGGCGTACTGCTGCGCCGTCCGCGCGAGGCCCTGGTAGGCACCCGTTTTGACGATACGGCCGCGCTGTATACCGCGGGTGGCGCGCTGACACCCGATCGCCTGTTGCGGGGCCTGATCCAGCGCGTTGTCGCTGCGGCCTCGACCGTACCGATGATCGAACAAGGCGTATTGCTGAACAGTCAGAGCGAGAAGACCCCGGTGATCATCACCGCCGCCGCCGTGCTCGATGCCGACGGCCGGGTCCTCGGCACGCTGGTGCGCATCAACCGGTACGAAGGCGCCGCTGAGACCCACGCGGCCAAGCCAGAACTGACCCTCGCCGAAGTCGGCATGAACGACTGGGGCACCAACCTGCTGTCTCGCGAGCCGTTCGAACGACGCATCGATGAACTGGTAGGCGACGCCAAGACCCGCGGCCGGCGCCACGTGATGCTGTTCGTGCGCCTCGATGATCTCGGGCGCATCAATGACGAACACGGCTTCTGGGCCGGTGAGCAGGCGCTGTGGCACGCCGCCCGCAACTTCGCCGCTGCGCTGGCTGGTGCTGGCGTCGGCTACCGCTACTCCAACAGTCGCTTCACGGCGCTGCTGCAGGAAAGTGACGGCCCCAAGGGGATCGAGCTTGCGGAGCGCCTGCGCCTGCATGCGCAGCACCACGAGCTGCTGTGGGAAGGTCGCGCGATCGCCTGCACCTTCAGTCTCGCCGTGGTCACGATCGACGGTTCGCAGGATCGCAGCACCCTCATTGCCAGCGCCGAGGCGCTTCTCACCGAAGCCCGCAACCGTGGCGGCAACTGCGTGCTGCAGCATGTGCCGACCGAAACCGTGAAACAGCGCAAGCGCGACGACCAGCTGTGGCTCGACTGGATCGTGCCGCGACTGACCGATGGCCGCGCGCATCTAATCTCGCAGGTCATGCAGCCGCTGGCCCGGGATGGCGGATTGCCCCTGTTCGAGGCCTACGTTCGCATCGAGGACGATGACGGTGTATGGCTGGAGCCCGGCTACTACATGCCCGCGCTGGAACGCCTGCGACAGTCGCATCGCGTCGATCTGTGGGTCCTCGGCGAACTGCTCAAGACGCTGCAGGCCAATCCCGCACTGCTGGATCAGCACGCAGTGGCGAGTCTCAATCTGTCGTCGGCGTCGATGCTGGACCCCGAATTCGCACCCCAGGTCTTCGAGATTCTCGGCAACGCGTCCATCCCGCCGCAGCGCCTGTGCTTCGAGATCGACGAGGGGTTCGCGATCGCGCAGAGCGCGGTGGTGCAACGCTTCATGGATCAGCTGCGCCCGATGGGCGTGCGCTTCGCGCTGGACCGCTGTCACACCACAATGGGCATCACGCATCTGCGTCAGATGCCGGTGGACTACATGAAGATCCACCCCCGCGTGACGCGCGACATCGAAGGCGATGCACTGGATCGCACCCATCTGGAATGGATCTGTCAGGCGGCACGGCTGCTCGGCCGGAAAACGGCGGCGATCAACGTCGAATCCGAGGCGGCGGTCGAACGCCTGCGTCGTGCTGGGGTGGACTATGCGCAGGGCAGTGCGGTCAACAAGATGGGCCCGATGATGACCTGAGCGCGGAGCGGCCCTTGCGTCGGGCGGCTAGCAGACATAAAAAAGCCCGGTGACTTGGGGGAGAAGTCACCGGGCCACGCTTCCGGCTATGGGGATTGCCGGACCCGCCCAGGGAGTGAGGCGGGGAGTGGGACAGGGAGAATCGCCACTCGGAAGATTAGATGGGGTCGGCGCCCGGAAGTTCAAACGGTTCTGCAGCGACTTCCCTCCTTCTACCGCTGAATCCATTCTGAATCATAAGAATCAACAACTTGCACAACCTGACTTGCTGGTAAGTCAGGCACTATCGGCCCGGTAGACAACAAAAAACTGTTCAGGCAGCGCTACTTGCGTGACCGGTGCCGCTGTGCGCCGCATCCCATTGCGTTCCGAGCCCCCAATCGGCCACCAGCGGGACGGCGAGCGACGCGATACGGCACATGCGGTCAGCCAGCGTCGGCGCCAATGGGCGCAGCACCGCCTCCGGACCTTCGAAAACCAGTTCGTCATGGACCTGCATGATCATCTGTACCTGGGGAGCGGTCTGGCTCAGGTAACGGGCCAGATCCAGCATTGCGAGCTTGATCAGATCGGCGGCGGTGCCCTGCAGCGGCGCGTTGATCGCCGTGCGCTCGGCGTATTGGCGCAGCCCCTGGTTCCGTGAATTGATGTCCTTCAGATACAGGCGCCGGCCGAACAGGGTCTCGACGTAACCCTCTTCCTTGGCACGCAGCCGCGTCGTGTCCATGAAGTGCTTGACGCCCGGATAGCGGCCGAAGAAGCGCGTGATGTAGTCCTGCGCCTCGCCGCGCGGTATTGCGAGCTGGCGCGCAAGGCCGAAGGCCGACATGCCGTAGATCAGGCCGAAGTTGATCGCCTTGGCCGCACGACGCTGATCCGGACCCACCGCGTCCAACGGCAGCCCGAAGACCTCGGCGGCGGTAGCGCGGTGCACGTCCTGCCCACTGGCAAAAGCGTGCTGCAGCTTGGGGTCGCCGGAGAAATGCGCCATCAGCCGCAGTTCGATCTGCGAATAGTCGATCGCCAGCAGCAGATTGCCCGGCTCGGCGACGAAGGCTTCGCGGATGCGGCGGCCCTCCGCCGTGCGGATCGGAATGTTCTGCAGGTTCGGGTCGGACGAGGACAGGCGCCCGGTCGCCGCCACGGCCTGGTGGTAGGACGTGTGAATGCGGCCGGTCAGCGGATTGACCGCCTGCGGCAACAGCTCGGTGTAGGTGGAGCGCAGCTTCTGCAAGGCACGCCAATCGAGAATCAACCGTGGCAGCGGATGCTGGGCCGCCAGTTCTTCCAGGACATCCTCGGCGGTCGACGGTTCGCCTTTCGGTGTCTTGCCCAGCACCGGCAGCTGCAGCTTCTCGTACAGGATCACGCCCAACTGCTTGGGGGAGCCGAGGTTGAACTCGCCGCCAGCTTCCTGATACGCGCGCTGCACGTACTCTTCCATGCGCGTGGCCAGCTCGGCGCTGATCGTGCGCAACAGCGGCGCGTCGACCTTGACGCCGCGCTGCTCGATGGCCGCCAACACCGGCACCAGCGGCATCTCGATGCTCTCGTAGACCTCCTTCAGTGGCGCCAGCGCTGCCACCCGCGGGTACAGCACATGGTGCAGGCGCAGCGTGATGTCCGCATCCTCGGCCGAGTACTCGGTGGCCTTGTCGATCGAAACCTGATTGAAGGTGATCTGGTTCTTGCCCTTGCCGGCGATGTCGGCAAACGCAATCGTCGTGTGGTTGAGATAACGCTGTGCCAGCGTGTCCATGTCATGACGGTTGCTGGCGGCATCCAGCACATAGCTCTGCAGCATCGTGTCGTGCGCCAGTCCACGCACCTGCACGCCGTGGCGTGCGAGGACGTTGATGTCGAACTTGGCATGCTGCGCGAGCTTGGGCTTGTGCGGATCTTCCAGCAGCGGCCTGACACGGGCCAGTACCTGCGCGCGATCCAGCTGCGCCGGTGCGCCCAGGTAATCATGGGCCAGCGGCAGGTACCAGCCGTGTCCGGTTTCGACCGCAAAGGCGAGACCCACCAGATTCGCCTGGTTGGATTCGAGGCTGTCGGTCTCGGTGTCGAAGCAGATCAGCGCCGCGGCCTGCAGCCGCTCCAGCATTGAGGAAAAGGTCACCTCGTCCAGCACCACAACCGCCTGCGTCGGCGCGGAAGGCGCGCGCGGCGGCACCTCTTCTGCTGCATCCACCACAGGGTCCGCAGCATCCGTCCTCGGGGTCACGCCGGCCACGGACGTGGCGCCGCTTGCCGCCGGGGATCCGCCGCCAAGCTCGTCCACCCACCGGTGGAACTCGAATCGCTGGAACAGGACCTTCAGCTGGTCGCGATCTGCAGGGCGCGGTCGCAGGCTGTCCAGCGAGATCGGCAGTTCGAGGTCGCAGCGAATGGTCGCCAGGCGCCGCGACAGCGGGACCTGCGGGAGCGCCGCGCGCAGATTCTCTCCCGCCTTGCCCTTGACCTCGTCCGCGCGCGCGATGATCGCGTCCAGCGTCCCGAATTCGTTCAGCCATTTCGCAGCGGTCTTGGGCCCTACGCCCATGACGCCGGGGATGTTGTCGCTGGTATCGCCCATCAGCGCCAGGTAATCGACGATGCGCTCGGGCGGCACACCGAACTTCTCGACAACCCCGGCCGCATCCAGGCGCACATTCTTCATCGTGTCGAGCAGGGCCACGCGCGCATCGACCAGCTGCGCCATGTCCTTGTCGCCGGTGACGATCAGCACCGCCTCGCCGCTGGCTGCCGCCTGGCGCGCCAGCGTGCCGATCACATCATCGGCCTCCACGCCAGGAATGCTGATCACGGGCAGGCCCATCGCCTCGATCATCTCGACGATCGGAGCGTACTGTGCCGACAGATCCTCCGGTGTCTCGCTGCGATTGGCCTTGTACTCGGGATACCAGTCGTGGCGAAAATTCCTGCCCGGCGCATCGAAGATCACGGCAATGCGTTCCGGCGCATAGTCCTTGATCAGCCGCTTGAGCATGTTGCCCATGCCGTAGATGGCGCCGGTGGGCTCATTCTTCGAGTTCGAGAGCGGCGGCAGCGCGTGATAGGCGCGGAACAGCCAGGACGAACCGTCGATCAGGATCAGGGGATGGTCGGACATGACGCCATTCTGCATCAGCTGGACCCGTCCCCCGCAGTCCTACTCGTCGAGCAGACGCTCGCCGCGCAACTGGTCGTCGTAGGTCTCTCGCGCGCGCGCGACGTGCACCTGCTCGCCATCGACGAGCAACTCGGCGGCACGATTGCGCGTGTTGTAGTTGGAGGCCATCGCGAAGCTGTAGGCCCCCGCCGTGCGTACAGCCAGCAGATCATCCGCTGCAATCGCCAGATCGCGGTCGCGGCCGATCCAGTCACCGCTTTCGCAAACCGGGCCGACGATGTCGTAGCGGCGGGCGCCGGTATCGGGGCGCGGTCGCACTGGAACGATGTCCATCCAGGCCTGATACAGCGTCGGCCGGATCAGATCGTTCATCGCGGCATCGACAACCGCGAATGACTTCTCGGCACCAGGCTTGATGCCCAGCACCTGCGTCACCAACAGCCCCGCGTTGCCGGCAATGGCACGGCCCGGCTCGGTCAGGACCCTCAGGCCACGGCCTTCGAGCCTAGGGCGCAGGGCCTGGGCCCACTCCGAGGGCTGCGGGGGAACCTCGTCGCGATAGCGCACGCCGAGTCCGCCGCCAACATCGATGTGACGCAGATGAATGCCGCGTGCAGCCAGTCGATCGATCAACGCAAGGACACGATCCAGCGCGTCAAGCAGCGGCGAGATGTCTAGCAGCTGCGAGCCGATGTGGCTGGCGACGCCCACGATCTCGATGCCGCCGAGTTCCTGAGCCTGGGCGTACAGCCGCTCAGCCGTCGGAATGTCGACGCCGAACTTGTTCTGCTTCAGGCCGGTGGAGATGTACGGATGGGTCTTGGCATCGACATCCGGATTGACGCGCAGCGCGATGCGCGCGCGCGTGCCGAGCTCGCGGGCGATGGCGTCGAGCTGCAGCAGCTCATACTCGGATTCGACGTTGAAGCAGGCAATGTCCAGCCGCAGCGCGGTGCGCATCTCGTCCGCCGTCTTGCCCACGCCGGAGAACACGACCTTGGTCGGGTCACCGCCGGCTGTCAGCACCCGGTGCAGTTCGCCACCGGAGACGATGTCGAAACCGGCGCCGAGGCGCGCGAGCACCTGCAGCACCGCGAGATTGGAATTGGCCTTCACCGCGTAGCAGACGCGGTGCTCGATCCACGACAGCGCGGTGTCGAAGGCGCGGTAATTGCGCTCCAGCGCAGCCCGCGAGTAAATGTAGAGCGGCGTGCCGTGGCGCGCTGCGAGCGCGTCTACCGGCAGGTCTTCGGCGTGCAGCACGCCATGGCGATACTCGAAGGCGTCCACGGTCTTACTTCTGGCGATCGGATTCTGGAAAGTCGGCGGTCGGCGCAGGCGCTTCGGCCGGTGGCGTTTCCGGCGCGGGGGCCGTCACTGCCGGGGGAACCGATGCAGCGGGCGTCGCGGGCAGGTACAGGTCGCCGGACTGGCCGCAGGCGGTCAGCAGCAACGACAGCAGCAGGACGGCAGGACGGAGCATGGTAGGGTGCCCGGAAAACGGGCCGGCAGTATACGTTGCCGTCCCGACGCCCGGCACCGACAATGCCGCGCCATGAACCTCCTCGAAAGCGACACCGAACTGATCCTCGATCCGCCGACATCGGCCCGTGCCGCGGTGATCTGGCTGCATGGCCTGGGTGCTGACGGTCATGACTTCGTGCCGATCGTGCCGGAATTGCGGTTGCCCCACGATCATGGAATCCGGTTCATCTTTCCGCATGCCCCGGAACGGCCGGTGACGATCAACGGTGGATTGCCGATGCGGGCCTGGTATGACATCCCGTCGCTGACCAACCTCAAGCGCCAGGATGAGACCGGCATCCGCGACTCCGAACGCATCGTGAACCGCTATCTCGCCGATCAGCGCGCCGCCGGTCTGCCGGCCTCGCGCCTCGTGCTGGCGGGCTTCTCGCAGGGCGGCGCCATCACGCTGCACGTCGGCCTGCGCCAGCGCGAGAAGCTGGCGGGCCTGCTGGCGCTGTCGACCTACCTGCCGCTGGCCGAGCGCCTGCCGGAGGAGGGCGTGGCCGCTGCGGACGCCGCGCCGATCTTCATGTGCCACGGCCGCCAGGACCCGGTGCTGCCGCTGGCGTTGGGCAGCGGCTCGCGCGACGCGCTGCGCGACCTCGGCTATACCGTGGAATGGCGCGACTACGCGATGGGACACTCGGTCTGCGAAGCGCAGGTTACCGACATCGCCACCTGGCTGCGCAAGACCCTACTCGGCTGAGGCCGGTGTGTCGGTCGGCGGCTTCACCCGGGCGGCGCGTTCGATCGTGTAAAGGACATCGCCGCCGGACTCCACACCAGACTCGGTGGCGAGCTTGAAGCCCTTGCC
>JBEIOK010000170.1:0-5528 GCA_040377605.1 Nevskiaceae bacterium | reverse complement strand
GCCGCGATCAGGTCCTTGTAGAGCGGATGGGCGTTGGCGCCCTTGACCTCGGTCTTGCGGTACATCGGGAAGCTGACACCGTAGTTGAGCTTGCAGAACTTCGCGATCTCGGCGTCGTCGGCGAACTCCTGATTCATGAACTGATCCGACGGGAAGCCCAGCACCGTCAGTCCCTTGTCCTTGTTGGCGCGGTACAGCGCTTCCAGCCCTTCGTACTGCGGCGTGTAGCCGCACTTGCTCGCGGTATTGACCACCAGCACGACCTGGCCGCCATGCGCGGCGCAGAGATTCTCCTCGCCACCGACCAGCCGGCGTTCGGTCTTGTCGAGAATCGGAGCCGGGCACGCGGCCTGGACGGCGACCGAGACGGTGTACAGCAGTGCGGCGACGATCAGTTTGTGCATGACGAGGAGGCTCCGGGGTCTGCGGCAGAGTACGCCAGCGCCCGGGCGGGTGGATGCAGGGATGCGAGCAGAAAGCGGCGGCTGGCCTCACACTGGCGCGCTCGGCGGTCGCCGTTTGCGACGCGCCGCGGCATTTTTCTGATCTTTCTTCGTCGGTGACCGCGTGGACGCTTCGCTTTTTTCCCGTCTGGCCCTGAGCCCCGCCCTGCTGCAGAGCCTGGACTCGCTGGACTACAAGACCATGACGCCGATCCAGGCGCAAAGTCTGCCGCACATCCTCGAAGGCAAGGACGTGATCGGTCAGGCGCGCACTGGCAGTGGCAAGACCGCGGCCTTCGGCCTGGGGCTGCTGTCGGTGCTTGATCCCGAGCGCGTCGCGGTGCAGGGGCTGGTGTTGTGCCCGACGCGCGAACTCGCGGACCAGATCGCCAAGGAAATCCGCCGACTGGCGCGCTGCATTCCCAACATCAAGCTGCTGACGCTGTGCGGTGGCATGCCGCTGTGGCCGCAGGCGGCCTCACTGGAACACGCACCGCACCTCATCGTCGGCACGCCGGGCCGCATCCAGGAACATCTGCAGAAGCAGACGCTGGACCTGTCGGCACTGAAGATGCTGGTGCTGGACGAGGCCGACCGCATGCTCGATATGGGGTTCGAGAAGGCGATTGCCGAGATCCTGACCCAGGTGCCGCGCCAGCGGCAGACCCTGCTGTTCTCGGCGACGTTTCCGGACGAGATCCGCGCGGTCAGCAAGCGCGTGCAGCGCGCACCCGTCGAGATCACGCTGGATGCGCCGCAGGATGCGCAGGTGCAGATCCGTCAGCAGTTCTACGAGGTGGAGTTTGCGCGCAAGACGGATGCGCTGGCCTATCTGCTGAGCACGCACCGGCCGGAGTCGGTGGTGGTGTTCTGCAACACGCGCCGTGACGTGCAGGACGTCAGCGATCGCCTGCGGCAGCGTCGCTTCTCGGTGCTCGCGTTGCACGGGGATCTGGAGCAGCGCGACCGGGATGAAGTGCTGGTGCGCTTTGCCAACGGCAGCTGCAGCATTCTGGTGGCGACCGATGTGGCGGCGCGCGGACTCGACATCAAGTCGTTGTCGATGGTGATCAGCTACGAGCTGCCGGATGATCCGGACGTGCACGTGCATCGCGTCGGCCGCACCGGCCGGGCGGGCGCCACGGGCCTGGCCCTGCATCTGTCGTCGCCGCGTGAGCGGCATCGCGCCACGGCCATCCAGGCGCAACTTGCCGAGCCGATCGTGTGGACGCCGCTGGAGGTGCCGGCCTCGGCACAGGACCGGCCGGTGCAACCGAAGATGGTCACCTACTGCGTCGACGGCGGACGCAAGGAAAAGGTCCGGCCCGGCGATATCCTGGGGGCGTTGACCGGCGACGGCGGGCTGGCCGGCACCGATGTCGGCAAGATCAACACCTTCGACCTGCGGACCTACGTCGCGATCGATCGCAAGGTGGCGGCCTCGGCATTTGCGCGGCTGCGCGACGGCAAGATCAAGAACCGCAACTTCCGCATCCGTCCGCTGGACTGACCGGGCGGGCCTGACACCGGGATCGGGGGAGACCGTGCAGATGCCACACCTACAACACCACACCCGCCGCAGGATCGGCATGGCCGCAGGGCTGGCCCTGCTGCTGGCTGCCTGCAGCAGCGCGCAGACCGAGACGCCAGGCGCGCCAGACGCGGCGGCGAACGCGGACTGGATCGGCGCCTGGGCCGCCGCGCCGTATGGCCCGTATCCGGCCGGCCCGCTGGCGCTGCTGGTGCCGACCGGTGCGCTGGTGCTGCCGCCGGTACCGTATTTTCCGGATGATCAGGCGCGCGATCAGAGCTTCCGCATGCGGGTGCATCCGACGATCGGCGGCGAGCGCCTGCGGCTGCGGTTCTCGAATCTCGTCAGCGACCGGCCGGTGCGGTTTTCGGCGGTGCGCGTGGCCGCGTCCGTGAGCGGCCCGGTGATCGACCCCGCGCGCGATCAGGCCGTGCAGTTTGCCGGGGCGCCGGCGGTGGAGATTCCGGTCGGTGCCGAGGTGATCAGCGATCCGGTCGAGCTGCCGTTTGCCTTCGGCGAGAACCTGGCGATCTCGTTCCACGTCGACGGCGAGAGCGGGCCGATGACCTGGCATGCGGTGGCCTTCGATGTCAGCTACGTCGGGCTGCCCGGTGGCGGCGATCACACTGACGACGTGCTGGGACTCGGCTTCCTGCAGCCGACGATCGGCTGGTTCTTTCTCAACGGTGTCGATGTCGAACGCGGGTCGCGGCTGGGCACGATCGTCGCGATCGGCGATTCGATCACCGACGGCGCCTATCAGGTGCCAGCGACCGATACGCGCTGGCCGGACTGGCTGGCGCGCCGCCTGCAGGCCGAGCACCTGCCGATGGGTGTGCTCAACCTCGGCATCAACAGCAACACGGTGACCGACGCACCGGATCTGAGCGCCAACGAGGGCGAGCCACTGCTCGCGCGCTTCGAACGCGATGTGCTCGGCCGTGCCGGTGTGCGCGCGGTGGTGATTCTCGAAGGCACCAACGACATTCCGCGCGGCGTGCCGGCGGCCGACATCTTCGACGGTCTGCGGACCGTGGCGGCGCGCGCGCAGGCGGCGGGCCTGTGTGTGGTGGTCGGCACGATCACGCCGCGTCTCGATGCGCTGCCGGTGCTGTTCGGATGGAATGTGCCGCTGCACGAGCCCGTGCGTCAGGAACTCAATGCGCTGATCCGTGCGAGCACCGCGTTCGATGCGATTGCGGATTTCGATGCCGCGCTGCGCAACCCCGCGCTGCCGAGCACGCCGTTCGTGCCCTATTACTTCCCGGACTTGCTGCACCCCAACTCGGTCGGCTTCCAACGCCTGGCTGCCGCGGTGCCACTGGAGGCGCTGGTGCCGGCGCCGGTGGGGAACTGCGGCAACTAATTTCCTCTTCCCATGGGTGGGGTGAGGGTGAGGGGCACTGGCTCGCCGCGATGCCCGATCCGACAGCCCCTCACCCCAGCCCTCTCCCCGCTCGCGGGGAGAGGGAGTACTGCGCCGCAGGCGTCACGGCGCTAGCCGCCCCGCGCCGCGCAGCATCGCCATCTCGGCACTGACCCGCACCTCGCTCGGCCAGAAGAACGACAGGTGCGCTGAACCGCGGCACTTGATCCCCTCTCCCCACGGGTGGGGAGAGGGCGAGGGTGAGGGGCGCAGGCTCGCCGCGATGCCCGATGCGGCGGCCCCTCACCCCAACCCTCTCCCCGCCCGCAGGGAGAGAGAGTGCTGCGCCGCAGTTGTCACGGCGCCAGCAATCCCGCGCCGCGCAGCACGGTCGTCTCGGTGCCGACCCGCACCTCGCTCGGCCACAGGAACGATAGATGCGGATGCGCGCTGCGCAACACGACGAGCGCGGCGGGGTCGCGGCGCAGGTGCCAGTCCATCCAGGCCAGTGAGTAGTCTCCGGCGATGGCCTTGCCCCACTGCGCGGTCGGCAGCAGCGCGTAATTGGTGTGCTGCGCATGGGAGGAGGCTTCGGCGACGATGAAGGCGCGGTCGCCCTGCAGCTTTTCGTAGACCGGCCGCACGACGGCAGGATTGAGGAACGGGATCGGCGCCACCGGGCCGTCATGATCGCCGGTCTGGATCATGACCGGAACGGGATTGGCATCGAACGGGGCAGAGGCCTCGCTGATCGGTGCGGCGGCGACGGCGGCGTGCACGCGCGGCTCCACGGCCTGCAGCGCGAGCGTGGCGATGGCGCCCATGCTGTGTCCGATCACCCCGATCCGCGACGCATCCAGCGCGCCGCGCACCGGCGACTGCTGCAGCAGCCAGGTCAGCGCATCCTGTGCGTCTTCGACATTGTTGTCGGCATCGCCCGCGCCCGCGTCGGCCGACTGCCCCTGCCCGCTGAAGTCGAACGCGAACACCAGGTATCCGGCATCGGCAAAGACCTGATGCCACCAGCGGTACATCGCGACGTTGGTGTTCAGGCCCTCGAGCGCCAGGATCACCGGGAACGGGCCGTCCGACGGAGGTACGGTGCCGCGCCGCGGCAGCACGATCTCGCCGTACAGCTCGGTCCCGTAGCGATTGGCGAAGCGCACCGGCACCAGCGCGACCTGATCGTTGTAGTCCGGATGTCCGTAGCGGTGATAGACCTGCTGCAGACGCGAGCCGTCCTGCAGTTGCGCCAGCGTGGCGCGCACCGTGAAGGCGACCAGCGCCGGATCGGTGAGGTCGGCCAGCGTCAGCCCGAGCGCCACCGGATCGAAGAGCCGCGCGACAGCGGCGGTGGGCAGCACCGCAGCCAGCGCATCGACGTTGGTGATCACGGCTTCGATCGCCGCCGGTGCCGGCGGCGGTGATTCGCCGGCTTGCGCGGGCGGCCATTGCGCGGCGGCGCTCGAAGCTGCGTCCTCGCTGCCGCCAGAGCAGGCGCCGAGCATCAGCGGCACGACGAGCAGCAGGGTGCGCAGGGGCGGGAAGGGCATCACGGCGTGGAATCCTCGGAGGGTTCGGATCGGGGGTCGCGGCGCAACTGGTCGAGGCGGCGTTGTGCTTCGGCCTGTTCGGCGGCATCGCGCTGTTTCTGTTCCTGGGTGCGGCCGAAGCGCACGCGATTTTCCGCGGCCTGCTGCTCGGCGGCGGCGCGCGCTTTCTGCTTGCGGACCTTGTTGAGATTGATGATCTGGCTCATGCCGGGTTTCGGCGCCGCATCCGGCGCGACGGGAACGAGCCGGCATCTTCGCATCCCGCTCGTCGGTTTGCCGCGGCCTCTCGCCGGACTCCGTGGCGACAGTAGGTTCTGTCTACATACCGGGCCCGGACTGATCCCTAGAATGGGTGTCCTCATCGATCTTCAGGGAAGAGGACACATGGATGCACGCGGCAGCGTCGTGGCGGTATTGATCGCGTGCAGCGCCCTGCTGGCCGTGCCGTCGCAGGCCGCCGGTCCGGCCGTCGCGGTGCCGACCAATGTCCGGCTGCAGTTGCCGCCGGAGACGATCAGTCGCTATGCCGGCCATCTGGTGTCGCCGATGCCCGGCGTTGCCGTGACCTCCCCCTTCGGCTGGCGCCGCCATCCCACGCTCAAGCGTCAGCGCTTTCATGGCGGGGTCGATTTCGG
>JBEIOK010000183.1:0-5211 GCA_040377605.1 Nevskiaceae bacterium | reverse complement strand
GGTTCTCCGAACAAGCTGACCAGCGGCCGCGATGTGCCGCGCGAGGTGTCCACCCGGTTGCAGCGCGCCGGATTCTCGTCGGAACTCAATGGCGATGGTGTGCTGGCCATCAAGCGCGGCCGCGCATCAACACCGCGCTGAAACAAAAAGCAGGCCCGTGTGAAGCGGGCCTGCTTTCAGACTTCATGACCTTACTGGACGGCGGCTTCGAGGCGCGCCTTGACCTCACGCTTGCCGAGGCCGCGCAGTGCGGCAATGGCCTGCACCTGGGCGGCGCGCGGACGCGCCTTCTCGTGCTCCCAGTTATAAACGGACTGCGCGCTGACGCCGAGCAGCCGACCCATCTCATCGGCGGTGAGGCCCAGACGCTCACGCAGCGACTTGAAGCCCTTGGCCACGAAACGGACAGTGGATTCCGACGCGTCGACCTCCAGCTGTGGTGACGTCGCGGCGCCGCTGCGCTTGAGTCGCGCCACTTCGCGCTGCAGGGCCGCCACTTCCTTCTTCAATGCCGAGAGTTGACGCCGATGCGAGCGGACGGCGGATTGCAGAGGGCCTACGTGTTGACGAATGGTCTTTTTCGAAATCCGCTCGATTTCCGCTTTCAGCAATGAGGCAACGTTCGGCATGTTCGTCCAGACAAGGGGAGGGGGCAGCAGTATGCCTGATTGCGCATTTCTCAAAGAAATCGGCTTGTTTGAACATTGGATTAAGTGCGCGTCTTATTTATAAAACGCCCATTGAAAGTTCCTTCGATGGATATTAGTCATCAGGTCCAGTTCAGCGAGCATTAATTGCTGAAAGCGAACATCACTGCGGTAACAACATCTTCGTCTGACCGCGGACGCATCAAGAATGGGAGAATCATCGATGAGAAAACGTGCTGTTGTTCTGGCTCTGGCCACGCTGTGCAGTGCATCTGCTGCGATGGCGCAGACCGATTACCGCCCTTACGGCGCCGTACTCGGCATCTACAACTTTCCGGATTCAACCCGACTCTCCGATGAAGGCTACGGAGGCCGTCTGCTGTTTGGCTTTCCGATCAACGACTATTTTGCGGCCGAGATGGGAGGCTTCATGACACGCGCCGATCAGCGGGTGAACAACGGTACGGATTACTACTCCGGCGCCGGTGTGGACTTCGTGCTGGGTCGTCGTGATACCGGTATCTCGCCGTTCCTGTTGCTGGGCGGTGGCTATCACAAGGATCAGATCGTGGGCCCCAACGAGGATTCGAGCTACGCCAATGCTGGCGGTGGCCTGCTGTGGAACTTCGGAGGCCGCTGGGATCCGACGCTCAGGCTCGAAGGTCGACGCGTGGCGATCTTCAACGATGACCTGAGCCCAGGTCGCGATCACATCTATGACTCGCAGGTCGGCCTCGGCTTCCAGGTCGCGCTGAGTCCGCGCGCCGAGGCAGCAGCGCCGCCCCCGCCGCCACCGGCTGCAGAACCGCCGCCGCCACCCGAACCCCGCGTGCTCGACAGCGACGGTGATGGTGTCAACGATGACAAGGACGCCTGCCCCAACTCGATCAAGGGCATTCGTGTCGATTCACGCGGCTGTGCCATCAAGGCGCAGGTGCTGGAACTGCGCGACGTCAACTTCGAGTTCGACAAGGCGACGCTGACGGCGGATAGCCGCACCGTGCTGGATGGCATCGCCACCGGCCTTCAGGGTCAGCCCACGATGGAGATCCGTCTGGAAGGTCACACGGACAGCGTCGGCAGCGACAGCTACAACCGTCGCCTGTCACAGGCCCGCGCGGATGCGGTGCGCGAGCATCTGGTCCTGCGCGGCGTCGCGGCCAACCGCATGGTGGCGGAAGGCTTCGGAGAATCGAAGCCAGTCGCCGACAACGGCACCGTCGAGGGCCGTGCGATGAATCGTCGCGTCGAGCTGAAGGTGCAGAAGGAGTAGGCCCTTCGCTGCGCCCGCGGATCAGAAAAAGCCCAGCGCGCTGCTGGGCTTTTTCTTACTGGAGCGAGTCCCGGCTTCTGTAGCTCGCTCTGTGCGATGCCGTACAGAAACCGTGAGATGGAAGGCGCAGGATCGTGACTCTTAACAGAGCCCCCTGATTTCGCGCACCTCTCCCCCAGAGTCCCGACACCGCTTCCCAGGAAGCGATGACAACGTGCGGAATCAGAATTGACCCGATCGGACGGAACCCGCCGACCGATCGGGTTTTTTTGGGGACGTCAATCCGAGCGGATCCCGTATTTCTTGATCTTGTAGAAAATCGAGCGCTCGCTGATCTGCAGCAACTGTGCGGCCCGGGTCTTGTTGCCGCCGCTGCGCTGCAAGGCTTCGCTGATCATGCGGGTCTCCAGGGCCTCGACAGCGGCATCGAGGTTGGCGGCGGTGTTGCCGGGCTCGGAAGCGATGCTCGCGGGGCTTGCAGGGGGTGCCTGCTCCATCGGGAAATGATCGAGTTCCAGCGTGCGCCCGCCGCTGAGAATCAGTGCACGTTCCACCATGTTGCCGAGTTCGCGCACATTGCCGGGCCAGTCGTACAGTTGCAGATACTCCAGGGCAGCGCTGCTGATCTTCGGGCGCGGCTGCTGGCCGCCGGCATGCTGTGCGATGAAATGTTCGATCAGCACCGGCAGATCCTCGCGCCGGTCGCGCAGGGCCGGCAGCTCGATCGCAAATACATTGAGACGGTAGTAGAGGTCCTCGCGCAGTCTTGCGTCGTGGATGGCCTGCCTGGGTGCACGGTTGGTGGCCGCGATCACGCGGACGTCGAGCTCGATGCTGCGATTGCCGCCGATGCGCTCGACCACCCCTTCCTGCAGCACGCGCAGCAGCTTGGATTGCAGCGCGATCGGCATTTCGGTGATTTCGTCGAGGAAGATCGTGCCGCGCTGCGCCAGCTCGAACTTGCCGACGCGTTCGCGCACGGCACCGGTGAACGCGCCCTTTTCGTGGCCGAAGAGTTCGCTTTCGAGGATGTCGGCCGGAATCGCGGCGCAGTTGACCGGCACGAACAGTTGATCGGCGCGATCGGAAGCCTTGTGGATCGCGCGGGCCACCACTTCCTTGCCGGTGCCGGTCTCGCCGGTCAGCAGCACGTTGGTGCGGGTCGGCGCGACCTGTCCGATCTGGTGGCGCACGCGCTGCATCGCGCGCCCGTCGCCGACCAGGCCATGCCAGCTGCGCTCGATTTCGCCCCGCAGAAAGCCGTTGCGCTGCAAGACATCCTGCACGGCGAAGACGCGGCCGATGGCGAGATCAAGCGTGTCGAGATCGAACGGCCGCAGCAGGTAGTCGCAGGCGCCGAGGCGCATGGCCTCGACCGCACTTTCGATCGTGCCTTGTGCAGTGATCATGATCAGCGGGACTTCGTTGCCGGTCTCGCGCAGCTTCCGCAGCAGTTCGATGCCGTTCATGTCCGGCATGCGCAGGTCGCTGATCACCAGATCCACCGATTGCGCGCCCAGGAACTCGGACGCTTCTCGGCCATTGGCGGCCGCAAAGGTCTTGAAGCCGCGCCGCGCGAGCATGATCTCCAGCACGCGGCGCATGTTGGCCTCGTCGTCGACGACCAGGACCTTGCGATGGTTCATGCGTTCTCCGGAAGCGGGTGCGGGAGCCAGAAGCGGAACTGTGCGCCGCTGAGCGGACTGGCGTCAGCGAGGATGTCGCCGCCGTGGCTGCGAATGATCTGGCGGACCACCGCCAGTCCGAGGCCGATGCCGCCCTCGCGCTTGAACACGAACGGTTCGAAGATGCTGCCGCGGTCGGTTGCCGGGATGCCGGGGCCGTCGTCATCGACGGTGACCACCAGGCGGTCGATCGCGTCTGCGGTGCGCACTTCGATTCGGCCGCCGCGCGGCAGGATCTGCAGGGCGTTCATGACCAGATTCAGCAGCACCTGCGTGATCTGCTCGGCATCGCACTGCACAGTCGAGTGCTGCGCCTCGGCGGCCAGATGCAGCGTGATGCCCCGGTCGCGGGTCTGTGCGGCAAGCAGCGAGGCGACATGCGCCATCAGGCCGTGCACGTCGGTGGCGGTCAGCTGCGGCGTGCGGGTGCGCGCGCTGTCGAGCATTGAGCTGACCAGCCGGTTGAGGCGCTGCGTTTCGCTGTCGACGATGCGCAGTAGTTCCGTGCCTTCCTCGCTGAGCTGCTTCTCCCCCTGCAGCATCTGCACCGAGGAGCGCAGGATGCCCAGCGGTGTGCGCACCTCATGCGCCATCAGCGCGGTGACTTCGCCGAGCGCTGCCAGCTTGGAGGCCTGTGTCAGCGTTTGCTGGGAGCGCTGCAGATCTTCGACCATGCGCACGAAGCTGCGATTGAGTTCGCCGATCTCGCCGGGCCCCTCGCGCGGGACAGGGGGCGCCGCACCGGGCTGCAGGTAGCGTCGCGTAAAGTCCGTCAGTGCCGTGACCGGGCGCGCGATGACGCCGGCAATCCACAGCGACACGAGAATCGCGAACAGCGCGATGGCCGCCATCAGCCCCGCGAAGATCCAGGCCATGTGCCGGACCGGCGTCAGTGCATCCTCGCGGGACTGCAGCAGCAGATAATGCCAGCCGAATCCGCTGAAGCGCTCGAAGCCCCGCGAGTCGGCGAAACCCACCACCGCATCGTGCGGGATCAGCGCATCGCCGGCGCGCTGGAAGACACCATCGCCTCGGATGCCGGGGCGCCAGTCGGGCAGGGCGTCGCCACGCTGCAAGCCGGCGGTGCGCAGGGCCTCCGACGCCATCGCGACGCGGCCCTCGCGGTCCAGGACCAGGATGCTGCGCGTCGGGGTGCTCGCGCCGTCGATGACGCGTTCGATCAGCGTCCAGTCGACTTCCAGCGCCAACTCACCGATCGGGCCGTCGGCAAACGGCGACAGGATCGGGCTGCGGATCAGCAGACTGCTGCCGTCGGTCTGGGTGAGCGGCAGGTCGAGGCGGACCGTGTCGCCCGGCAGATCGGCCTGCAGCCACGGTGTGCCGGCCGGCAGCGTGCGACCGATACGGGCCGGTGTGCTGGAGGCGATGATGCGGCCGTCCGGCGCCAGGGCGTGGAGATCGCGGTAGACCCCGCCGTAGCGCCGCTTCATCTCCGACAGGAACAGCGACAGGCGCTTGTCGACGTCGTCCAATCGCAGGTCCTGCATGACTTCCAGGTGGTTCCAGGTCGTGGCGTTGAGCAGGCGCTCGAACAGGGCCTTGTCGACGTCGGCCGATACCGATACGGCGGAGCGGCGCACGCCCT
>JBEIOK010000051.1:0-15989 GCA_040377605.1 Nevskiaceae bacterium | reverse complement strand
TGGGGATGATGCCGGCGTTGCCGCCGGACTCAGCGGGCTGATGCGCAGCGTCAGCGGGCAGGCCCTGTTTGTCGGCGATGCCATCGCCGATCCGATCGCCGGCCTGCATGCCGCGCTGGCCGCCTGGAGCGGGTGGTGCCGCGGCGGGGGCGGCCTGAGAACCGTCGCGCTGGTGGACGTGCTGCGCCATGTGATCGGCTTCGAGGCGCCGGCAGGCGATGAGGGCTGGCGCGAGCGGGCCCGGGCGTGGCGCGCGGTCGCACCGGCCTCGACGGTGCAGGCGCCGCGCGCCCGTGCCGCCGCCGGGATCGCGCCGGCGCTGGGCGCCGATACCGCCGCTGTGTGGGCGGACTGGGGCCTGACGTGCTGATTCGCGCGGCCGAGATCGAGCCCGGCCAGATGGTGGATCTGCGCATCGTCGACGGCGTCATTGCCGAGATCGGCGCTGCCCTGCAGGCAGCTCCCGATGAGGAAGTGATCGAGGCGCACGCGGATGCCGTGCTGCCGGGGCTGCACGATCACCATCTGCACCTGCGAGCCCTCGCGGCGGCGAGGGCCTCGGTGCGCTGCGGACCGCCGCAGGTGCGCACGCTCGAGCAGCTGGCCGCCGCGCTGCGCGCCGCGGCCGCCATGCTCGCGCCCGGCGAGGCGTTGCGCGGCGTGGGCTATCACGAGTCGGTGGCCGGCGAGCTGGATCGCGAACAGTTGGATGTGCTGCTGCCGGACCGGCCGCTGCGCATCCAGCACCGCAGCGGCCGCCTGTGGATCTTCAACAGCGCCGCGCTGGACGCGCTGGCGCCGGATGCGGATGCGCCGCTGGAACGGCGCGACGGTCGCTGGAACGGGCGCTTGCTCGATGCCGACGATTGGCTGAGTGCCCGCCTGCGCCGTCGCCTGCCGAGCCTGCAGTCGGTGAGCCGCTATCTCGCCAGCCGCGGCGTCACCGGGGTCACCGACACCACCCATCACAACGGCCCGGAGGCGCTGCAGGCGTTCATGCAGGCGCGTGCGCGAGGCGAACTGCTGCAGGGCCTGCGCGTGATGGGCGATGCGCGGCTGCACGGGCAGGGCGAGGGTCCGGGCGTGCAGTGCGGCGAGCTGAAGTTTCACCTGCACGAGCACGCGCTGCCGGACTGGGATGGATTGCTGGCGGCCCTCCGAATCGGCCATGCGCAGGGCCGCGCATCGGCGTTTCATTGCGTGACCCGGGCCGAACTGGTCTATGCACTCGCGGCCTTGCGCGAGGTCGGACCCCAGCACGGCGATCGCATCGAACATGCCGCGATCACGCCGCCGGAGTCGCTCGACGAAATCGCCGCGCTGGGGCTGACGGTCGTGACGCAACCGAATTTCATTGCCGAGCGTGGTGACGACTATCGGCGCGATGTCGACGCGGAAGATCAGCCGTGGCTGTATCGCCTGCGGGGCTTCGTGACGGCCGGTGTCCCGCTGGCGCTGAGCACGGATGCCCCGTTCGGGGAGCCCGATCCCTGGGCGGCGATGCAGGCGGCGGTGCAGCGACGCACGCCGTCGGGTATCGCGCTGGGGGCGCAGGAAGCCCTGCGGCCCGAGGAGGCGCTGGCGGGATTCCTGGCGCCGCTGGCGCATCCCGGCGCGCCGCCGCGCCGCCTCGTGGTCGGCGCCGACGCCGATCTGTGCCTGCTCGATCGCCCGCGGGCGGCAGCACTGGCCGATCTGTCGGCCGTCGGGGTGCGGCTGACCCTCGTTGCCGGCCGCGCGGCCTGGCGCACGGCCGGCGTGTGATGCCCCGCTAGCCGCCCCGCGACATCACCGGCATCCCGGCAAACCAGGGATGCGCGACCAGCAGCACGGCGGTGACGATCAGGCCGACGACCGCGCTGATCAGGGTCTTGGTCAGACCCACCCGAGCCGGCTTGACCCAGGCGCCGTCGCGACGATTGATGAAGATCACTTCCAGCACCGCCCAGGCCAGCAGCCCGCCGAACAGCACGATCGAGCGCGACTCGCCGTTGGCCAGCAGGTGCGCCACGGCCCACAGCTTCACGCCGGTGAGCTGCGGGTGGCGGATGAACTGCTTGAGGTCGGTGGGCGCGCGGGCGCTGAGAAACAGGATCACGGCGAAGGGCATCAGCAGCATCGTCGCGTGGCGCATGCCGGGTGGGGGCAGCCACAGCGACGTCGGCGGCCACGCCCGCCAGCCGAGGACGATCAGCACCAGCGCGGCCACCAGCACCAGCGAGAACAGCGCGCGGTAGGGCCCGGTGCCCACCTGCGCCACCAGCCGCGCACGGCGCTCGCTGGCGACCGCGACGAACAGGTGGGTGATCGACCACAACAGGACGCCGGCAACCAGCAGCATGGGCAACACTCCGCAGACAGGGGTGCGCGGAGCATAGCCGCGCTTCTCATCCAAAGGGGGGATGTATTTCGAGAGGCCCCTCTCGAAACTGCTTGCATACCGACTCACAGGTCCGGGTGGCTGCAGCCCGGCGGAGCAGACGATGCGCGTGACGGCAGTCCAGCGACCAGCGGAATCCGAAGCCCCGGCGGCGCCGGCCCCCCGGGTCGGGCGTCCGCCGCGGGTGCAGGCCCAGGACATCATCACCGCCGCGATCGAGATCGGCCTGGAGAAGGTCACGCTCAAGCAGGTCGCCGATCGCCTCGATGTCGGCATCGCGACACTCTATCGCCATGTGCGCAACCGCGATGAACTGGTGCGCCTGGCCGCCTTCCGCGTGGCGCTCGCCAGCCGCCTGCCCAAGCGCGAGGCCGCGCCGGCCACGCACTGGGCGGCCATCGCGATCGGTTATGCCGAAACCCTGTTCGAGTCCTTCTCCACCGAACCGCAGCTGGTCTACGAGCTGATGAAGGGCCGCCTCGGCCCGGATGCCGAGATCGACTTTCTGGAGCAGTTCCTGTCCGCGCTGGAGCCGCATGGCTTCAGCGCCGAGCAGGGGGTGCACCTGCACCACGCGATCGCGATGCTGGCCATCGGCGCGGCGGTCGGCGCCAACTCGGTCGCTGCCTGCAACAGCGCCGGGGTGCCGCAGGACGTCGCCATGCGTCGCGCGCTCGCCGAGCGCGACCCCGGTGAGCTGCGCCGCGTGCGCAGCGCGCTCGATGTCTATCTGAACGCGGAGCCGCGCCAGTGGATGCGCAGCCTGCAGGATCTGCTGACCGGCATCGCCGTCTCGCGTGGCGAGACGCTGCCGGACCTGGGCCTCGCCGCCCATCGCCCTGATTAATCGCCGGCCGCCCGTCTCGCGGCCACGCCACAAGAGGAGAGCTTTGACATGACCACCGCAGCGCCTGCCGGCCGCATCGAGATCGACGGCACGATCTTCAATCCCTATTCGAAGGACTTCATCCGCTCGCCCTGGGCCACCTGGGAGAAGCTGGTCAAGGACTTCCCCGTCGCCTGGCACAAGGAGCTGCAGATGTGGGTGGTCAGCAGCCACGAGGCGCTGAACGACATGCTCAAGGACAACCGCTTCTCGACCAACTACAAGCACTGGGAGCACGCGCCGGCGCCCAAGCCCGTGGAGCAGCAGAATCACTTCGAGCGCGCCATCGATGCCGGTCTGTTCGCGGTCGAGCCCAAGGATCATCTGCGCCTGCGCAAGCTGACGATGCCGGCGTTCTCCAAGCCGGTGATGGGCAAGATCGACGCCAAGATCCGCGACCTGATCACGACCTGCTTCGACGAGATCGGCACCCCCGAGCAGTTCGACGCGTTCTCGATGATTGCCGAGAAGCTGCCGGTGCGCTCGATCGCGCGCATGGTCGGCGTGCCGACCAACATGGAAACCTTCTTCCATGACTTCGCCGTCAACGTCGTCAAGTCCACGCGCATCAATCTGCCGTTGAAGGTGCGCGAGCAGGCGATGCAGGACACGCTGCCGGGCTTCCAGTTCTTCCTCGACCTGATCAAGGAGCGCCGTGCGCTGCCGCACCCGGGCGAGGACTTCATCGGCCAGCTGGTCGCCGCGTCCGACAACGGCGACTCGCTCAATGACTACCAGATCGTCTCGGTGATCCAGGCGGTCATCGTCGCCGGTTCCGATACCGCGACCGACCTGCACACGTACGCGATCCAGGGCCTGCTTTCCAACCCGGACCAGTACCAGCTGCTGCGCCAGAAGCCGGAGCTTATGGAAAACGCGATCATCGAGCTGCTGCGCTACGGCGCCTTCGGCAAGACGCCGCAGTTCCGCTTCGTGTCCGAAGACCTCGAGTGGCGTGGCCAGCACTTCAAGAAGGGCCAGTCGGTGCTGATCAACCTCACGGCCGCCTGGGTCGATCCGGCGAAGTGGGAAAACCCGCGCACGCTCGACATCCAGCGCCGCCTCGACGGCAATCTGGTATTCGGCGCCGGCGCGCATTTCTGCATCGGCACGTATCTGGTGCGCGTGCAGGGGGGGCTGATGATCCAAGAGCTGATGAAGCGCTTCCCGCATGCCGAGCTGGTCAACGGCACCGGTGACGTGGAGTACGACTACACGCACCACAACGCGCGTCGCATCAATCGCCTGCTGGTCAAGACCAACGTCGAAGCCGCGCGCAAGGCGGCCTGATGGAACAGTGGATCTGCGTCATCTGCGGCTTCATCTACGACGAGGCGGTGGGCATGCCGGATCACGGCATCGCCGCCGGCACGCGCTGGGATGATCTGCCCGAAGACTGGATGTGCCCGGAGTGCGGCTCGCCGAAATCGGCGTTCGAGCGCTACACCGGCTGAATCCGGCTGCGTGTCCTGATGGCGCCGCCCCTCCTGGGCGGCGCCTTTCTACGGTTCTGGAGCTGTCATGGCCACCCGCCACGAAATGAAGGCGCATTACCCCGCACCGGCTGCCGTCGTGCTGAAGATGATGGCCGACAAGGCCTTCCACACCCGCAAGCTCGAAGGCATGGGGCTGACGAAGTACGAAGTGCTCGACTACGCCTGCGATGCCCGCGAGTTCCGCATCCGCATCGAGCGCAAGGTGCCGGTGCAGATGCCGGGCATGAAGAAGGCGGCCGGCGAGACCTCGGTGGTCAACGAGGAGGTCTGGAACCTGCAGACCCGCACCGGACGGGTGCGCGTCGAACCCGCGGGCATGCCGGTGGAGATGAATGCCGCGCTGACGATCACCGACGAAGGTGACGGCAGCGTCATCACTTTCGACTGGACGATCAACGCCAAGATTCCGGTGGTGGGCGGAACCCTGGAGAAGTTCATCGTGTCGGACATGGAGAGTCGCGCCGCGGAAGAAACCCGCGTCGCGGTGTCCTTGCTGGAGTCGTATCGCTAGGCTGGGGTGGCTTCGTCGGTTTGGATGAGGCCGCCCGGGCCCGCCGCATTACCATAGCTGCGCGATTCCGGCGCATGCTGCGATCGGATCCAGTCCGTACTACTAGGGGCGGCTATTGTCCGGCCCGCGAGGAGATTTGAATGAAGTTCAATCTGGCGATGGCATCTTTTGCATTGGCGACCAGCGTGGGCCTGACGGCACCCGGTGCGTTCGCCAAGGTTTCGGCCGAGAAGGCCGCCGAGCTCGGCGGGCCCAAGCTCACCTGCATGGGTGCCGAGAAGGCGGGCAGCGCGACCGGCGTCGCCGAATACACCGGCAAGTACTTCGGTACCTGGCCGGGCATGAAGAACAAGTCCGGCTACGAGCCGGGCCCGTATGCCGACGAAAAGCCGTTGTTCACGATCACGGCGCAGAACTACACCGAACACGCCGACAAGCTGACCGAAGGTCAGAAGGCGCTGTTCAAGAAGTACCCGCAGTCCTACAAGATGCTGGTCTACCCGAGCCGTCGCGACTTCCGCTTCGCCGACTGGGTCTGCGACACCGTCAAGAAGAACGCGGTCACCGCGGAAGTGGTGGATGACGGGCTGGGCATCACCGGCACGACCGGCGCGATTCCGTTCCCGTTTGCCAGCACCGGCATCGAGGCGATCTGGAACATCATCAACCCGCATCGCGCCTGGACCGAGCAGGCGGTCTGCGACATCGCCGACGTCTACGGCAACGGCAGCATCGCCTGGGGTCGCAACAAGTTCCAGACGCTCAACCCGGGCAACAACCCGAACAAGCGCGGCTCGTACACCGAGAAGATCAACGCCTACTTCTACACCGGGTATCTGCTGCCGGAGCGTGACAAGGGCTTCGTCGCGGTCGGCTACCAGCCGAACAACTTCAGCAAGGACGCCACGCAGTCCTGGCAGTACCAGCCGGGCATCCGCCGCGTGCGTCAGGCGCCGGAAGTCTGCTGCGACTACCCGGTGCCGCCGGCCGGTCTGCGCACCGTCGACGACGACTACGTCTTCAACGGCTCGCCCGAGCGCTATACCTGGAAGCTGGTCGGCAAGAAGGAAATGCTGGTGCCGTACCACAACTTCAAGGTCAATGATCCGGCCGTCAAGTACAAGGACCTGATCAAGCCGAACACGATCAACCCGGACTATGTGCGCTATGAGCTGCACCGCGTGTGGATCGTCGAGGGCTACCTGAAGCAGGGCCACCGTCACATCTACAGCAAGCGTCGCCTGTACGCGGACGAGGACACCTGGCTGGCCCTGTGGGCCGACAACTATGACGCGCGCGGCCAGCTCTGGCGCGTGGCCTTCGTCAACTACTTCTATTCGCAGGAGTCGAAGACCTTCCATCGCGGCGCGTCGATCTATCACGACCTGACCGCCAACGCCTACGAAGCCGGCTACCTCACCAACGAGCGTGGCAAGGACTGGTGGAAGATCAATGCGCCGCTGACGCCGGCCCAGTTCAGCCCCGAAGCGGCAGCTCGCGGCGGCCACTGAGCGGTCTCACAAGCGCTTCGCGCTACTGTCAAACGGGGCGGCTTTGCCGCCCCGTACTTTTTCTGAGGGACGTTCTATGAAAACTGCGTTCATCACCGGCGCCAACGTCGGTCAGGCCAACCTGCTGACCAAGGCGCTGTCATCGCAGGGCTGGCATGTGTTTGCCGGCGTGCTGCCCGGTGCGCCGACCGATCTGCAGACCGGGGGCAACGTCACGGTCGTCGAGCAGGATGTGTCGAAGACCGAATCGGTGCGGCAGAGCGCGGCGCTCGTCACGCAGGCCCTCAACGGCAAGGGCCTGGACCTGCTGATGAATGTGGCCGGCGTCGCCAATATCGGCACCGGGGTGCTGGAGGGTGCGAAGTTCGAGGATGTCGAGCGCCTGTTCAACATCAACCTGTTCGGCCAGCTGCGCGTGATCCAGGCGTTCCTGCCGCTGGTGCGCAAGGCCGGCCCCGGCGCGCGCATTGCCAACTACAGCTCGGGCGCGATTCTCGCCAACCCGGTCGGTGCCGGCGCCTACAACATGACCAAGCACGCGATCCATGGCATGACGCTGACCCTGCGCCATGAGCTGGCGCCCTTCGGCATCCAGGTGACGTCGATCATCCCCGGCGGCGTGCTGACCGGCATGTCGGCCAACGCGCATGCCAACACCAAGAAGACCTGGAACGAGCAGCCGCAGGCGGTGCGCGAGGTGTATGAGCCGCACCTGGGCAAGGTGATGATGCAGGTGCTGCCGGACATGCTGGAGAAGAGCGGCAGCACACCCGAGCAGGCGCTCGAGGGCACGCTGCAGATTCTCAACAAGAAGAAATGGAAGCCGATGGAGTACCTGGGCAAGGACGTCAAGCCGATGGGCGTGATGCGCCGCCTGCTGTCGGACAGCCAGCTCGAAGCCATGATGCGCATGACCTTCAAGATTCCGACCTACAAGGGCTGAACACCGACATGAACGCCGTACTCAAGGAACCCAATGCCTACGCCGCGCTGTTCGAGCGCCAGCTGGCGAAGTCGCACGAACTGCGGTTGACCGACGCCGCCACGCGTGTCGACAAGCTGCGCCGACTGCTCAAGGCGATCCTCGACGCGCGCCCCGCGATCCTGGAGGCCGGCTACAAGGAACTGCGCCTGGCGCCGACCGACATCGACGCGCAGCTGCTGATGGTCAAGAGCGAGGCGGAGTTCATCGCCAACCATCTCGAATCGTGGATGGCCAACGAACCGATCCAGGGCACGCTGATGACCTTGGGCAAGGCCAGCTATGTGCGCTACGAGGCCAAGGGCGTCGTGCTGCACCTGTCGACCTGGAACGCGCCGATTGCGGAGGCCTTCGTCATCGCCTTCGGGGCGATCGCCGCCGGCTGCCCGTTCGTGCTCAAGCCCTCTGAACTCGCGCCGCATTCGGCGCAGGTGCTGGAGGACATCGTCGCCAAAGTGTTCAAGGACGACGAGTTCGCGGTGGTGCAGGGCGCCGCCGACGTGGCAACGCAGCTGCTGGCGCTGCCGTTCAACCACATGTTCTACATCGGCGGCCACGGCGTCGGCCGCATCGTGCTGCGCGCGGCCGCCGAGCACTTCGCTACCGTCACGCTGGAAATGGGCGGCAAGAACCCGGTCATCGTCGATGCGTCGGCGGACGTGGTCGAAGCCGGCAAGAAGCTGGCCTGGGGCCGCGTCGCCAACGCCGGTCAGGTGTGCCTGGCGCCGGACTACGCACTGGTGCACGAGTCGATCGCCGATCGCTTCGTCGCCGAACTCGGCAAGTCGATGACGGCGATGTACAACGCCGACGGCAAGGGCTTCCAGAAGTCGGGAGACCTGCCGCGCATCGTCAATCGCCGCCACTTCGATCGCATCAAGTCGCTGATCGACGATGCGCTCGCCAAGGGCGCGAAGCTCGCGCTGGGGGGCGAGACCGACGGCGACGACCTCTATATCTCGCCGACGATCCTGACGAACGTCAGCGAGGACATGCGCATCATGCAGGAGGAGATCTTCGGGCCGGTGATCTGCATCGTGCCGTTCGCGCAGAAGGAAGAAGCGATCGCGACGATCCGCCGCCGTCCGAAGCCGCTGGGCTCGTACATCTTCGCCAAGGACCGCGCCGTCATCGACTGGTACCTGGCGCGCACGACGTCCGGCAGCACGGTCGTCAACCACAACCTGATCCAGTCCGGTACCAATCCGCGCCTGCCGTTCGGCGGCGTGAATTCCAGCGGCCAGGGTCGGCTCGGCGGGCGCTTCACGTTCCTGGAATGCTCGAACCCGCGCGCGGTCGTCGAGGATCAGTACCCGGCCGGCGATCCGGACATCATGTTCCCGCCGTACTCCGACAAGTACAAGCAGATGATCGGGCAGATGCTGTCGAAGGAGATCAAGCTGCCGAACTTCGCGATCGATCTCATCAACGGCCTCATCAAGGTCACGGCAGCGTTCAAGCGCAAGTAAGCGAGGCGCAGACAAAAGGGGCGGCATCTTGCGATGCCGCCCCTTTCTTGTTGCCGCCTGGAATCAGGCCGCCAGGTGCTTCGGGCGCGACTTGGCGTAATCGCGGCCGATGTACAGGTACATCGCCGGCACCACGTACAGCGTGAACAGCGTGCCGATCGTCATGCCGGCGGCGATCACCAGCCCCATCGAGAAACGCGCGGCGGTGCCGGGGCCCGACGACAGCAGCAGCGGCACCATCGCGATGACCAGCGCCGCCGTCGTCATCAGCACCGGACGCAGACGGATCGACGCGGCCTCCTCGATCGCCTCGCGCTTGGCCACGCCCTGTTCCTGCAGCTTGTTGGCGAACTCCACGATCAGGATGCCGTGCTTGGAGATGACGCCGATCAGCGTGATCATGCCGACCTGGGTGTAGATGTTGAGCGTCATGCCGGGGAAGGCCGTCAACTGCATGCCGTTGGTGATGCTGAAGATGTTGAGCACCAGCAATGCGCCGCAGATCGACATCGGCACCGTGACCAGCATGATCAGCGGATCGCGGAACGACTCGAACTGCGCCGCCAGCACCAGGTAGATGATGATCAGCGCGAAGCCGAAGGTCGCCAGCAGCGCCGAGCCTTCCGTCTTGAACTGGCGCGAGGCACCGGCATAGTCGATCTGGAAGCTGGCCGGCGCGATCTCCGCGAACAGGTCCTCGAAGATCTTCAACGCCTCGCCCTGCGTCACGTCCGGACGCGGCACCGCGATGATGGTGTTGGAGTTGAGCTGCTGTGCGTGCTCGATCGATCGCGGAATGATGCGATCGGTGATCGTCACCAGCGTCGAGATCGGCACCAGCGTGCCGTCGGCGGCACGGGTGTAGTAGCCCTCCAGCTGCTTCGGATCGAGGCGCTCGCTGCGCTCGACCTGCTGGATCACCTTGTACGACCGGTTCTCATAGGCGAAGCGGTTGACCTCGGCGCCCGCCAGCAGCGCGGCCAGATCCGCCGACAGCTGCGACATGTCGACGCCCATCAGCGCCGCCTTTTCGCGGTCGATCTCGATGCGGGCTTCCGGACGGTCGATGCGCAGGCGCGGGGCGACGTAGAAGAACTTGTTGGCCGCTAGCGCGCGACCGACGATCTCGTCACCGACACGGGCCAGCGTCACGGCGTCATCGGTGGACTTGAGCACGAACTCCAGCGGATAGCCCTGGCCCGGCGTCGGCAGCGGCGGCGGCTGGATGCCGGTCCAGCGCACGCCCGGAATCTGGTTCATTTCCGGCGTCATCTGCTCCAGCACCGTCTTCGTCGGCGTCGAGCGGTCCGTCCACGGCTTCATGACCATGCCCATGAAGGCCTGGCTGCTGTCGATGGCGAACGTGAAGATGTTTTCCAGATCCGGATGCTTCAGGGCAATCTGCTGGATCTGCGCGAAGTACTGGTCCAGATACTCGGTGGTGGAGACGCCATCGGCTTCCACGATCGAGAAGGCAAAGCCCAGGTCCTCTTCCGGCGCCAGTTCCGACGGCGTCGCCTTGAACAGGAAGAAGCAGGACACCAGCACGACGGCGCCAAACACGCCGATCACATGCACCGTATCCAGCGCGCCATGCAGGCGACGCTTGTAGGCATTGCGCCATTCCTCGAACTTGCGGTCGAGGAAGTCGGCCAGCTTGTTGGTCTCGGCGCCCTCGCCGTGGGTCGGCTTGAGGATGCGCGCGCACATCATCGGCGTCAGCGTCAGTGCGATGACGCCGGAGATGAAGACCGAGCCGGCCAGCGTGAACGCGAACTCCGAGAACAGCGTGCCGGTGATGCCGGTCAGGAAGCCGATCGGCGCGTACACCGCCATCAGCGTGATCGTCATCGCGATCACCGGGCCGACCAGCTCACGCGCGCCCTTGATCGCAGCTTCGACGGGCTTCATGCCCTCTTCGATGTGACGATGGATGTTCTCCATCACGATGATCGCATCGTCGACGACCATGCCGATCGCCAGCACCATCGCCAGCAGGGTCAGCAGGTTGATGGTGTAGCCGAGCATGAACATCACGAACAGGCCACCGACCAGCGACAGCGGCACGGTGACGGCGGGGATCAGCGAGTTCCGCATCGAGCCGAGGAACAGGAAGATCACGGCGATGACGATCAGCATCGCCTCGACCAGCGTCTTCACGACCTCGCGGATCGCTTCCTTGATGTAGATCGTGGCGTCGTAGCCGATTTCGGCATCGAGGCCCTCGGGCAGCGCGGCCTTCATCGCCGGCCACAGCTGGTTGACCGCATCGGTCACGTCGAGGACGTTGGCATCCGGGCGTGCCTGGATGGCGACGAACACGGCGGGGGAGCCGCCCCAGCCCGCGCCACCCTCATAGGTTTCCGAACCGAGCACGACATTGGCGACATCGCTGAGCCGGACGACGGCGTCGCCGTCGGACTTGACGATCATCTGCCGGAATTCTTCGGTCGTACGCAGATCGGTCTGTGCCGACAGGCCGATCTTCACGAACGAGCCCTTGGTCTCGCCCACAGCCGACAGCACGTTCTGCGCGCGGATGCGCGCAAAGACTTCACTGGCCGTCAGGTTGTGCGCGGCCAGGCGGTCGGGCTTGAGCCAGACGCGCATCGCGTAGGTGCGCGCGCCCTGGATGTCGGCCTTTTCGATGCCCGGAATCGCCGCAAGCTGCGGCTCGATGACGCGGATCAGGTAGTCAGTGATCTGGCTCTTGTCGAGCACCTCGGAATAGAACGACAGGTACATCGCCGCCGTGCCGCCGGCCTCGGCGATCTCGAGAATCGGATCCTCGGACCCCTCGGGCAGCTGATTGCGCAGCTTGTTGACCTTCGACGAGATCTCGGTGAGCGCCTCGTTCGGGTCCTTGTCCATGCGCAGGTTGGCGGTGATGACACTCGCGCCCTGCGATGACGTGGAGGTCAGAAAGTCGATGCCGTCGGCCGTCGCGATCTCGCGTTCCAGCGGCGTCGTCACGAAGCCTTCGATCAGCGCCGGATCGGCGCCCGGGTAGGCGACGGTCACGTTCAGCTGCGCGTTCTGCAGGAACGGATACTCACGGACCGTGAGATTGAGCCCGGCGCGGGCGCCGAGCAGCAGGATCACGAGACTGATGACCGTCGCGAGGACCGGTCTCTTGATGAAGATGTCGGTGAAGTGCATGTTCAGCCTTCCTGCGGCTTGGGTTGCAGCTCAGGCTTGAGTTCCGACGTGGTGTTGATGATCACCGGCTGCTGGTTGCGCAGCTTCAGCAGGCCGGAGGTCGCCACCTGCTCGCCTTCCTTTAGGCCATCGAGAATCGCCACGTAGTCGCCGTACACGTCGCCCACCTTGATGAAGCGCTGTGCGACTTCCAGGTCGGTTTCCGGACCGGCCGGTGCGCCCGGCATGGCGGCGGGCTTCGGCGCATTCGGGTCGACCTTCTTCTTCTGCACCACGAACACCGAGGTGCCGTAGGAGTCGTAGCTGATCGCGGTGCGCGGCACGGCCACCACCTCACGCGAGCCCGGCAGGCTCAGCTGCACGCGTCCGAACTGGCCGCCCCGCAGCTTCAGATCCGGATTCGGCAGGCGCGCGCGCAGCGTGAAGTTGCGCGTGGCCGCGTCGATGCGCGGCTCCACCGCCAGCACTTCGCCCTCGAAGGTCTGATCGGGATAGGCGTCCACGGTCACCGTCACCTTGAAGCCCTTCTGCACGCGGCCGCTGAACTGCTCCGGCAGCGAGAAGTCGATGTCGATCGGATCCAGCGACTGCAAGGTCACGATCGCCGTGCCCGGCGCCACGTACTGACCGACGTTGACGCGGCGAATGCCGAGCATGCCGGCGAACGGCGCGCGGATATCCTTCTGCGCCACGGTGCCGGCCTGACCTTCGGCGGCCGCCTTGGCGGCATTGGCCTCGGCCACGGCGGCGTCATAGTCCGACTTGGAGATCGCTTCGAGCTTGTAGAGCTTCTCGCGACGCACGCGGTTGAGTTCCGCGAGTTCGGCCTGCGCCTGCAGGCGACGGTACTGGCCGCGCTCGTTGGTCGAATCCAGCGTGACCAGGCGAGCGCCCTTGTCGACGCTGTCGCCCGACTCGAAGCTGATCGACGTGACGATGCCGCCGGCCTCGGTGGTCACTTCCGTGCCGTTGACCGGGATCAGGCTGCCGATCGCTTCAAGCTGGTTGCTCCAGCTCATCTTCTGTGCGGCGGCCGCGGTGATCGTCGCCGGCGGAATCGGCATGTTGTTGACGAACTCGTTCATCATCTTGTTGCCGAACCACTTCATGCCGAACACGGCGCCGAACACTACGACAACGGCCACCAGCATGATGATCATTCGTTTGGTCATGACTCGATTCCCTCTAAACTGAAACTTAGTTCGACGCCGCAGGCGCGGCGCGGAGTAACTGGTCGATCTGCGCGAAGTCCTGTTCGGACAAGGTGCCGGACACCTGCTTGAGCTGCAGCAGGCTCAGCAACAGCGAGTAGGCCGCTTCCGCCAGGCCGCGACGGGCCTCGACGATGCGGCGGTTCGCGTCAAGCACATCCGAAATCGTGCGGGTGCCGGCGTCGTAGCCGTACTGCGTGGCCTGTCCGGCGGCGATCGCCGATGCCAGCACGCGGTCGTTGGCGCTGATCTCGGCATAGCCGGTCTGCACCTGGCGGTACAGCTGACGGGTCCGGCGTTCGGTCTCGCGCGTCAGGCGCTGCACGTTGGCTGCTGCCGCCCGCTCGCGTGCGCGTGCTTCGCGGACCAGGCTCGCATTGATGCCACCGGCATAGATCGGCACCGTCAGCTCGACGCCGATCGTGCCCTGATCGGCGAGCTGACCGATCGGCGATTCGCTGGTGTCATCGCGGCCGTAGCGGCCCACGGCATCCAGCTGCGGCATCGCCAGCGACTGGCGGCTGCGCACATCGGCTGTTGCGACCTTCAGCTCTTCCGCCGCGGTCAGCAGGGCGGGGTTGCGCTCGCGGGCGGCGTTGACCCAGCTATCGACGTCGGCCGGCACCAGCGGGGGCAGCTTCGTGTCCGGCTGTGCGGAGGGCAGCGTGAACGTGGTCGTGCCGACGATCTCGGCCAGCGCATCGCGGGCGGCTTCGAGCTCGCGCTCGGCCACCAGCAGCTGCGCAGCCGCCAGATCGTCGCGCGCCTGCGCCTCCTTCAGGTCGGTCCCCGGCACCAGCTCCACCTCATAGCGCTTGCGGGTGTCGCTGAGCGACTTGCGCACGGCGTCCACCTCGGCCTTGGCCTGGGCGTAGCCGGCTTCCGCCACCAGCACGCTGAAGTAGCGTTCGGCGACGCGGGTCAGCAGATCGAGCTTGCGCTGTGCCAGCCCGGCGTCGGCGAGGGCATCCTTGGCCGCGGCGCGATCCCCGATGGCGAACCAGTCGAGCCGGAACAGCGGCTGTCGCACCTCGACGCCGGCGCTCCAGCCTTTGTATTCCTCATCGACATCGCCGAAGAAGTCGCTATCGGTCTTCAGCGAGTTGTAGTTGTAGCCGGCCGATGCACCGACCGACGGCAGCCGCGCCGAGCGCTCCTGCTTGCTGCCTTCCCGCTCGGCGTCATACAGCGCCAGCGACTGCGCCACCGCCGGGTCGTGCTGCGCCGCGCGCTGCAGCGCTTCCGACAGGGTCATCGCCTGGGCTGCGGTGCTGCCGGCCGCGCAGGCGGCGATCAGCAGCAGTCGCAGGGACATGCGCTTACTGGGTGCAGAGATCATTGAACACCTCGTTGCAAATGCGTTTGATCAGCGCGTCGAGCGCGGCGTCATCACCGGCATCAAACAGCGGGCGCCAGTGGTGACCATTGAGCTGGGTCTGGAAGTAGCGGCACATCAGCCGGTAGGGATCGCGGACCTTGAAGTCCTGCAGCATGCCTTCCGCGTGCACCAGGTTGTGCATGCCGATCGCCAGCGACCAGCATCCGACACAGACCTCTTCGGCGGTCAGCCCATTCAGATCCAGATCACCACGGGCCACCGCGTCGAGCACGATGCCGTTGACGATGTCGCCCAGCGGCTGATTGGCTTCCAGCAGCGTCTGGCGACGGGCCGCGGACGCGGCGCCCCAGACCACTTCGGTGAAGACGTACTGCGCGAGCCGGAAGTGCTCCGGATGGCGCCGCACGAAGATCATGTCGGCCACGCCGATCGCGAACATGCGGTCGCGCGGGCTGGCCGGCCAGCGCGTCACGCGCTCGAACATCTCGGCATGGATGCGCACGTCCTCGGTGACCAGCGCCATCAGCAGGTCTTCCTTGGAGGCGAAGTGCTGATACAGCGTGCCGACCGCGTAGTCGCACTCGTCGGCGATGCGCGACATCGACAGATTGAGCAGGCCGTCGCGGCGGATCAGCTCGCGCGACTGGTCGAGGAACCGTTGCTCCCGCTCCGCGAACTCGCGCTGCTTGCGTTCCTTGGTGCTCAAGACCGACCCCGATGAACAGGGTGCGGATTATGAATATGATTCAAAAACTGAGCAATCGGCGGTTTATGAATTTTTAATTAAATTTTATAGGCCGATGAAAAATATGGAAATTTAGTTGCTGCGCCGCAGCAGAAGACTGCAGAGCGCGGGCAACAGCAGGATCGCCCCGAGCATATTGGCGGTGAACATGAAGACCAGCAGCAGGCCCATGTCGCGCTGGAACTGCAGGTCCGAGAACAGCCAGGCGGCGACACCGCCGGCCAGACACAGACCGGTGAAGATCACCGCCTTGCCGGTCTGGCGCAGCGTGGCCAGATAGGCCTCGCGCACCTTCAGGCC
>JBEIOK010000251.1:0-2658 GCA_040377605.1 Nevskiaceae bacterium | reverse complement strand
CGCGTGCTGGCGCAGGTAGGCGCGCAGCTTGCCGAGCAACTCGGCGTTCTCGGCAAACTGTTCGGTGAGGATGTCGCGCGCGCCGTCGAGCGCGGCCTTGGCGTCCGGCACGTCTTCCGTGATGTACGCGGCGGCCGCTTCCGCCGGCACCCGGGTGCGGTCGGCGAGCAGCGCCTCGGCCAGCGGGCCCAGGCCTTTCTCGCGCGCGATCTCGGCACGTGTGCGGCGCTTGGGCTTGTACGGCAGGTACAGATCTTCGAGTTCGGCCTTGGTGGTGACGCTCAGCAGTTTGCTTTCGAGTTCGTCCGTCAGCTTGTTCTGCGTGCGGATCGAATCGATGACGGCGGCGCGGCGATCTTCCAATTCGCGCAGGTAGCCCAGGCGCTCTTCCAGCTTGCGCAGCTGCGTATCGTCCAGCCCGCCGGTCATCTCCTTGCGGTAACGCGCAATGAACGGCACGGTCGAGCCCTCGTCGAGCAGGGCCACGGCCGCCTGCACCTGGCGCGGCTGCGCGGCGATCTCGGTGGCAATGGTCTGGGCAATCAGCTGGGCAATACGGTCAGCGGACATTTCTTGTTCTGGTTATGGACTGCGGGAAGGCGGCGACGATAGCGCGCGTTTCCGGCCCTCACAATCTGGCGCGCACCGGCCAAATGTGGTGGGCGCGACAGGCACGACAGAGAGGCATACCATCCCTTGAAACGCCCTTTCCCCTCCACGATGGGGGAGAGGGAAAAACAACGACGAGAGGAGAAGCAGCATGGCCGCGACCAAGCGACTGAACCCGCTGGACTGGACCTTTCTCGCGGCGGAGACGCGCGAGTCGATGATGCACATCGGCTCGTTGATGCCGTTCTCGCCGCCGAAGAATGCTGCGCCCGGTCTGCTGCGGCAACTGATGGATGAAGTACGGCAGGACGCACGCGCCTATCCGCCGTGGAATCTCAAGCTGCGCTATCCGGGGATGGTCGCGCACCCGCTGCAGGCCTGGGTGGAGGCCGATGACTTCGATGTGGAGTATCACGTGCGACGCTCCGCGCTGCCTTCGCCGGGCGACGAGCGCGAGCTGGGCATCCTGGTCTCGCGCCTGCACAGCCATCCGCTGGATTTTCACCGCCCGCCGTGGGAGGTGCATTTCATCGAGGGGCTGGAGGGCGGACGCTTCGCGCTGTACTTCAAGGTGCATCACGCGCTGATCGACGGCTACACCGGCGTGCGCCTGCTCTCCACCAGCCTGTCGAAGGATCCGGACGACCTGGAGACGCCGATCTTCTTCGCGCGGCCGCCGTCGGAGCGCAAGGCCAAAACTGAAGCGCCCAAGGTCGCCACGCTGGAAACCCTGCTGAGCCTCGCGCGCGAGCAGGTCGGCACCACGCGCAACATCACCAAGGCGCTGATGAACGTGCTGCGGCCAGACCGCAGCCACAGCAAATCACTGATCGCGCCGATGCAGTCGCCGAAGTCGGTCATCAACCAGAAGATCAGCCGCAACCGCCGCTTTGCCACGCAGCAGTTTCCGGTGGAGCGCCTGAAGCAGGCCGCCAAGCGGCACGGCGGCACGCTCAACGACATCGTGCTGGCGCTGTGCGCCACCTCGTTGCGCCGTCTGCTGATCGAGCAGGATGCCCTGCCCGTCAGGCCGCTGACGGCGATGCTGCCGGTCAACATCCGCCCGAAGGATGATCCGGGCGGCGGCAACGCCGTGGGCTCGATTCTCGCGTCGCTGGCCACGGATATCGAAGACCCGGTCGAGCGCTTCCAGACCATCATCGCCTCGACGCGCGATGCCAAGGCGCAGCTGCAGGGCATGACCAAGAACGGGATCATGCAGTACAGCGCGCTGCTGATGGCGCCGATGCTGCTGTCGCAGATCCCCGGCGCGGTGGGCCGCGTGCGGCCGGCGTTCAATCTCGTGGTGTCCAACGTGCCGGGCCCGGACAAGCCGCTGTACTTCCGCGGCTTCCGCATGGATGCGTACTACCCGATGTCGATCCCGTTCCAGGGCTACGGGCTGAACATCACCGTGATCAGCTATCTGGATACGCTGAACTTCGGCTTCATCGGCTGCCGCGACACGCTGGCGCATCTGCAACGGCTGGCGGTGTATTCGCGGGAAGCGCTGGAGGAACTGGAATCGGCGTGAGGGGCGCTTGCGGGGTGTGCGGCTCGATCTGGTAGCCCCTCACCCCAGCCCTCTCCCCGCACTCGCGGGGAGAGGGCGTCAGCGGCTGTCGCATGCGGTATTCCCTCTCCCCATGACCATGGGGAGAGGGTCAGGGTGAGGGGCGCTTGCCAGGCGCACCGCTCGATCGGACAACCCCTCACCCCAGCCCGCTCCCCGCGTTCGCGGGGAGAGGGAGTCAGCAGCCGCCGCCGATAGTTACGGCGTCCGCCACGCGCGACACCGTCGCCTTCAGCGGCAACTCACGCGAGTGCGCGCCGGCCTCGACGGTGTAGCAGCCGTCGGCGATCTGCCAGCCATCGCGGTTCACATCCCAGTACGAGAACGCGCGCGGCGGGAGCGCGAAGGACACGCGCGTTGCAGCGCCGGCGTTCAGCCAGCGCTTGGCGAAGCCTTTCAGTACCCGTGGCGGTTGCGGCACGTCCTCCGACGGCGCGGGCAGGCCGAGGTAGAGCTGCGGCGTGGTCCAGCCGGCG
>JBEIOK010000032.1:0-20055 GCA_040377605.1 Nevskiaceae bacterium | reverse complement strand
GTGATGTACAGATACCCGTCCTGATCCACGCGTCCCTTGTCGCCGGTGCGCAGCCAGCCGTCGGCGGTAAACAATTCGGCAGTCTTCTCCGGATCCTTGTAGTAACCGGGCGTGACAGCCGGGTGCTTGTACTGGATCTCGCCGTCTTCGGCGATGCGCATGTCGGCACCGGGCTGCGCGCGACCGACCGAACCGACACGGTTGGCGTTCGGCAGGTTGGCCGTGGCGTAGATATTGTTCTCGGTCATGCCGTAGCCCTGCAGCACGGTGATGCCGATCTTGGAGAACCAGTTCATCAGCGGAATCGGCATGGGTGCCGCGCCGACAAACAGGTAGCGTGCGTTCTGCAGGCCGATGCCCTGCTTGATCTTCTTCTTGATCAGCGACGACAGCAGCGGAATCTTCATCAGCTTGTCGAGCTTCTCCTGCGGCATCTTCTTGAGCACGCCGGTCTGGATGCGGCCATAGACCAGCGGTACGCCGAAGAAACGCGTCGGCGCCACTTCCTTGAGTTGCTCAGCCAGCTTTTCGAGGTTCTCCAGGAAGAACACCTCGGCGCCGAAATAGATCGAGGCCAACTCCACCGCGCCGCGTTCGAACGCGTGCGCCAGCGGCAAGTAGGAGAAAAAGCGTTCACGCCCGACCGGTGGCATCACTTTCAGCAGGCCGTTGGCGGCGAACTGCATGTTCTCGCCCGTGATCATCACGCCCTTGGGATTGCCGGTGGTGCCCGAGGTGTAGATCAGCGTCACCAGGCTCTTGGCGTCCGGGGCCTGATAGCCGGCGAACGGCTCCGAGGCGCGCACCAGATCATCCCAGTTCTTGTCGCAGGGCGGCACATCCGGATAGGGGAAGGCGATCGTGGTCACGCCCGCGGGCAGCGCGCCCATGAACTCTTCCGGGTCCGGCATCGGGCCGATGAAGACGGCCTTGGTCTCGGAGTGATTGAAGATGAACTTGACCGCATCGACGGACTGCTTGGGGTACAGGCCGACGCTGATATAGCCCGCCATCGAGATGGCGAGGTCGGCGAGAAACCAATGCGCGGTGTTGCGGCCGGAGATCGCGATACGGGAGCCGGCCGGCAGGCCCAGGCCCCGCAGGGCGGTGGCCATCGAGCGCACCTGTGCCTCGCACTCGGCCCAGGTGTAGGTCTTCCAGACACCGTTGACGGGCTGGTGAAGCCAGACCTGATTCGGCTGCTCCTTGGCCCACTTCAAAAGCGTTTCGACCGGATTTTTCAAAGACATGGTTATCCCCGCGCAAACTGGATTCGGTTCATGGATGGATCGGCCGCGACCTCCCCCTTGAGACGCGGACAGCAGGCCCGCGCCGCGCAGGGCGGCGCCTCAGGCAACGGCAGGCTGCGGCCGCATTATAGGAGGGGAATCCCCATTGTCGAACCGGCGCATGGACTTGACGCCGGGGCCTGCCCACAATCCGGAGAACGATCTGGGGGAGCCCGAACGATGAAAAGGATGCTGGCGGTCGCGGTGATGGCCTTGTTGGGGTATCTGCTGCTGTGGCCGGTTCCGATCGAGCCGGTGGCCTGGCAGGCGCCGGCCGCGCCGCCGGAGAGCGCGTATCCCTATAACGACACGCTCAAGGGGATCGAGCGCCTGGCGGAGGGGCTGGGCAACGGTCCGGAAGGCGTGCTGCTGGCGTCCGATGATCGCCTGTACGCGGGCTATGTCGATGGCCGCATCCTGCAGTTCCGGCACGACGGCTCGCAGCCGCGTGAGCTTGCCAACACTGGCGGCCGTCCGCTGGGCCTGAGTTTCGGCCCTGCGGGTGAACTGATCGTCGCCGACGCCATCAAGGGGCTGCTGCGGATTCATGACGACGGCCGCGTGCAGGTGCTGGCCACCGAGGCGGAAGGCGTGCCGTTCAAGTTTGTCGATGATGCCGACGCGTTTCCCGGCGAGCCCTATATTTACTTCTCCGACGCCTCTACGCGCTTCGGTGTGCACGAGGTCATGGAAGACGCCCTCGAGCACGGCGACACCGGTCGCATCCTGCGCTACGACATGAACACCGGCGAGACGCGGGTGCTGATGCGCGGCCTGCATTTTGCCAACGGCGTGGCCGTCGGCCCGAATGCCGATTACCTGGTGGTTACGGAAACGGCCGAGTACCGCGTCTGGCGGCATTGGCTCAAGGGCGAGAAGGCCGGGACCTCGGAGGTGCTGATCGAGAACCTGCCGGGTTTTCCGGACAATGTCAGTTTCAACGGCCGGGATCGCCTGTGGGTCGCGATCTACTCGCCACGCGTGCCGGATCTCGATCGCATGGCGCCCTATCCGTGGGTGCGCAAGATCGTGCAGCGGTTGCCGGAGGCGCTACGCCCGGCGCCGAAGATGCATGCCTGGGTGCTCGGTCTGGACCTCGATGGCAAGCTGGTCGCCAACCTGCAATACCGAGGAGATGGCACGACCCCGCCGTTCGCGCCGATTACCAGCGCGGAGGAGCAGGGCGAGTACCTCTACTTCGGCAGTCTCAGCGACACCGCGATCGGTCGCATCAAGCTCAGCGCGCTGCAGTAAGCGCATGCGCGACGCCCGCCCCTATGACTGCCTGATCATCGGTGCCGGCCACAACGGCCTGGTGTGCGCGGCCTATCTGGCGCGTGCCGGCAGGAAGGTGCTGGTGCTGGAGCGTCGCAGCATCGTCGGCGGCGCCGCCGTCAGTGAGGAGGTCGCGCCGGGGTATCGCGCGTCCACGGCGTCGTACCTGATCTCGCTGCTGCTGCCGCAGGTCGAGCGCGAGCTGGATCTGAAGGCGCACGGCTACAAGGTGCTGGCGCGCAATCCGTCTTCGTTCACGCCGCTGCCGGACGGTCGGTCTCTGCTGATGGGGCCGGATGCGGCGCTGAACCGGCGCGAGATCGCGAAATTCTCCGAGCGCGACGCCGAAGCCTACCCACGCTACGAAGCCTGGCTCACCCGCGTTGCGGAAGCCCTGGAGCCGGCCCTGGAGGACATTCCGCCGGACCTGTTGCCGCTGCCGCCCCAGTGGCGCCGCCGGGGCTGGCGCGATCGGCTTGCCAATCTGCGTCGCGCGCTGCGGTTCAACCGCGCGCTGAAGCAGCTCGGCGGCGATCTGCCCACGGCGCTGGAACTGCTCGCGGGCCCCGCGCGGCCGATCCTAGATCGGTGGTTCGAGTCCGAGGCGCTGAAGGTCACGTTGGCGACCGACGCCATCATCGGGGCGATGGCGCCGCCGTCGGCGCCGGGGACGGGCTACGTGCTGCTGCACCACGTCATGGGCACGGCGGGTGGCGCGCGAGGAGTCTGGGGCTATGTCGAAGGCGGCATGGGCGCGCTGTCGGAGGCCCTGCGGCGGGCGGCCGAGGCCGCGGGCGTCGAGATCCGCACGGATGCCGAAGTTGCGCAGATCGAGACTCGGGATGGGGCGGTCAGCGGCGTGCGCCTGGTCTGCGGCGAGGGTATCGCCGCACGCTGCGTGGCGTCGAACGCGACGCCCGAGGTGACGTTCCGCCAGTTGCTGGCGCCTGCGACGCTGCCGGAGCCATTCCGCGGCGCGGTGGCACGCATCGACTATTCCAGTGCGGTGATGAAGATCAATCTCGCCGTCTCCGAGCTGCCGGATTTTTCATGCAGCCCAGGCAAGTCCGAGGTCGGGCCGCAGCATCGCGGCACCATCCATATCAGTCCGACGCTGGAGTATCTGGAGCGCGCCTATGAGGACGCACGCCGCGGTGAGCCCTCGCAGGCGCCGGTGATCGAACTTACGATCCCGACCTCCGTCGATCGGACGCTGGCCCCCCCGGGGCATCACATCGTGCAGATGTTCGTGCAATACGCCCCCTACCGCCTGGCGAATGCGCACTGGGATGACATCAAGGATGCGTTTGCGGATCGCTGCATCGAGACCGTGACCCGCTATGCGCCCAATTTCGCCGGCTCGGTGCTGCACCGTCAGGTGCTGTCGCCGCTGGATCTGGAGCGCCGGTTCGGGTTGACCGGCGGCAATATTTTCCACGGCGCGATGCCTCTGCATCAGCTGTTCGGGTTCCGTCCGGTGCCTGGCTGGAGCGACTACCGCACGCCGGTGCGCGGGCTGTATCTCTGCGGCGCGGGTGCCCATCCAGGCGGCGGCGTCAGCGGCGCTCCGGGGCGCAATGCCGCGCGCGTGATGCTGGGCGACTGATTGCATCCGTCATTCAACCCGCGCTTGCCAGGGAGCTTGACCCTGTGTCGCAATGGCGGCCCTTCAATCTGATCGAGTCCACTCAGCATGAGCGTGCCAGCCCTGTTGCGCGATAGCCTGCGTCTGCCGGTGATCGCGTCACCGATGTTCATCGTCTCCAATCCGGATCTGGTGATTGCGCAATGCAAGGCAGGCATCGTCGGTTCGTTTCCGGCGCTGAATGCGCGCCCGGAGCCGGTGCTGGAGCAGTGGCTGCAGCGCATCACCACTGAGCTGGAGGCCTATCGCGCTGCGCATCCGGATCGCAAGGTGGCGCCGTTTGCGGTCAACCAGATCGTGCACACGACCAACAACCGCCTGCAGCACGACATCGAACTGTGCGTGAAGTACAAGGTGCCGATCCAGATCACGTCGCTGCAGGCACCCGAAAAAGTTGTGGAGGCGGCGCACAGCTACGGCGGCCTGGTGTTCCATGACGTGATTACCATCAAGCACGCCAAGCGTGCCATCCAGGCAGGCGTCGATGGCCTGATCCTGGTGGCGCACGGTGCCGGCGGACACGCCGGGCGGCTGTCGCCCTTTGCGCTGGTGCAGGAAGTCCGCGCCTTCTACGACGGTCCGATCATCCTGTCGGGGGCCATCGCCAGCGGCGATGCGATTCTGGCTGCCCGCGCCATCGGTGCGGATCTGGCCTATATCGGCACGCGCTTCATCGCGACCACCGAAGCCAATGCCGTGCCCGAGTACAAGCAGATGCTGGTGACCAGCACGGCCGAGGATATCGTCTACACCAACCTGTTCAGCGGAGTGCACGGCAACTACCTGCGTGACAGCATCCTCCGCATCGGCTTCGATCCGGACCATCTGCCGGAGGGCGACAAGAGCTCGATGAATTTCGGCAGCGGCGGTAATCAGAAGGTCAAGGCCTGGGTCGATGTCTGGAGCGCCGGCCAGGGCACGGGACAGATTCGCGCGGTCCAGTCGACGGCAGAGGTCGTGGACGGGCTGGAGCGGGAGTATCTGGCGGCCCGCGCACGGTTGACGCTCTAGCATCCTCAGGAGAAGCGCATGGCGGTAGAAGGGCAGGGCAGCGACCTGGTGCACGTGGTGACGCTGCTGGCGGCAGGCGTGGTCGCCGTGCCGATCTTCAAGCGTCTGGGCCTGGGATCGGTGCTGGGCTATCTGGCCGCCGGCCTGCTGATCGGCCCATTCGGGCTCGGTCTGTTCAGTGATCCGTTGGCGATCCTGCATGTCGCGGAGTTGGGCGTCGTGATGTTCCTGTTCGTCATCGGACTGGAGATGCGGCCCACTCATCTGTGGAGCCTGCGACGCGAGATCTTCGGGCTCGGTACGCTGCAGATCGGCCTGTGCATGGCGACGCTGACCGGCGTGGGCCTGGCCTTCGGCTTTCCGTTGCCGGTCGCGTTCATCGGAGCCGCCGGATTCGTGCTGACCTCCACGGCGATTGTCATGCAGCTGCTCGACGAGCGCGGCGATATCGCGCAGCCGCGCGGACAGAAGATCGTCTCCATTCTGCTGTTCGAGGACCTGCTGGTCGTGCCCTTGCTGGTGCTGGTGGCCTTCATGTCGCCGCAGCATGTCGAAGGCGCAGGCGGCGGCATCCACTGGCCCAGCGTCGGTCTGGCCCTGGCCTCGCTGGCGGGTCTGGTGGCGGCGGGCATCTGGCTGCTGAATCCCATGTTCCGCGTCCTCGCGGCGGCCAAGGCAAGGGAGGTCATGACCGCTGCCGCGCTGCTGGTGGTCCTCGGCGCGGCCCTGCTGATGGAACTGGGCGGGCTGTCGATGGCAATGGGCGCGTTCCTGGCCGGGGTGCTGCTGTCGGAGTCGACGTTCCGCCATCAGCTCGAAGCGGACATCGAACCGTTTCGCGGCATTCTGCTCGGCCTGTTTTTCCTCAGTGTCGGCATGGCGCTGGATCTGGCCGTGGTGTCGCAGAACCTGGGGCTGATCGTCTCCGGCGTGCTGGCGCTGATGGCCGTGAAATCACTGACGATCTACGTCGTTGCACGGCTGACACACGCTTCGCATGTGGAGGCCCTCGATCGTGCGGTACTGATGGCCCAGGGTGGCGAGTTCGCTTTCGTGCTGTATGCAGCGGCCGCGACGGCGGGGGTGATCGACGCGGCGGTCAATGCCAATCTCACCGCGATCGTCGTGTTGTCGATGGCCCTCACGCCGCTGGCGGTGCTGGCCCTGCGACGACTGATGCCGCGCGAGTCGGTTTCCATGGAGGGTGTCGACAAGGCCGATGGGCTGGACGGCACGGTCCTGATGATCGGATTCGGTCGTTTTGGCCAGGTCGCGAGCCAGGCCCTGCTGGCGCGCGGCACCGATGTGGTGATCATCGACAACGATACGGAGATGATCCGCAGTGCCGCGGATTTCGGATTCAAGGTGTACTACGGTGATGGAACCCGGCTCGACGTGCTGCGCGCCTCCGGCGCTGCGCGGGCGCAGGCCGTGCTGGTCTGCGTCAACGATGCGGCGACGGCATTGCGCATCGTCGAACTGGTCAAGCACGAGTTCCCGCTGGCGCGCGTGGCTGTACGCGCGATCGACCGTCAGCATGCCCTCAAGCTGATGGAGGCCAATGTCGATTTCCAGATTCGCGAGCTGTTCGAGTCGGCCAGTCGCTTTGGCGAACAGGCGTTGCGCCTACTGGGGGTGCCCGATGACGAGGCGGCGGCGATCGCTGTCGATGTGCGTCGCCGCGATGCCGAGCGTCTGGCGCTGCAGTTCACCGGGGGCATCAAGGCGGGCCGCGATCTGATGCACAGCAATCGCCTGAAGCCGCAGCCGCTGATGACCCCGCAGCAGCCGGGTCAGGCGCTGAGCCCGGAAACCGTCGCGGTGACCCGGGCCGACACTCCCGCGTAAGCGGGAGCTGCCGCACGCTCAGTCGCTCGTGGACACCACGGCGACTTCGTAGCTCAACTCCACCAGACAGCGTCCGCCGGGCGCGTCCGTGTGTGCGCGGCGACCCTGGCACAGACGGGTATCGCGGCTCAGGGCCTTGCCGCTGGTGACCAGCTTGGGAATGTCGGCGCTGAGATCGAACCCGCCCCCGGTGCAATGGGGCATCGGACATTGGAACTCGAAGTAGGCCTGCATTTCGGGGACGAAAATCCGCTTGTGCGGCGACTGATACGGCTTGCCGCTGGGTTCCTTGAAGCGCAGCTCAATCGACAGCTCCTCCACGCGCGGAAAGCGTTCCCTCATCCGCGCGACCGCCATGTAAGTGCGCTGACGCTGCTCTCGCTGCTGGGGATCGAATGCGGGAAGTTTCTGTGCCATGGCCGGGTCCTGAGTGTGCCGCGATACTCAGGTCGCGAGGTGAAAAGGCGCGGCTGCGACAGCAGGCCGTGGAGAGGTGCCTGGACCGGCTGAGGATACGGTCGTCGGGGGCGAGCGAGCGTCGTATTGAAGCCGCACGACAGGGTAGCACGGTCCCCGATGGCGCTCCCGATGCCAAGGAAGCGGGGGAGCCTAGCTTCATGATGCCGGGCGGCGGGGTGACGCCAACCCACTGACCGGGGCACGGCCCAGTCGATGCCTGACCTGGCCGCCGGTGAAGAATCGGCGCACAGCCTAGCCTGCTGCGCCCTGAGACGATCAGGGGTCTGCGGGCCAATGCATCTCTCATTCCAGGCCAGCCGGCGGCGCCGCACAAAAAAGAGCAGGCCCAGGGGGCCTGCTCCGGGTTCCGCCGGGCGGATCAGCCGGCCGGGACCTCGCGGCAACGCTCGCGATAGCTGACTTCCTGATCCGGATACTTCTGCTTGGCGACTTTGTTGCCGGCGTACGCGCCGCCGATGGCGCCCGCCGCGGTAGCCACGTCCTTGCCGCTGCCGCCCCCGATCTGGTGTCCGATCGCGGCACCGGCCGCGCCGCCCAGCACGGTTCCGACCACGGAGTTGGTGCCCCATTCCTTGTGGGTGACCACGCGTTCCGTCGTGCATTCGGTTTTCGTGGCGGCGACTTCCTGTGCATCGCCCTTGCGAGTGGCAAACACCACAGCCGAAGCGGTCACCAGCGCCACTGCAACACCACCCACGATACCTGCCGTCAGATTGTTCATCACACATCCCTCATGGACTGGGCGCCGAGCGCCCGGTGATCGACACCTTAGGTTCCTCGCCTGAATGCGGACTGAGTTGCGTGATCAGCGCACGTTCAGGCACAGCGACTCATCGCTGGCCACGAGGTACGGTCGCCTGCGTGGAGGCTCGCTTGTACACAGCAGCCGGTCTGCGCATGATCCCGCCCGTGTGATTCGTGGGTTGAAAACATGTCCGCTTTTTCGATGTCCCGTTTGCTGCGCTGGCAGGACCTTGCTGTCTTTGTTGGCCGGCTCGGCGACGTGGGTCTGCACGTCCACCATGCGCCCGCGCTGCTGGTGGCGCTGGACGGCCCCTTCCGTCTCGCCTCCGTGCACGGGGGCATGCAGTCATGTCAGGGCGCCTGGCTGCCCACCGGGTTCCGGCATCGGCTCGATGTCCAGGGGCGACGTCTGGCAGTGATCTACTTTGACCCGGTGTGGCACGGCCCGCTGCGCACCGCGCCGGTGCTGTCGACCACGGACCGCGATGACTGGTGGCATGAGGCTCACCAAGCATTGATGCAGCTGGATGAACTGGGAGGCACTGTCGATACGTTCCGGCAGCGCCTGATTGCGGAGGTCATCCCTCGCGGCGGGGTGCTCGGCGGGAGTCCCCCCGATCGGCAGCTGGTCGCGCTGCGGGCGGTGATGGCAGCGGATCCGGCACCCTACTGGGCGCTGCCGCAGGCTGCGGAGCACGCGGGGCTGTCGACATCCCGGTTTTCTCACCGGTTCACCGCGCGTACGGGCGTGTCGTGGACCGCGTATCGCAACTGGGCCCGTCTGCTCGATAGCTGTGTCGAACTGGCTGCAACGCCGCAGGCGCTGACGCGCATCGCACTGGATCGCGGCTACAGCAGTGCCGCCCATTTCGCGGCCAGTTTTCGTCGCAGCTTCGGCATCACGCCGTCGCAGCTGCGCGGCTTGCAGCCACAGCTGAAGACGGTGACCGCGTCAGCCGTTTTTTGATAGCGCGCCCGATCGGGGGCAGCGAGCATGCCACCCAGGCAGCAATCGGCGGGGCTCGAGGGAGATGACCGGGTGAAGGCCCACATGCGTGTGGCGGCGGTACAGCTGGAGGCGGTGGTGGGCGATGTCGCCACCAATCTGGAGCGCGTCGAGCGACTGGTCGATGCGGCGGCCACGGCCGGCGCGCGATTGATCGCCATTCCCGAGTTCTGCACCTCGCAACTGCCATTCGACCGTCGCGCGCATGCGGCGGTACTGCCGCCGGACAACCCGGCGCTCGATCTGTTCAAGCGTCTGGCGGCCCGGCACACGTGCTGGCTCGGAGGCTCGATGCTGGTCGCAGAGGGTGGCGAGATCTTCAACCGCTACCACTTCGTCGAGCCCGACGGCCGCGTGCACTGTCACGACAAGGACCTGCCGACGATGTGGGAGAACGCGTTCTATGGACCGGGTCGGGACGACGGCGTGTTCGACACGGCGTTGGGAGGGATAGGTGCTGCCGTCTGCTGGGAGCTGATCCGATCGCAGACTGTGCGTCGCATGCTCGGCCGCGTGAATGTCGCGATCACTGGCACACACTGGTGGACGCTGCCGCGGAACTGGGGTGGCGCCGTGAACCGCAGTCTTGCGGCCCTGGGCCAATACAACCGCTACCTGTCGGAAAATGCGCCGGCAGAGTTCGCTCGCCGGCTGGGGGCGCCGGTGCTTCAGGCCTCGCACTGCGGCGTCTTCCGCACCGGGTTCATGCTGGTGCCGGGCCTGCCGGCGACGGTCCCCTACGACACCGAATTCGTCGGCAACACCCAGATCGTCGACGCCGACGGCCGCGTCCTTGCGCAGCGCCAGGCGCAGGAAGGACCGGGTATCGTGGTGGCCGATCTGGAACTCGGCGCCCGCGCGCCGCGTCTGCCGCTGGAAAGCCGATTCTGGATTCCCGAACTGCCGTTGTTCCTGCGTGCCTACTGGCACCAGCAGAACGCCTGTGGAAAAACCTACTACCGTCAGCGCGGCCGCGCGGCGGGACTCGCCGCGATGGAGCAACATCGATGACCGCCGAACTCTTCTGCCTGCTCGCTGCCGGCATCTTCTTCATGAGCGGCTTGCTCACCGGGGTCTGGAAGTATGTCGGCATCATGGCCTCCCCACAGGCCCAGGCGCCGGTCTACGTGGACATCGCCCACCGCGCCAGCCTGATGTACGCGTTCTCCGCCATCTTGCTGCGCGAGTTCGTGCCGTATTCCCCGCTGGGGCCCACGGGGACGCTGTGGGCGGTAGCGGTCCCCCTGCTGTTCTTCGGGTCGGCCATCGCGATCTACATCCTGCATGGCATCCTGCGCGACACGGACAACCAGTTGCGTCGCCCGCATGTGCTCGGCCGCGGCACGGTGCCCGGCGTGCTGATCACGCTGTACATGGTCGCGCTGATCGCGGGCGAGATCGGCGGGTTTGCCATCCTGTTTTACGGGTTGTTGCGCAGTCTCGGCTGAGGGGCGTCGACGGCTGCTATCGTAGCGGCCGCATGAATGACGCCGCCGCTGCCCCCACCCCCGGATCGCCGGACCTGCTGGATTCCCTGACTGCCGCAAGCCCGGCTCGACGCCGCGTCGCCGCACTGGGCGGGCTTTGGCCGTTTCTCAGACCCTATCGGCGGCAGGTGTTCTACGCCTTCGTCCTGCTGTGCCTGGCCTCGGCCGCGATGCTGGCCGTCCCGCTGGCGCTGCGCGACCTGATCGATCATGGCTTCGACGGCGGCAGCGCGATCCACCCCTACTTTCTGGGGCTCTTCGGGATCGCCCTGTTCTGGGGGGCGGCTGTTGCGGGGCGCTTCTACTTCGTGAGCTGGATAGGCGAGCGCGTGACCGCCGACCTGCGCGATGCGGTCTACCGCAGCATGCTGTCGCAGTCGCCGCAGTACTTCGAGACGACACGGACCGGCGAGGTGCTGTCGCGCCTGACCGCCGACACCACGCTGGTGCAGACGGTTGTCGGATCGTCGATCTCCATGGGGTTGCGCAGCGCCTTCCAGTTTGCCGGCGGCATGATCATGCTCGCCGTGACCAGCCTGAAGCTGTTCGCGGTCACGCTGGCCCTGCTGGTGCTCGTGGTGGTGCCGCTGGTGGCGGCCGGCCGTCGTATCAAGCGACTGTCGCGCGAGTCCCAGGACCGCATCGCCGACACCTCTGCCGTGGCCGGCGAGATCCTCAATGCCATCCCGACGGTGCAGGCCTTCGTCAAGGAGGGGGACGAGGCTCAACGCTATGCGCGGACGGTCGAGCAGAGCTTTGCCATCGCAATCCGGCGCACACGCTGGCGCTCAGGCATGACGGCCGCTGCCATCATCGGCGTGTTCGGCGCGATCGTGTTCGTGCTGTGGCTGGGCGCCCAGTCGGTGGTCGCAGGTACGATGAGCGCGGGCCAGCTCGCCTCGTTCGTGCTGTACGCCGTGTTCACCGCCGGCGGCATCGGCGTCATCGCCGAAGTGTGGGGCGACGTGATGCGGGCGGCCGGTGCCACCGAGCGGCTGATGGAATTGCTGGGCGCGGTGCCCATGATCCGCGCGCCGGCGCAGCCGTCGGTCCTGCCGGAAACGCGGCAGGCGCGTGTCACGTTCGACGACGTGCGATTCCACTATCCCTCACGTCCGCAGCAGCCGGCGCTGGACGGCATCACGCTCGATATTCGCGAGGGCGAGACCGTGGCGCTGGTTGGCCCCAGTGGGGCCGGCAAGACCACGATGTTCCAGTTGCTGCTGCGGTTCTATGATGTGGGCGGCGGGCGCATCACGTTCAACGGTATCGACCTGCGGGCGCTTGACCCCGCGGCGCTGCGCGCGCACATCGGCATCGTGCCGCAGGACGCCGTGATCTTCTCGGCCGATGCGATGGAGAACATCCGCTACGGCAATGCTGGCGCAACGGATGAGCAGGTCGTCGCGGCAGCGCGGACCGCGCTGGCCGACGAATTCATCGTTCGCATGCCGGAGGGATACAAGACCTTTCTCGGCGAGCGCGGCCTGCGCCTGTCCGGCGGCCAGCGCCAGCGCATCGCGATTGCGCGCGCCATTCTGCGCAACCCGCCGTTGCTGCTGCTGGACGAGGCCACCAGCGCGCTGGATGCCGAGAGCGAGGCCCTGGTGCAGCGCGGTCTGGAAGCGGCGATGAAGGGCCGCACGACACTGGTCATCGCGCATCGGCTGTCCACCGTGCAGCGTGCCGATCGCATCGTCGTCATGGAGCAGGGCCGCATCGTCGAGACCGGCACGCCAAAGGCACTGATGCAGCAGGGCGGGTTGTACGCCCGGCTGGCGACCCTGCAGGTCGTAGCCTAGCGGCGGCGGCGGTCGTCGCCGCTCAAAGCCAGCTCAGGCCGTCGCGGATCACGCGCCGCGCATCGCGCTCGATATTGTCGCCATGCGCCACCATCACCCGTTCGAAGGGCAGGGCCAGAATGCGCTCCACATCGGCCCGTGCACGACGACGGCCGACATAGACGAAGCGCATGAATCGATGCCAGCTGACGCGGCCGTAGAGTCCGCCGATCTTCAGATAGAGCCGTGTCGGCCCATGGTCATGTTTCGAGAAATTCTCGACCAGGTCGACCGTGATCAGCGTTTTCGAAGGGGTGTGATACAGCACGGTTTCGCCCAGCAGGCTACCGCCGATGGTGATGCCCACCAGATCCGGTTGCCATGACGCCGGCAGCGACTCGCTGAAGGTGCCGTCAAACTGCAGGTCCTTGCGCTTGCGCTGCAGTTTCTCCGGTCCGAACAGCGCCGCCTGTGGCCACAGCGCTTTGGCATCGCCGCCATAGAGATGATGGAACAGGTTCGGGCAGACGATGTATCGGACCTCGCCCAGCCGATCGATCTGCGCCTTGAGTTCGGCCGAGACCTTGATCGGCGAGTGCAGCAGCAGGCCGCCGCCTGACAGGCGCACGATCGTCATCTGCGTGCCGACATGCAGTCCGAGGAAAGACTGCGGTGCGCGCACGCTCCAGAGCTGGTCGGCGACGGGGATCAGTGTTTGCATGCAAGTACCCTGTGGTGTCTTCACCAGACGCCGTTGGTGACGCGCACGACGTAGAAGCCGCCGTAGCCATCCGTGTACCAGATCTCTTTGCGCTCGGGCACGAATGATGGGCTCGACATCGCCCAGTTGCTGGCTTCCAGCACCGGCGTGATGCGCGGATTGACGGGTGCGTTGAAGTAGGCGATCTCGCGCGGGTGCTTCGGATCACGAATATCGAAGATGCGCAGGCCGGAGACGATCATGCTGCAGGCCGCGATATCAGGATTCACGCGCGTCGGGATGTTGCAGTAGTGACCTGCATAGCCCTGGATTGGCAGGAAGGCGCCGGGATCGCCGGCGATTGCGGCGCGGTTTTCCGGCTCGTGCACCTCCAGCCGCAGATTGGAAACGACGAAGGGCTGGGTCTCATCGCTGATATCGATGATGCGGCCCGCACCGACGACGGAGCCGTGAATGGCGACCGGGCTCGGGCCCCCGTTGGAGGAATACTCATCGATCTCCAGCAGATACGGCTTGCCGTCGCGCGTGAACGGAATCGCATTCTGCGGGATCGTCTGGTTCTCCCAGGACAGGCTGCTGATTTCGCGCACCTGCGGGTTGGGCTTTCGTGCCTGGATCTCGGAAACGTCGAGGATCAGTACACCATTGCCGTTGCCATAGGAGACATACGCGCGATTGCCGTCATCGCTCAGCGACAGGCCATGCGAGGTGTAGCGGCCGGTCCACAGTCGGCGCGACAGCAGCGGATTGCTGATGTCCACGGCCGTCAAGGTCGGGGTATTAGGTGATGCCGAGTAGAACGTCTTGCCGTCCGGGGCCATCCCGCTCTCGTGACCCAGAACACCCGTCAGCGCGGACGAGCGCAGCCGCGGGCTGCGGCAGTCGGGTTCCAGGTCATAGACATCCACGATGCCCGGATACACCGCCGGATTGGCCAGCACCGCTGCGAGAACGCCGCCCTGCTGAGAAACCACCAGCGACTCATGCGGCGACAGCATGGCCGGCGTGATCAGACGCGCGGCGCGCACCGGATTCGTCGGGTCGCTCATGTCCATCACATTCACGCCTGCTTCCAGATCCAGCAGATTGGTCGGGTAGAGCAGCGTGGTGTCGTAGTAGGCGCATTCGCGGCCGGCCTTGTCGACGTAGCGTTCCACCTTGAAGCCGCCGACCGTGCCGATCGGATTGGCGGCACCGAAGAATCCGACCATCTCCGTGTTGCAGGTATAGCCTTCGGCGGCGCGGCCGCTCTGGTGGTCCTCGCGGCTGACGCGGCCCTGCAGGCCGGCCTCCGGATTCGAGCCGGGTCCGCAGACTGCCTTCGGGGTGGGCCCTTGCGGTACGGCAAGGGCTGGTGTGCTGCTGTTGCAGGCCGATAACGCGAGTGCAGTCAGCGCGGCCAGACCCAGCGGATGCACGACGAATTTCATGAGGCTCCCCCCAGACGACTTGATATGTGCCGAGTATATCGGCCGGCATGCTACTCAGCCGTCGCCGCCATGGCCTGCTGGGTGCGCAGGATCATGACGATCTCCTGGGACTGCTCCAGGACTACGCGTGTCGCCAGCTCGCGCACGATCGGCACGGCAGCCTGCGTCGCTGCAAAGCGTGCCATCGGCAGCCCGCCCTGATGGTGCGCAAGCATCAGCTTCAGGAAATGTGCATCGCGTTCGCGCCCCGTCAGTGTCCGCAGCTTCTGGATTTCGGCGTCGGTCGCCAGGCCCGACATGCCCGTGGGCGAGCGCTGGCAGTCGAGCAGGTACTGCAGCAGGGCCTCGTCGGGTGGGGCGTTGCCCAGCCGCATCCAGTCCATGCTCGTGGTCGGCGGCAGCGGCGCCGCGCCCCACAGGCGCAGCCAGCCGCGCATCTCGCCGAGCTCCAGCAGCTGCGTACCGGCGATGCCGCGCGCCAGCGGGGCCAGCGGGGTCGGCGCGCCCTCAAGCAGCAGCTGTGCCATGGCAATCGCCTGCTGATGATGCAGGCTCATGGCCTGGGCAAAGCCGATATCGATCGGCCCGGGGGCATGCACCGGTGCCGGTCGCGCCACGATCCAGGTCAGAGCGGCGCCGGCCAGCAGGCCCAGGGCGGCGGCGCAAGTGGCCAGTAGCGAGATTCGGATGGAGGCGTGCATTGGCCGCATTCTATCGAGCGGCACGGCCGATGCCGGCGACGGGGTCAGAATCGCACGGTGTGGAAGCGCGCGTCCGGCGTCAGCGGGGTGATGGCGCGCAGGTGATCCAGACGTACGCGCAGATGAGCGCCGTGGTCATCGACGACGATGAGGAACTCTTCCTTGCTGGCTGCAGTTTCGGTGTCCAGCGCCTGTGCGTGGAGGTGACGGCCATCGCTCAGCTCGATCTGCAGCCGGTAGCGAAACTGGCAGGCGATTTCCAGGTAGTCGTGCAACGCGCAGGAAATCGGTGCATAGGGCTCGGACATGGCTCGGTCCCTACAGGCGCATCATCGGCATCGGGCTCCACGGATGCGTGCACAGACGGCGCAGCGACAGCTGCACCAGGCGCCGATGGAATCCGGCATTCGGAAAAGCGGTGCGCACCTCACGCAGGAAGGTCTGCGGCAGGCCGAAGCGCAGCAGGCCGAGCGAGACGTCGATCCAGTCGGCGCGACGAAAGGGCTCTGCCAGTGAGCCGGCGTTGGCGTGCGCGCGGCGAATGCGGTGGTGCTCGCGGATCATGTCGCCGACCTCCTCTGCCCAGCCCGCCCGCCCGCTGCGCTCCAGAAACATCATCGCGCGCTGCTCGGAGGGCGCCAGGTAGTCGAAGGTATGGTCGGTCCAGATGCCCAGATCATGGAAAGCGGCGGCTATGGCCATCTTCTCCAGTGCCTCCGGAGTCGGCGAGCACAGGGCTGCGCAGTAGTTGACGACGCGATAGTTGTGATGGCGGTACGCCGTGAAGTCCTTGCCCAGCGCATCGGCGTGTTGGTGCAGCAGCTCGTCCAGCAGGGGCAGGGAAGTGATCAGCATGGCGGCCTCATGGCAGGGACCGGCAGCATGCCCGACGATGGAGGCCGGCGGAATCGCGATGGCTGCAAACGGGGCTTGCACGCGTGCAAGGCGGCGGGCCAGATCGCACCGCAGGCGCTGTGCTCAGCGCCTGAGCGTGCCGCGCTGGCGCTTCAGCCGCTCGCTGACGCTGACGATGGCCGCGATGGCCGGCTGCAGCTCCGCGCCCAGCGGCGTCAGGGAGTACTCCACGGTGGGTGGTGAGGTCTGCAGGACATGGCGCAGCACGACGCCGTCGCTTTCCAGCTGCTTGAGTCGCGCCGCGAGCATCTTCGCGGAAACCGCGCGGATATCGCCCTTCAGCTCACTGAAACGACGCGGGCCCTCGCGCAGGTACCAGATCACATGCGGCGCCCAGGCGCCATTGATCAGGCGCATGCAATCCGACAGCGGGCATTCCCCCTGACAGGGGACATCAACCTTGCTTTTGCGGACCTTGATCATGCGCTGCGTCGGTGACGGGGTGGTTACTGTGAGGAAACCCGATTTTATCGGTTCCCGCAAGTGATATGGTTCCTTTTGGTAACTGCAGATCCTATAGTCCCGCATACCCGATCCACGGAACAGGAGCAGTGGCATGTGGCAGCGCAATGCACTTACAGAGCGCCTCGGCCTGCGCTATCCGATTGTGCAGGGGCCGTTCGGAAGTGGCCTGTCGTCGGAGGCGATGCTGGTCGCGGTGTCGGAGGCCGGCGGGCTCGGTTCCTTCGGCATGCAGCATCTGTCACCCGCGCAGATCCGCGAGCAGGGCGCCGCGCTGCATGCCCGCACAAGCAGGCCCTTCAATCTGAACCTGTGGGTGTCTAACCACGATGAAGGGGGCGTGGCGCTGACGCCAGCGCAGTTCGACGCCGCCGTCACGCGGTTCAAGCCGTACTACGACGCGCTGGAGCTGACAGCACCGACGATGCCGGAGCGGTATGGCTGGCGCTTCGAGGACCAGGTTGAGGCGATGCTCGACGTCAAGCCTGCAGTTTTCAGTTTTGTGTTCGGAATTCCCGCGAAGGAAATCCTCGCGGCCTGTCGCGAGCGCGGCATCGTCACGGCCGGTGCGGTGACCACGCTAGAAGAGGCGATGGCGATGGATGCGGCCGGCGTTGACCTCATTGTTGCCAGCGGCATGGAAGCCGGCGGCCATCGCGTGTCCTTTCTGCGCTCCGCGGAACGCTCGCTGACCGGCACCTTCGCGCTGATCCCGCAGATCGTCGACCGCGTGCGTGCGCCGGTGATCGCCGCGGGCGGCATCGCCGATGGTCGCGGGATCGCCGCGGCGTTGGCTCTGGGCGCTCAGGGAGTGCAGATCGGCACGGCCTTCCTGGCCTGCGACGAATCCGGCACCAGCGACCTGCACCGGCGCACCCTGTTCAGCGACGCCGCCAAGACCACGACGCTGACCCGTGCCTTCAGCGGGCGGCTGGCGCGTGGCATCCACAATCGCTTTGTCGACGACTGGGCCGGCCGCGACGACGAGATCCTGCCGTATCCGATCCAGGGCTGGTTCACCGGTAGCTTCCGCAAGGCCGCCGTGACGCAGGCGAAGCCCGAGCTGATGTCGCTGTGGGCCGGACAGGCCGCGCCGCTGCTGCGGCATCATCGCGTCACCGACCTGTTTGCCGCGCTGGTGCGCGAAACCGAGGCGATCATGTCGCGATAGAACTCCGTTGCAACACCCGCTGCTTCCCCATCCCCTGTCCCAGGAGAACCCGCATGAAACTGTATCTGTCCCCCGGTGCCTGCTCGCTGGCTTCACACATCACGCTGCAGGAGCTAGGCCTGTCGCATGACATCGAGAAGGTTGATCTTCGCCAGCACCGCACGACATCCGGCCAGGATTTCTACAGCATCAACCCCAAGGGTTACGTGCCGGCCCTGCAGTTGGACGACGGCGCGGTGCTGACCGAGGGCCCCGCCATCCTGCAATACCTCGCGGACTTGAAACCGGATGCCCGGCTCGCGCCCGCCAACGGCACAATCGCGCGTTACCGGTTGCAGGAGTGGCTGGCCTATCTGAACTCCGAAATCCACAAGACCTTCGGCGTGTTCTTCACGCCGGACAGCACCGAGGCCGAGAAGGCCGCCGCCGGCAACCGTCTGGCGCAGAAGTTCGAGTGGCTGCAGGCACAGCTGGGCACGCGCACGTCCCTGATGCCGGATGGATTCACGGTGGCCGACGCCTATCTCTACACACTGCTGGGCTGGACCGGCTTCGTCGGCATCGATCTGGGTCGATGGCCCGGCCTCAAGGCCTATCACGCCCACACGGGTGCGCGACCGGCGGTGCAGGCAGCGCACAAGGCCGAACAGGCGGCTTGAACCAACAACGGCGGCGGGAGCAGTCTGTCGGACGGTTCCCGCCACAGGGTTGCAGCGCCCGGTCGATCAGCAGATCCGCGTGCGCTTGAGTGCCTGCTGGCGCTCCGGATCGACGCCCAGGCGGGAAAGAATCTGCGCCGTGTGCTCGCCAAGCTTTGGCGCGGCGCCGGTTGTTGCCGGCGCGGCGTCGCGGAACTGCAGCGGCGAGCCGATCGCCGGCTTGCCGTTATCGCTTTCGACGAGGCCGCGCGCGCGCACCTGCTCGTTCTGCAGGGCTTCCTCCAGCGAGTAGATGCCGCTGGTGCAGGCATCGGCGGGCGCGAGGAAGGTCTCCCACTCGTCGCGGGTCTTGGTCTTGAACAGCGCCGCGACTTCGGCCTTGACCTCCTCGGCGAGCTTGCCGGGCGCCATCGGCTTCTTGGCGAGGTCGTCGCGGCCGATACGCGAACAGAAGCTTTGCCAGAACTTCATCTCCAGCGTGCCGAGCGCAAACCACTTGCCGTCGGCGCATTCGTAGAGGTGGTAGTTGGGAATGGCGCCGGTGAGCATGTCCTGGCCGCGCGGCAGGGTTTTGCCGATCGTGCGCAAGGTGCCAAGAGCCACGACCTGCAATGCCAGCGTGCCGTCGAGCATCGCCGAGTCCACGAATGCGCCCTGGCCCGAGGCCTTGGCGCCGATGACGGCGGCGAGGATACCGACCGCGCAGGTCAGCGAGCCGCCGGCGAGGTCCGCGATCTGCGTGTTGGACAGTACCGCGCCACCGCCGGCATTGCCGATCTGGTCGAGCGCGCCAGCGTAACCGCAGTAGTTCATGTCATGGCCCGCGCGATCGCGGTAGGGGCCGGTCTGGCCATAGCCGGTCAGCGCGGCGTAGACCAGCTTGGGGTTCACGGCCTTCAGGGTCTCGTAGCCGCAGCCGAGCTTGTCCATGACGCCGGGGCGGAAGGACTCCAGCAGCACGTCGGCGTCGGCCACCAGCTGCTTCAGGATCTCGACGCCTTCCGGTTTGCGCAGGTCCAGGGTCAGCGACTGCTTGCCGCGATTGATGACCGAGAACATCTCCGTGGACATGCTGCGCGCGTAGTCGCCGCCGTTGGGCTCCTCGATCTTGATGATCTCGGCGCCGAGCTGTGCCAGCAGCATCGTGCAGTGGGGGCCCGGCAGCAGGCGGGAGAGGTCAAGTACGCGAATGCCGCGCAGCAGAGGATTGGTCATGACAGGCTCGGTGGGTGTTGGCGCGAAGTGCGGCGCATTTCTCCCTCGCCCCTCGAAGAGGGAAGAGGGCTGGAGTGAGGGGTTGCCGCGACGAGCAGCGCGGCGAGCGCTGGCCCCTCACCCCAACCCTCTCCCCATCGTCATGGGGAGAGGGAGTTGATGACTACAGGAAGCGCCCGATCAGCTCCTTCATGATCTCGTTGGTGCCGCCGTAG
>JBEIOK010000213.1:0-4223 GCA_040377605.1 Nevskiaceae bacterium | reverse complement strand
GCTGGTTCGGCTTCAACGCCGGTTCGGCGGTGGCGGCCGATGGTCGTGCGGGCATGGCAATGCTGGTCACCCAGATCGCCACCGCCATGGCGGCGCTGTCGTGGATCGCCACCGAGTGGCTGCTGCGCGGGCGGGCGTCGATGCTCGGCGCCTGTTCCGGTGCCGTGGCAGGTCTGGTCGCCATCACCCCGGCGTCCGGCTTTGTCGGGGTGCCCGGGGCGCTGGTGATCGGCCTGTCGGCGGGCACGCTGTGCTACTGGGGCGCCACCGGCCTGAAACGCTTCCTCGGCGCGGATGATTCGCTGGATGTGTTCGGCATCCATGGCATCGGCGGTCTGGTGGGCGCGGTACTGACCGGCGTCTTTGCCAGCCGCGAGATCAGCGGCGCCAGCGGCGACGTCATGTTCCAGGCGATCGGCGCATTCGCCACCCTGTTCTACAGCCTGTTCATGTCCTGCGCGATCCTGCTGCTGATCAAGTACACCTTCGGTCTGCGCGTCAGCGACGAAGAGGAAGAGGTCGGACTCGATCTCGCCCAGCACGGGGAACAGATTGCGTAATCACGGCCGCGACGGCCGGGAGGGTTTGCGGCCATGACCGACAGTGAAGCACTGGCCATTGCCACGCGGCTCTATGTGCGACTGCGCCAGCATGCGGGCCGCGTCATCGATGCCGTCTGGATGAGCCAGAACATCGACTACGCCCGCGAGATTCTCAAGCTGTGCCGGATGCAGGCCGACCCGGAACTCAACCAGCTCGCCGATCGCTTCGAGGCCATCATGTTTGGCCCGGGTACGCCCGCGCGTCCGTTCAATCCGGCAGCGACCGGTGTGTTTCAGGCGGCGGCTTCGAGCGGGCCGAGCGAGGCGACGGTTGCGAAGTACATGCGCACGCTGCGGTAGCGAGTTTCTGTCCTTCCGAGCGCAGCGAAGCTTTTCTACCGGATGACGGCTTCATCAGGATGAGCAACTGACGCTGAGATGACGCGCCTCGGGCGGCGGCTCGGCGGCGTAGTCCTCGAAATCCGGATGCTCGTCATAGGGTCTGCGCAGCAGCGTCAGCAGGCGCTCGATCTCCAACCCGCTGCCGCGCTCGGCGGCCTCGATCGCGCGCTGCGCCAGGTGATTGCGCAGGACGTACTTGGGATTCACCGCATGCAGGCGCGCGGCGCGTTCGGCATCGTCACTGCCTTCGGCCCGCAGCCGGGCGCGATAGTCGGGTAGCCACGCGTCCAGCAGATCGACGGCATGCACCTGATCCCGCAGGCCATCGACCGGCGCGGCATCGCTGGCGCCGATCCGGCTCAGCGCGCGGAAGCAGCGCGTGAAATCCGAATGGCCGCGATGCAGCACGTTCAGAAACCGATTGATCAGCTCGATGTCTTCGTCGCGTGCCTCGCGCAGTCCCAGCTTGGCGCGCCAGCGCTGCGTCATGGCGTCGGCATAGGCCGGCGCATAGGCATCGAGCAGGGGCTGAGCGATCTCCACCGCACGCTCCGGAATCTCGTGCAGCAAGGGCAGGCAGGCCTGGATCAGGCGCGAGCAGTTCCAGTGCCCGATCGCCGGCTGGCGGTCGTAGGCGTAGCGGCCGCCTTCGTCGGAGTGATTACAGATGTGATGCGCATCGAAGCCGTCGATGAAACCGTAGGGGCCATAGTCGAGCGTCAGCCCGAGTATCGACATATTGTCTGTGTTCATCACGCCATGACAGAAGCCGACGGACTGCCACTGCGCAATCAGGCGTGCCGTGCGCGTGACGATCTCATGCAGCCAGGCGCTGTAGCGGTCCGAGCGCTCGGCCAGCACCGGGAAATGCTCGGCGATGACGTGATCGGCCAGCGGGCCGAGACGCTCGTACTGCTCGCGGTAATAGAACACCTCGAAATTGCCGAAGCGCACATGCGAGGGGGCGACCCGGCAGATCACCGCGGCGCGCTCGATCGTTTCGCGCCGCACCGGATCGTCCGACACGATTAGGCTCAGCGCGCGCGTGGTCGGAATGCCCAGGTGATGCATCGCCTCACCCGCCAGATATTCGCGCACGCTGGAGCGGATCACCGCGCGGCCATCGGCAAAGCGGGAATAGGGCGTCGGCCCCGCGCCCTTGAGCTGCAGATCCCAGGACTCGCCGCGCGCGTTACGGACCTGCGCGAGCAGCATCGCGCGGCCATCGCCAAGCTGTGGCACCCAGGTCCCGAACTGATGACCGGCATAGAGCATCGCCACCGGCTCGCCACCGGGCAGCGGCGCATTGCCGGAAAAGATGGCCGTGAACGCCGGGCGTGACAGCTCGGCCGCATCGAGATCGAACAGGGCCGCCACCTCGGGGTTGGCGTGCAGCAGTCGCGGCTGGCTCAGCGGCGCGGGCACCACACGCGAGCCATAGGACTCGCCCAGGGCGGCGTAGCGGTTATCGCAGCGGAGGTGTTCGAGCGTCGTGGACACGGCGTGCGCGGGGGCGGGCGAGCGGGGACTCTAATAGACTTCGACGCATGTGCGATACCCAGGTCCTGATCGAGGACGGGGCGGTCTGGTGGGCCAAGAACTCCGACCGCGAACCCTCCGAACCGCAGCCCGTCGTGCGCCTGCCGGCCGCGCGCGGTGACGTGACGCCGCGCCTGCGCACCACTTATCTGGAGATCGCCCAGGTCCCGGATCGCCATGCGGTGATCCTGTCCAAGCCCGCCTGGTGCTGGGGCGCGGAAATGGGCGTGAACGACGCCGGCGTGGTCATCGGCAACGAGGCGATCTTCTCGCGACACGCCAGCCTGAAGCCGGCGTTACTGGGTATGGATCTGGTGCGTCTGGGGTTGGAGCGGGCGGCGAGCAGTGCGCAAGCCATCGAGATCATCACCGAGCTGCTGGAAGTGCACGGGCAGGGCGGCCCCGCCGGGTTTGCCGATCGGCGCTTCTGCTACGACAACAGCTTTCTCGTGGCCGACGCGCGCGAAGCCTGGGTGCTGGAAACCGCCGGCCGCAGCTGGGCCGCGCGACGGGTGCAGAAGCGGCGTGCCATCTCCAATCAGTTGACGCTGCGCGAGATGCCGGAGCGCGCCTCCGCGGATTCGCGCGCGGAGGCCGACTTTGCGGCCACGCATGACACGCGCCTGATGCCGTATCTGGCCGGCGCGGCATCTCGCCGTCAGCGGGGCGAGGCGGGCCTGGCGCGGATGACGCACGGCAGCTTTGCAGGCTTTGCGGCGCAGCTGCGGCAACACGGCCATGACAGCGACGATCCGGCCGCCGGCAGCAATGCGGATGTCTGCATGCACGCGGCCGGCTTCATTCGCCGGCATCAGACCACGGGCTCGATGATCGTGCGTCTTCACGCCCGCGGACCGGTGGCGCTGGTCACCGGCACGTCGGCCCCGTGCCTGTCGATCTTCCGGCCGGTGGCTTTCGAGGGTGCCTACTCGGTGCTGACGCCAGCATCGCATCAGGTCTCGGCCCCGCTGTGGCGTCGGCATGAGTGGCTGCACCGCCGGGCGCTGGCCGATGCTGCCCTGCGCGAGCGGCTGCGCGCGACGCGGGATGCGGTCGAGCAGCAGGTCTTCGCACTGCTGCAGGCCCCGCAACCCGACGCCGACGCGCTGCAGCGCGCGGACCGTCTCGTTGCCGCCTGGCACAAGGTGCTGTGGGAATCCGCCGCCCGACTGCCGCCGCCGCGTCTGTCGCGACACTGGCGACGCATCGCCGCGCGCGATGGCATCGATCCCGCCCGCACCGCCGGCCCTGCGGGGCTCGACTACAATCCCGCCGTCACTCCGGAGGAGCCGAAGCCGTGAACTTCAACCTGTCGAACCTGGGGCTGTGGGGATTCCTGGTGCTGGTCGCCGATATCTGGGCGATCGTCTCGGTGGTTTCCAGCGGCTTGTCCACCGGCAAGAAAGTACTGTGGGTGCTGCTGATCCTGTTCCTGCCGGTGCTCGGCTTCATCCTCTGGTTCCTGCTGGGGCCGCGCGGTAAATAGCGGGCCGCACTCAGCGGTCGGCCGACTCCGCGTAGCGCCGCAAGGCCGCGCGCATCGGTTTGAACGCTTCCAGCGGGAGGTGCAGCATCGACAGGCCGTAGCGCTGGCGGTGCTGCGTCAGCGTCACGACGGCGTGGCCCCGAACGCGTGCCAGCTCGGCTTTGACGACGCTCGGCGGGTCGTGATCGACCACCGACGTGAAGCGGTACTCGCCGAGCGACTCGGTACCCAGCAGGCGATCCACGCCGCGCCCG
>JBEIOK010000210.1:0-4266 GCA_040377605.1 Nevskiaceae bacterium | reverse complement strand
GGTCGCGCGATCCTGCTGGATTTCGGTTCGGCTGCCGCGCTGCGCCCGACTGCAGGTGACCAGCCCGCCCTGGTGCTGTCCGAGGGCTACGCGCCGCTGGAGCAATATCAGCGCGACCTGCAGCCCACACCCGCCACCGACGTCTACGGCGTCGCCGCGACGCTGTACCGCATGATCACCGGGCGCCTGCCGCTGGGAGCGCTGGACCGGGTCGGCCAGGATCCGCTGGCGCTGGAGCCCTTGCCCGGCAATGCGGCGTTTCATCGCGTGCTGCTCAAGGCTCTGGCGCTGCAGGCGGCGGATCGCTTTGCCTCGGCGCATGCGTTCAAGGACAGCCTGTTCGAGGCACTGGAAATTGCCGAGACGCGGCGGCCGGATCGTGCGATCGAACCGGCGACCACCGAGCCCGCCACCGACCGCCTGAGCACACCGGCCGCACCGTCACCGCCCGCAGCCCTGTTGTCAGGGGGTGGCCTGACGCCGGCGCAACTGATGCGCGCCGCGCGACTGGTGGCCGGCTCGGTGCTGATCGGCGCGGCGATGATTGCCGCCGCGCTGGTCTGGTCCTAGGTCCGCTACTGTGCGCGCAGCGCGTCGACGATCGGCAGGCGGGCCGCGCGCAGGGCCGGGAACAGGCCGCCGATCAGCCCCATCGTCAACGCCCACAGCAGGCCCTGCTGCATCAGTTCGGGCGTCACCCGGAAATCGAAGGCAACCTGGCTGAAGGTCTGGAAGTTCAGCGTGTTGACGGTGAAGCCGTTGAAGAACAGATAGGCTCCGGCCGCGCCGACGATGCCGCCGATCAGGGCCAGCAGCAGCGACTCGATCAGCACCGAGACCACCACGGGCAGGCTTCCGAAGCCGATGGCCCGCAAGGTTGCGATCTCCACGGTGCGCGTTGCCACGGCGGCGTACATGACATTGAGCGCGCCGAACACGGCCCCGATGCCCATGATCACGGCAACGGTGTAGCCGAGGATATTGATCAGCTGATGCAGTTGCTCGGAGCGCGAGGCGTAGTAGTCGGGCTCGCGCTGCGTGGAGACGACCATGCGGGGATCGCTGGTCAGTGCGTCCTTGAACGTCTGAAAGGCGTCCGTGCTTTCCAGTTTCACTGAAACCGAGTTGTAGGCCTGGCGACGCGCGATGCCCATCAGCGATTCGGCATCCACCCACAACTCGGACTCGTGCACATCGCCGCCGGTTTCGAAGAGGCCGACAATGGTCCACGGGCCGTCGCGGACATCGACGGTGCCGCCAATCCGGAGGTTCTCGAACTGTGCGGCGACGGCGGTGCCGACAATGACGTCGCGCGTGCCGGGTTCGAACATGCGGCCTTCGACGATGCGGAACTCTGGCCGCAGACCGACCGACTGCGCGTGCGTGCCGCGCACGACGACGTTGTTGGGAGCGGTCGAGCCCGGCTTGGCGACGTCGGTCAGCAGATAGACCTCGGCCAGCGCCAGCGGACGTCCGTCAGCGCCCCGGGCGACGCCGGCAGCATCGGAGATGATCTGGGCCTGCTCGCGGGTGATGACGCTGCCGAGTTCGTCGTTGGAGCCGCCGCGCAGCACGATCGCGCGGTCGGCCGTGCCGGTGCCGCCGAGCGTCGCCTCGAAGCCGGCGCCCATCGACAGCAGCGCGACCAGCACGCCGACGACGCCGGCAATGCCGATCACGATCACCATCGAGGTGCCAAGGCGGGCCGGGATCGAGCGTACATTCATTGCCGTGACGGCGATCACCTGATTCAGGGTATTGGCCATGATGGAACGCTCCTCAGTGCGCGGCGAGCGCGTCGACGATTTGCAGGCGCATCGCCCGCAGGGCCGGCGGCAGCCCCACGATCAGCGCCAGCAGCGCGGCCAGTCCCAGGGCGGCGAAAAAGGCCGCCGGGGTCAGGGTCAGCCCCGAGAAGCCCGGCAGCTTGGCGGCAATGCCCGGCAGCAGCAGTGCGGCCAGGCCCACACCGACCAGTGCCGCGATCAGGCACAGCGCCAGCGACTCGGCCAGCACCAGGCCGAGCACCTGCAGATCCGAATAGCCCAGCGTCTTGAGCACCGCCAGTTCCGGTACGCGCTCTCGCACCGACTGCATCATGGTGTTGCCGGTCAGGAACAGCAGCGTGAAGAACACGGCGCCGATGATCGAGGACAGGATCAGGCCGATGTCGCCCATCTGCTTGACGAAGGACTGGTTGAAGGCCTTCTCGGTATCGGTGCGGGTTTCGTTGGGTGAGTTGGCGAACAGTGCGTCGACTTTCTTGACCATCTCGGCGTTCTTCGACGAATCATCGACCTTGATCACCATCCAGCCGATCGTGCCCTTTCCGAACTGGCGGGCTTCGTCGAAGTAGTCGTGATGGAACAGCATCATCTCGAACATCGAGCGATCCTTGGGATTCCGGGTGTCGAAGATGCCGACCAGATCGAATTCCCAGTTGTTGGAGCCATTGGCCAGCGGCCAGATGCCGGCAATGATCGGAATGCGGTCGCCGATCTTGAAGCCGTAACGGTCTGCCAGTGTCTTGGCGATGATCGCCCCGGTGCGATTCTTCAGCAGGGCCTGCTTCTGGTCTTCCGGCAGCACCATCTCCGGATACATGGCCAGATACGGTTCGATCTCGGTCGGGAACTGCGGGAAGAAGTTGCTCTCTTTCTGGTAGTAGCCGCCGAACCAGGATTGCGACGCGACGCTGTGCACGCCCGGCAGGCTGCGCACCTGCTGCAGATGTCCCTCCGGCAGCACCTGCGTCAGCGAGTAGCGGCCCGTGGTCACCAGGCGGTCGGCTCCGGCCATCTCGACGCCGGCGTTGAACGCGGCGTTGACGCCGCTCAGCAGCGCATACAGCAGGAAGGCGACAACGATCGACAGCATCGTGAAGATCGTACGCGGCCGCCGTCGCCATAGCGCTGCCCACACGAGCGGGAAGTACTTCACGACGCGCTCTCCACGAGTGCGCCCTTGTCGAGGTGCAGCGTGTGGCTGGCGAATTCAGCGGCCTTGGGATCATGCGTGACCATGACGATGGTCTTGCCATGCTCCCGGTTGAGAACCTGCAGCAGATGCAGGACCTCATCGGCGGTCTTGCGATCCAGATCGCCCGTCGGCTCGTCGCACACCAGCAGCGTTGGATCGGCGACCAGCGCGCGGGCGATAGCCACACGCTGCGCCTGGCCACCGGACAGCTCGCTGGGCTTGTGCTTGGCGCGATCGCCGAGACCGACGACACCCAGCGCGATATGCACCCGCTTCATGCGCTCGGCCGCGGACAGCGAGGTCAGCAGCAGCGGCAGCTCGACATTGCGCTCCGCGCTCAGTACCGGCAGCAGGTTGTAGAACTGGAACACGAAGCCGACGTGATTGGCGCGCCAGCGCGTCAGCTGCGCCGACGACATCTGATCAAGACGTGCCTCGCCGACGCGCAATTCACCGCCCGAGGGTTTGTCGAGACCGCCGATCAGATTGAGCAGCGTGGTCTTGCCGGAGCCCGAAGGTCCCATCAAGGCCAAGAAGTCGCCCCGGGCAATCTGCAGGTCCAGACTCTGCAGCACGTCGACACGCTGCTTGCCACGGGTGTAGCTCTTCTTCACGCCCTTGAGGCTGACAATTGCTTCGACCATTGCTCGCTCGCTACCCGGGCCATGCCCGGAGGTGGGGATTGAAAAGAGGGAGCGGACGTCTGCCGGGGCCGCGGGGGCGGCTCAGGGCAGGACCTCGACCTCCCGTCCGTCCTGCATCTGTGTGAAATCGCCGATCGCCAGCGTCTCGCCGGCGGACAGGCCCGCGCCGACCCGGACGCCATCGGCCGTCTTGCCCGTCACGCGCACGGCACGCCGCTCCAGACGATCCTCGCGGATCAGGAAGACGATGCCGCGCTCGCCATCGACCTGGATCGCATCCTCGGCCACCAGGACTCCGGCGGCGGCTGCGGGTGTTCCTGCAGCCGCTGCGGCTTCGCGGAAGGCCACACGCACCCCCATGTCCGGCAGGATGCGCGGATCCCGGACCTTGAAGCCGACGCGCACCTTGACCGTGGCCTTGGCACGGTCGGCCGTCGGAATCACGGCGACGACCTCGCAGGGGATCTCCCAGTCCGGGTAAGCATTGAGGCGTGCGCTAACCGGCTGTCCCGGGCGCACGCGGTTGATGAAGTTCTCGTTGACGTCGACCTCGATTTCCAGCGATTCCATGTCGACCAGGGTGCCGATGCCGGTACGCGTGCCGTCGCCGCCGGCGGACAGCGGCGAGATCATCTCGCCCGGC
>JBEIOK010000158.1:0-6033 GCA_040377605.1 Nevskiaceae bacterium | reverse complement strand
CTACTCGGAAACCCGGCGGCGCCACCCGCTGTCGCAGGGCGACGTCTCCCTGACCGAGGCCATTCACCTCGAACGCAGCCTGCTGGCGCCGATCTCGAATCTCGCCGATGCGGTGATCGACACCTCGCACAAGAACCTGCATGAGCTGCGCGAGGAAATCCTCGGACAGGTGCCGGGCGGCGGCAACGGCAAGCTGTCCGTGCTGCTGCTGTCCTTCGGCTACAAGAATGGTGTGCCGGAGGATGCGGACTATGTCTTCGACATCCGCTGCCTGCCCAACCCGCACTGGGAGCCAACGCTGCGCAAACTCACCGGCCGCGATGCGGCGGTGGCCGCCTGGCTCGATCGTCACCCGACGGTGGAGCGCATGTATCGCGACCTGCGCATGTTTCTCGGCCACTGGCTGCCCGAATACCAGAAGCAGGACCGCGCCTACCTCACCATCGCGCTGGGCTGCACCGGCGGCCAGCATCGCAGCGTCTATCTGGTGGAGAAGCTGGCGGTTGACCTGCGCGAACAGTATGAAAATCTCGCGGTCCGTCACCGTGAACTGAGGATTCCCACGACATGAGCATCGGCGTTCTGCTCGTCACCCACGGCAAGCTCGGCCACCATCTGCTCGACACCATGCGCGAGATGATGGGCGATCTGCCGCTGCCGGCCGACGTCCTCGAAGTGCGCCGCGTCTCCGCACACGAGGTGCTGATCAGCCAGGGCCTGAAGATGATCGAGCGCCTCGACAGCGGCGCGGGCGTGCTGATCCTGACCGATGCCTTCGGCTCCACACCGAGCAACATCGCCAACAAGCTGTCGCGCGACGCGCGCACCGCCGTGGTCTCCGGCGTCAACCTGCCGATGCTGGTGCGCATCTTCAACTATCCGCGGCTGGATCTGGCCGCGATGACCCAGAACGCCGTCGAAGGCGGCTGCCGCGGCATCATCGTCTGCCCGCGCAGCGCGCCTCAGCCATAACCCGGGAGAACCGCAGTGGAACGCACCGTCGATATCGTGAATCTGCTTGGACTGCATGCGCGTGCCGCCGCCAAGCTGGTGACGCTGGCCACCAAGTTCGAATCCGACATCCGTATCCGCAAGGACGGCCGCGAAGTCAGCGGCAAGTCGATCATGGGCGTGATGATGCTCGCTGCCGCCAAGGGCTCGCAGATCACGCTGATTGCCGACGGCGCGGATGCCGACATCGCGCTGACGGAGCTGGCGGACCTGATCGCGGATCGCTTCGGAGAAGAAGCGTAATGAGCGGCCAGCGCCACCCGATCCGGAGCCGGCCATGAGCCTCTGGCTGTCGGGCATCGGCGTCTCGCGCGGTATTGCCATCGCGCGCGTGCAGAAGCTGCACGCGGGCGAACTCGACATTCCCGAATACACCCTCGACGCCCGCGACATCGAGGCCGAGGTGCAGCGCTTCCATGACGCGCACCTGCGCGCCAAGGAGCAACTGCGCGAGGTGCGCGGTCAGATCCCCGAAGGCACGCCGGGCGATATCGCCGCGTTCATCGACACCCATCTGCTGATGATGGATGACCGCTCGATCACCGACACCACGATCGGGCACATCCGCACGCATCGCGTCAACGCGGAATCCGCGCTGCGCCGCACCCGCGACACGCTGATCGCGGTCTTCGAGCAGATGGATGACCCCTATCTGCGCACGCGTCGCGACGATGTCGAACACGTCTGCGGACGCGTCCTGCGCATCCTCACGCGCAGCGAACGCGCGCTACCCGTGAAGGGCGAAGGCGGCGATCCGTTCATCATGGTCGCCGACGACATCACGCCGGCCGACATCATCCTGCTCTCCCAGCAGCAGGTGGCGGCATTCGTCACGGAGTACGGCGGTCCGCTGTCGCACACGGCGATCCTGGCACGCAGTCTCGGCATTCCGGCAGTCGTCGGCCTGCGCGATGCGCGCCGCCTGCTGCGCGACGGCGAAACCGTCATCGTCGACGGCGAGGCCGGCCATGTCCTGGCCGCACCGGACGAGCAGGCGCTGGCGTTCTATCGGGGCAAGCAGGATCAGCAGGCGCGCTATCGCGCCGATCTGGTCAAGCTCAAGGGCAAGGCCGCCGTCTCGCGCGATGGCGTGGCCATCCGCCTGCTCGCCAACATCGAGCTGCCGGAAGACGCCAAGGTCGCCGAAGAAAACGGGGCCGAAGGCGTGGGCCTCTACCGCACCGAATTCCTCTACATGAACCGCAAGGATCTGCCGAGCGAGGACGAGCAGTACGAGGCGTACACGCGCATCGTGCAGGCCGTCTCCGGCACGATCACGATCCGCACGCTGGACCTCGGCGCCGACAAGCAGGTCGACAGCGGCCGCACGCACGGCCCGACGCCCAACAATCCGGCACTGGGCCTGCGCGCGATCCGCCTGTGCCTGAAGGAACCGGAGCTGTTCCGCGTGCAGGTGCGCGCGCTGCTGCGCGCTTCCGTGCACGGCCACATGGAGATCATGCTGCCGATGATTTCCAACCTGCAGGAGTTCCGGCAGGCCTGCACCGTGATCGACGTGGCGCGGGCCGAGCTGCAGCAGGAAGGCATTGCCGTGGCCGAGCACATTCCGGTCGGCGCGATGATCGAGGTACCGGCGGCGGCCATCGCCTCGCCAATGCTGGCACGCCACGCCCGCTTCTTCTCGATCGGCACCAACGACCTGATCCAGTACACGCTGGCGATCGACCGCGTCGACGACGAGGTCAACTACCTCTACGACCCGCTGCACCCGGCCGTGCTGTACCTGATCCACCGCACGATCGAGGCCGGACGCAAGGCCGGCATCCCGGTGGCGATGTGCGGCGAAATGGCGGGTGACCCCAAGTACACGCGATTGCTGCTGGGCCTGGGCCTGACCGATTTCTCGATGCACCCCGCGAGCGTGCTGGAGATCAAGCGCACGATCATGGAATCCGACGTCGGCAAGCTGCGCGCCGCCGCCGCGACGCTACTCGATCTCACCGACCCGCAGGAACTGCGCGACCGCATCGAGGCGCTGGACCACCTGTAGCGGTCATCAGCCGGGACGAACAAACCGGCGCGTCAGACGTTGAGCGCTTCCTCGATTTTCTGCCGGCACAGAATCGCCCACAGTTCTGCCAGGTCGCCAGCCCCGTCACCGCCCTTGATCGCGCTGAAGGTTTCCAGCGCCTGCGCCAGCTTGCCCGCCATGAACTGCGCATACCCCTGGTGCAGCAGCGTCTGCTCAGGCTGCTGGAGCCCGCCCTTGGCAATGCCCGCGCGAATCAGCGACAAGCCTTTTTCGTACTGCCCGAGGCCGACGTAGTTCTCGCCGGTACTCACCAGCGCATCGCCACTGCTCTGCGTTGCCGCCAGACGGGCACCCTCTTCCAGCAACTGGCGGTCGGCGGCCAGCTCGCGCTCGACCACGCCCTCGAACTGCTTCTGGAAATCGACATCCGCCTTGGCACCATGCCCGATCAGTCCGCGGCGCCGACCCTCCCGCAGAATGCGCTGCGCCTCGCCGGGCAGGCCCGCCTTCAGCGCTGCCTGCCCGGCCTGCAGATAGTCATCCGCCGTGCTGAACGTGCCGGTATGCCGCCGCAGACGATAGACATCCAGCATCAGCCGGTCTGAAAAGCCCGCACGGTTGACCGTGCGGGCAATCAGATCCATCCAGTACTCATCCGTGGGGTAATACATCACCATCTTGCGCAACGCCTGGCGGTAGGCGGCAACGTCCTCCCGCTTCAGGGCGCAGCTGGCGAGCAGCTCGATCTGATGCTCCGGTGGTACCTCGCCCACCGCCTCGTCGGCCGCGATCTGCGCTTCCAGCTCGCGCGCCGCCTCTTCATAGCGCTCGGCCAGATACAGGGCCTGCGGCAAGGCCTCCATCGGGTCCTGCTCCTGGCCGCCTTCACGGCGGTATCCGCCGAGAAACGCCACCGCGGCTTCGTAGTCCCGCTGCTGAAAGCTGAGGCGCCCCAGGACATCGAGCATCGGCAGCCGCTCCTCCTTCGGCAAGGCCGGCGAATCGAGCACAGTCTTGAAGTGCTGCAGCGCCAGCGCCATCTCGCCCATGCCGACCGCCGCGGCCCCGCGCATGCGCGCGATCACGTAGCGCTCGTAATTGGACAGATGCGCCGGCGACTCCGCGAGTGCCTCGGCATCGGCGATCCATTCCAGCGCCAGGCTGTACTGCTCGATCTGCAGCGCGGAACGCGCCGCCGTCAGCGGCTCCACCATCGCGGCGCGCACCCCCGGGGCGGGCGCCGGCGTGGTGACCTTCGGCTTTCCGCGTCCCCACACCTTCCCCTCAACGGCCTGGGCGGGCGTCACCGTCGTCAGCAGCGTCACGGCCGCCGCGGCGACCAGTGTCCTCCACACGTGCATCGTTCCTCCGGCTCGCAGGGGCCGGGCGTTTCCCGGCCGCCATCGGTGTACCGGCTCAGGGGGTCTTTGCGCCCCGTTTGCATCCGGCCCCGATCGTCTCTTGATCTCAGTTGTCCTAATTTACGCTTCCCGGCGCAGACTGCAATCCGGTAAGGTCGAAGCCTCCGGCCTCCCGGACAGGAGACAGGTCATGATCTTGCGTTCCACCCTGCGGATCGCGCTGCTGGTGGCCGTTTCGGCGCCCGCTGCCCACGGCGCGGCCACGGTACTCGGCAGCCGCCTGGGCTACGACTGCGCACTGGCCGCGCTCGCTGGCTACAGCGACCAGACCTCGATCGACACCTGCACGCTGGCGCTGGAATCTGCGGGCCTGAGCGGGCGCGACCGCGCCGGCACCTATGTCAATCGCGGCGTCATCCAGCTGCGACGCAAGGCGTATCGACAGGCGCACGCCGACTTCGACATTGCCCTCGCGCTCGAACCCCAGCTGGGTGAGGCCTTCGTCAACCGCGGCGCCGCCTATCTGGCCCAGCACCGCTTCACCGAGGGGCTGGCGGCCCTCAACCACGGCCTGGCCCTTGGCGCCGAAGAACCCGAGAAAGCCTTCTACAACCGCGCCATCGCGCACGAAGCCCTGGGCGACCTCAAGGCTGCCTACCTGGACTATCAGGAAGCCCTGCGCCTCAAACCGGGCTGGTCGGAGCCGGAACGCAACCTTGCACGGTTTGCGGTGCGCTTGAAGTAGCGCCGGCGGGAAGCTCTACAGCGCCGACATTCTGCACCGCTCGACAGCCGCGACCGGCTTGCTTCTAATCCGCACATGTCCACCCGCCTCGACATCCCGATCTTCCCGCTCGGCACCGTGCTGTTTCCGGCGGGCCGCCTGCCGCTGCGCATTTTCGAATCGCGCTACGTGGACATGACCAAGGCCTGCATCCGCGACCAGAGCGTATTCGGGGTCTGCCTGATCCGTGCCGGCTTTGAAGTCGGCACGTCGGCCGTCCCCTGCGACATCGGCTGTACCGCGCGCATCCTGGAGTGGAGCGTGCCGTCACCCGGCCTGTTCACGCTGATGACCCAGGGCGAAACCCGCTTCCGCATCCTGGAACGGCGACGTCAGGCCGACGGCCTGATCCGTGCGGAGGTCGAACTCATCGAGCCGCCCGACCCGATGCCGCTGCCCGCGCGGCACGATCACCTGGGCAAACTGCTCCAGCGCCTGATCAAGGAACTCGGTCCTGAAAACTTCCCCACCCCGACCCGCTGGGACGATGCCGCCTGGGTCGCGCACCGCATGAGTGAACTGCTGCCGGTAACCCCGGAGCACAAGCAGAAGCTGCTGGAATGGAATGACCCGCTGCGCACGCTGGATGAGATCAATCGCGTCATCCAGTCGCTGGACGACTGAACTCACCGCACAGCACCGGGTTCAGAGCCCGTTCACCGCCGGCATGGTGTCCTGCGGCCCGTCCCCCATCGAGAGCCTCCCCATGAACGCGATCCCTTTGAGCGGCGTGCTCGCCCTGCTGCTCGCCGCCAGCGTCAACGCTCAGCCGCCCCAAGACCGGCAGCAGGCCGCCCCCTCCGACCAGGCCCCGGGCGGCGCGATCGTGCCGGGCACCGCCGCGAGCGGCGCGGCGAAGAACTTCCTGTGGGGGCAACTCGACG
>JBEIOK010000141.1:0-7073 GCA_040377605.1 Nevskiaceae bacterium | reverse complement strand
CGGTTCGGCAATCCCCGGTGGCAGCGTGATCTGCTGCAAGTGATACGCCTCGGCTGAGGGTGGCATGTGGTCCCACCGATAGGCATGTCCCAGCAGGCTCAACAGGGTCATGGCCTTGTCGAGTTCGGGGCGATCCATCTCATCGATCAGTGCCACCATCGCCGGATCGACCTGTCCGAAGCGCGCATCCAATGCGGCGCGCACGGATTTGTCGGGGCCGTGATAGCAAGAAGCCAGTGAGTCGCAGGCCTGTTGATGCTCGGCGAACGCCTCACGCAAGCGCCCCAGCGGCACTACATCCGGAAGAAATCCGCCCTCTTTCGACAGGCAGCGTTCATAGGCGGCTCTGACCCTCAGATCCGGGCGGTCTGGTATCTCTGCGGTCACGATTCGATCCTTGGCGAACGTCGGTCGGACCGTAACGGATATGCCGGGCGCTGGATAGAACCCAGTTCACAGTCGCGATGAAGGTTTACAGCGCGATGCGGTCGAGCGGGGCGTGCGAACCGGGGTGCTGCTCTCCCCAATGCCGGAAATTGAAGACCTGCCCCTCGCGACGCACGCGATCAACGACGTCGAGATCGATGTCGGCGTACAGCCACTGCGCGTGATCCATTTTGCCCAGTGCCAGCACACCGCTATCCGGGAAGCCGCGATCCGGCGGGCCGAAGACACCGGCGGCGCCCACGTTGACATCCACGGCCGGTGACCAGGCTGCTTCGCCGACCAGCGGTGCCTGGACCACGAGGCACTGGTTCTCCAGCGCACGCGCCTGGCACCCGACGCGCACGCGGTGATAGCCGGCGGGCGTATCCGTGCAGCTGGGCACCAGGATCAGCTGGGCACCGGCTTCTGCCTGGGCACGGGCCAGCAGCGGGAACTCGCTGTCGTAGCAGATGTTGACCGCCACGCAGCCCAGCGCGGTGTCGAAGACCTTGAGCCCGGCGTGGCTGTCGATATGCCAGTGCTCGCGCTCGAAGCGCGTCATGATCTGCTTGTCCTGGAAATCGGCACGGCCGTCCGGTGCGAAGAACCAGGCGCGGTTCACGACGCGGCCGTCATCGAGTCGCCAGGGAAAACTGCCGGCGAGCAGGTAGACGCCGTGTCGCTGCGCGAGTCCGCGATGCAGTTCGATGTAGCGTTCGCACAGGTCCTGCATCGCGGAGACCTGCAGCGCGAGATCCGCGCGCACGCGAGCGTCGAACAGCGCGGGCAGGCTCATCGCCGCGTATTCGGGGAACACCAGCAGCTCCGCGTCGTTGGCGGCAGCTTCCGCGACCCACTGTGTAACGGTGCTCTCGAATGCGGCCCAGTCCTTCGGCTCGAATACCGGGAACTGCGCGGCAGCCAGCTTGAACTTGCTCATCGCGCTTTCTCCAGAGTCCGTAGCCAGAACGTCATCGGCTTGCGCGTCGACTGCGTCTCGCCGAGGTCCGGCCAGTCCAGTGTGGTCTGCAACTCCGGTGCCTTGCGATAACCGCGGCGCTGCCAGAACGCGTCGTTGGGCACGTAGCCCGCGGGCTTCAGCGGATGGTCGTCCGGCCGCTGCACGGCGCAGAACGCGCACACCGGCAGGTTCAGCGACTTCGCATGCGCCTCGCGTAGTTCGAAGAATTTCACGCCGAGTCCGCGACCGCGGTGCGCCGGCAGCAGCACGGACTCGCCGAAGTAGTCAATGCGCGACAGGTCCATGCCGGCGTCGAGGAAGGGTTGCTGCAGGTCCGTCGGTGCATCGGCCAGCGGGATCACCGTGGAGGCGCCGACACAGCGGTCGCCGTCCCAGACCAGTACGCAAAGCGCGCGCGGGCAGTCGATGTAGACCTGCAGGTACTTCGCTTCGTACTCGCGCGAGCCTTCGTAGAGATACGGCCAGTCGCGGAACACCGCGCAGCGCAGGTCCGCGAGCGCATCGAGGTTGCGCGCAATGTCGGTACCGTACAGCGACTCGATGCGCAGCTCGGACACTACGCGCCTACCTGCCGAAGCCAGTCCTGCAGGTTGTAGTAGTTGGTGACGCGCGAGACGAGGCCGTTGCGGATCTCGAAGAAGGCACCCCCGGGCAGGCGGTAGGTCTGGCCGGTGGCGGGCGGCAGGCCTTCGTCGGTCTTCAGGTAGGTGCCGACGACGACGTACTCGGCCGCCGCGCGCTGTGCCTCGGCGTGCACGCTGATCGCGATGTCGACGATCTGTTCGCTATAGCTCGCGTTCATGCGGTCGATGAAGGCGCGGAACGCGGCCTTGCCGGTTTCGCGCGCGCCCTGGTTGAGGTCGTGCACGACGTCCTCGGTCAGCAGCGCGAAGAAGCTTTCCCAGTTGCGGGCGTTGAAGGCCGCGTAATAGCGGTGGATCAGGGCGGTGGTGTCGGTGACGGTCATGGCGTCGCTCTCGTCCGGTTCTCGGCTGGGGGGATCGTGATTTTAACGGTGTGGGTTCAGTCGCGTGTCGCCGGCATCAGCCGCATCAGCGCCTGCGCACCGCCGGAGAGCGTGCGCTTCTCGTGCCACACCAGGCCGAGTTCGCGACGCAGCCGCAGACGCGGCACGTTGAGGCGCGCGAGCGTGTCGTCGAGCATCGACTCCGGCAGCACGCTCCAGCCGAGGCCGATGCCGGCGAGCATCTTCAAGGTTTCCAGGTAGTTCGTCGCCAGCCGCACATGCGGTTTCACGCCTTCGGCCTGCAATGCACCCGTGACGATGCGATGCGTGTACGTGGCTTCGTCCGGCAGCACGGCGGGATGTTCGGCAAGTTGCGCGAGCGAGACCTGGCTGCGTCCGGCGAGCGGGTGATCCGGCGCGACGACGACGACCAGCGGGTCCGGCCACACGAGCCGGCTTTGCAGTTGTGGCAGTGGCTGCGTCGGCAGGGTGACGATGCCGAGTTCCAGCTTGCCGGCGAGCACCGCCTGGCAGGCGATTTCGGAATCCATGAAGTGGATGTCGAGATCGACCTGCGGATAGTCGCGCGTGAACTGGCCGAGCACCGGTGGCAGGCGATGCAGGCCGATGTGATGGCTGGTGCCGATCGACAGTCGCCCGCTGACCTGGCCGTCCAGCTGCGACAGCGCGCGGCGCGCGTCTTCGATGTCCTGCAGGGCCTTGCGCGCATAGGGCAGCAAGGTGCGGCCGGCGTCGGTGAGGTTGACGGTGCGGCCGACGCGGTCGAACAGCGACTGGCCGATCTGGTCCTCCAGCGCGGTGATGCGCTTGCTGATCGCGGGTTGCGACAGGTGCAGGCGCTCCGCGGCCTGGGTGAACGAGCCGGCTTCCGCGACCTCGACGAAAGCGGCCAGGAACTGGGTGTCCATGGCGAGTCCAAATCATTCCAAACTGGAATGCAGTATATAAAAACGATTCATTGGAGTTATTGATGGGGCGGACCTAAGATGCGCGCCCTAAGCAAGCCTGCGGCCCGTGGCCGCGCCTCAGCCCCTCGCCCGTTCAGCGGGAGTGGGGAGGACCGTCGGCAGCGCCGATGGTGGGGTGAGGGCGAGCCATCGGAGCAATGAAAATGTCTGCCAAAACTTTGTACGACAAGATCTGGGATGCGCACGTCGTCGCCGACTCCGGTGACGGTTCCGCGTTGATCTACATCGACCGCCACCTGGTGCACGAAGTCACCAGCCCGCAGGCCTTCGACGGCCTGCGCCTGAACGGCCGCAAGCCCTGGCGCCTCAGCGCCAATCTGGCGGTGCCGGACCACAACGTGCCGACCCAGAACCGCCGTCTGGGCATCAAGGATCCGATCTCGCGCGCGCAGCTGGAGGCGCTGGACGCCAACTGCGCCGAGTTCGGCATCACCAAGTTCGACCTGATGGACGTGCGCCAGGGCATCGTGCATGTCATCGGCCCGGAGCAGGGCGCGACCCTGCCCGGCATGACCGTGGTCTGCGGCGACTCGCACACCTCCACGCATGGTGCGTTCGGCGCGCTGGCCTTCGGTATCGGCACCTCCGAGGTCGAGCACGCGCTGGCGACGCAGACCCTGGTGCTGAAGAAAGCGAAGACCATGCAGATCCGCGTGAACGGCCACGTTGGTCCCGGTGTCACCGCCAAGGACATCACGCTGGCGATCATCGGCCGCATCGGCACCGCCGGCGGCACCGGCTACGTCGTCGAGTACGCCGGCGAGGCGATCGAGGACCTGTCGATGGAAGGTCGCATGACGCTGTGCAACATGGCGATCGAAGGCGGCGCGCGCGCCGGCCTGGTCGCCGTGGACGACAAGACCATTGCCTACGTGAAGGGCCGTCCGTACGCGCCGAAGCCGGAGCAGTGGGACGCCGCCGTCGCCAACTGGAAGCAGTTGCGCAGCGATCCGGGCGCCATCTTCGACGCCGTCGTCGAGCTGGACGCCAAGGACATCGAGCCGCAGGTCACCTGGGGCACCTCGCCGGAAATGGTCGGGCCGGTGTCGGCGCGCGTTCCCGATCCGGCGCAGGAAGCCGATCCGGTGAAGCGCAACGGCATGGAGAAGGCGCTGGCCTACATGGGCCTGACCGCGAACACGCCGATCGACCAGATCGCGATCGACAAGGTCTTCATCGGTTCCTGCACCAACTCGCGCATCGAGGACATCCGCGCTGCCGCGTCGATCGTCAAGGGCAAGCGCAAGGCCGCGAACGTGAAGCTGGCGATGGTCGTGCCGGGTTCGGGTCTGGTGAAGGAGCAGGCCGAGCGCGAAGGCCTGGACAAGATTTTTCTCGATGCCGGTTTCGAGTGGCGCGAGCCGGGCTGTTCCATGTGTCTGGCGATGAACGCCGACCGCCTGGAGCCGGGCGAGCGCTGCGCCTCGACCAGCAACCGCAATTTCGAAGGCCGGCAGGGGCAGGGCGGTCGCACGCACCTGGTGTCGCCGGCGATGGCCGCCGCCGCCGGTATTGCCGGTCATTTCGTCGACGTCCGGAGCCTCTGACATGCGCGCATTCACCGTGGTGAGTTCCAAGATCGCGCCGCTGGACCGTCCCAACGTGGACACCGACGCGATCATCCCGAAGCAGTACCTGAAGTCGATCCGTCGCACCGGCTTCGGCCCGTTCCTGTTCGACGACTGGCGTTACCTCGATCCGGGCACGCTGGAAGTGGATCCGGCGACGCGCCGTCCGAATCCGGAGTTCGTGCTGAACCAGCCGCAGCATGCCGGCGCGCAGATCCTGATTGCGCGCGACAACTTCGGCTGCGGTTCGTCGCGCGAGCACGCGGTGTGGGCGCTGGACGATTACGGTTTCCGTGCCGTGATCGCGCCGAGCTATGCCGACATCTTCTTCTCCAACTGCTTCAAGAACGGCGTGCTGCCGGTGATCCTGAAGCCCGAGGAAGTGCAGGCGATCTTCGAATTGGTGAATGCTGACGCCAACGCGCAGGTCACGATCGACCTGCCGGCGCAGCAGGTGAAGCTGCCGGACGGCCGTGCGTTCGCGTTCGACATCAACCCGCACCACAAGCACAACCTGGTCAACGGTCTCGACGAGATCGGCCTGACCTTGCAGCAGGCCGACACGATCAAGGCCTACGAAGCGAAACGCCGCGCGGAAGCGCCGTGGCTGTTCAACTGATCCCCGACCTCACGACAGACGCGAACATGAGCAACAAGAAGATCCTGATTCTGCCCGGCGACTACATCGGCTCCGAGATCATGGTGGAAGCCGTGAAGGTGCTCGAAGTGCTGAAGGCCGAGGGCGAGAAGATCGAGTGGTCCTTCGGGCATCTCGGCGGCGCGGCCTACGACGCGGAAGGGCATCCGTATCCGCCATCCACGCAGAAGGCGGCGCGCGAGGCCGATGCGATCCTGATGGGCGCGGTCGGCGGTCCGAAGTACGACGCACTGCCGCGTGCCGTGCGACCGGAGCAGGGCATCCTCGGCATCCGCAAGGACCTCGGCCTGTTCGCGAACCTGCGTCCGGCGCTGGCCTACGAAGAACTGTCGGCGGCGTCCTCGTTCAAGCCGGAAGTGATCGCCGGCCTCGACATCCTGATCCTGCGCGAACTGACCGGCGACATCTACTTCGGACAGCCGCGCGGCCGCCGTCAGAATGCCGAAGGCTTCGACGAAGGCTACGACACGATGCACTACAGCGTGCCGGAGATCGAGCGCATCGGTCATGTCGCGTTCCAGGCCGCGCAGAAGCGCAACAAGCGCCTGTGCTCGGTGGACAAGGAAAACGTGCTGGAGACCTCGCGCCTGTGGCGCGAGGTGATGATCCGCGTCGGCAAGCAATACCCGGACGTCGAGCTGACCCACATGTACGTCGACAACGCGGCGATGCAGCTGGTGAAGAAGCCGAAGCAGTTCGACGTCATCGTCACCGGCAACATCTTCGGCGACATCCTGTCGGACGAGGCCTCGATGCTCGCGGGCTCGATCGGCATGCTGCCGTCGGCATCGCTGGACGCGAACAACAAGGGTCTGTACGAGCCGATCCACGGCAGCGCGCCGGACATCGCCGGGCAGGGCAAGGCCAATCCGCTGGCGACGATCCTGTCGGTCGGCATGATGTTCAAGTACACCTTCGGCCGTGCCGATATCGCCGAACGCATCGACGCTGCGGTCAAGAAGGTGCTGCAGCAGGGCCACCGCACCGGCGACATCGCGCAGCCAGGCGAGAAGGTCATCGGCACGTCCGCCATGGGCGACGCGTTTGTTGCGGCATTCCGCAAGTAATCACGAATCGAGACGCATCATGAAGAAGCTGGGTATGGTGGGTTGGCGCGGCATGGTTGGTTCCGTGCTGATGCAGCGCATGCAGGAAGAAAACGACTTCTCGCTGGTCGAGACGCATTTCTTCAGCGCCTCGAGTGCCGGCGGCGCGGGCCCCAAGGTCGCGGGCAAGGACACGCCGCCGCTGAAGGATGCGAACAGCATCGACGCGCTCAAGGCGATGGACGTGATCATCACTTGCCAGGGCGGCGACTACACCAACGAGATTTACCCGAAGCTGCGCGCCAGCGGCTGGGATGGTTATTGGATCGACGCCGCCAGCGCACTGCGCATGAAGGACGACGCCGTCATCATCCTCGACCCGGTCAACCGCAACGTCATCGATGCGGCGATGGCCAAGGGCGTGAAGAACTACATCG
>JBEIOK010000133.1:0-7373 GCA_040377605.1 Nevskiaceae bacterium | reverse complement strand
GTCGCCCACAGGATCAGCTCCTCGCTCCAGCGCGACAGGTGCACGAGGATCAGGCTTGCGGCCGCGCAGAACTCGATCATGAAGTCGCGATCCGAGACCGTGTCCAGCGAGTTCTCGGTGACACCGTCGAAGCCCAGCTGTTCGGCGACGGAGTGGCGGTCGATCGGGTACACGGTGCCGGCCAGTGCGGCTGCGCCCAGCGGCAGCAGGTTCATGCGCTTGCGGCAATCGAGCAGGCGCGAACGGTCGCGCAGCATCTGCTCGCGCCAGGCCAGCATGTGGTGGCCGAAGCTGACGGGCTGCGCGATCTGCAGGTGCGTGAACCCGGGCATCACGGTGTCGGCCTCGCGTTCCGCGAACGCCAGCAGCGCGGACTCGACGCGGCCGATCAGCTCGACGATGCCGTCGATGGCGTCGCGCACGTACAGGCGCATGTCGGTGGCCACTTGATCGTTACGCGAGCGGCCCGTGTGCAGACGCTTGCCGGCATCGCCGATGCGTTCGGTCAGACGCTGCTCGATGTTCATGTGCACATCTTCGAGCGCCTCGTCCCAGACAAAGCGCCCGGCCTCGATGTCGGCCAGGATCGCGTCGAGCCCGGCGACGATGGCGTCGACGTCGGCCGCAGCGAGCACGCCGACAGTGCCGAGCATGCGCGCGTGCGCCTGGCTGCCGCGGATGTCCTGCCGGTACAGGCGCTGGTCGAAGCTCACCGATTCGGAGAACTTCTCGACCAGGGCCGATGTGGATTCGGCAAAGCGTCCGCCCCATAGCTTCGGGGCCTGGGCGGCGGGGGCAGCGGGTTTGGAGGGGCCGGAATCGGACATGGTCCGCGAAAACGCGATAGGGGAGGGCGCGCAATTATAGGACGGCCGGGCATTTCTGCCCCTGCGCTTGCCGGCCGCCTCGCCGCCTGCGACGCTGCGCGCCACCGTGGAACGCATCCGCCCCCAATCGCAGGACCCGACCCAGCTGATCCCCAACTTCTGCGAGGGGCGCAGCATCCTGTCGCTGGCGTTCACGATGGAGCTGGTGGCCATCGTGCTGATGCTGGCCGGTGGCCCCACCGACGCGCAGGCGCTGGAGCGTTTCATCCTGATCTCCCTGTACCTGCAGTGGATCGGCCTGTGCTCGGCGGCGGCCCTGTGCTGGGCGCGGCGCTGGTTCCGGGTCGCGCGCCCCGGGATCGTGTTCTTCGTCTGCTGGGGCGTGATGGTGCTGATCGTGATGATCGTCGCCGACCTGTCCTACCGCGTCAGTGTCGCGCTGAACTGGTCGTTCGTGCTGCCCACCGAAACCCGCATCGACTTTGTCCTGCGTCATTGCTGTGTGGCGGCGATCGTCGCGCTGCTGCTGCTGCGCTACTTCTGGGTGCGCCATCAGTGGAGCATGCAGGTCCAGGCCGAGGGCGAGGCCCGCTACCAGGCCCTGAATGCCCGCATCCGCCCGCACTTCCTGTTCAACGCGCTCAACAGTCTGGCCGCGCTGATCCAGGTGCGGCCGAACGATGCGGAGATGATGGTCGAGGATCTCTCGGAGCTGTTCCGCGCCAGCCTCGAAAAGCGCGGGCAGATGGGCCAGCTGCTGGAGGAGGTCGGCCTGTGTCACGCCTACCTGCGCATCGAGAAGATGCGCCTGGGCGACAAGCTGCAGATGGAATGGGACATTCCGGAAGCCCTTCTGGACTGGCCGATCCCCAAGCTGATGGTGCAGCCGCTGATCGAAAACGCCGTGCATCACGGCATCTCCAAGCTGGTCGGCCCCGGCATCGTGCGCATCGCCGCGCGTGAGATCTTCGGCCGCATGGTCATCGAGGTGACCAATCCGATCCCGCCGCAGGCGGCCGGCGCGTCTTCCGGCAACCGCGTCGCCGTCGACAATATTGCTCAACGCCTGAACCTGATTTACGGTGAGGGTGCGCGCCTGGAGCTCGGGCGCGACCTGCGTCTGGAGGGCGGTGTGTTCCGGGCGCGGTTGGTGCTGCCGCGGAATCCGCACAAGGAAAGCCCGCGCGACTGAAGCGGCGCACAATGCAGCTGGCCAGGTCATGGTGATCGTGAGGGGACTATAAGAATGCGTGTCGTGATCGTTGACGATGAACCGCTGGCGCGTGAGCGTCTCAAGCGCCTGTTGCAGGAATTCCCGGGATACGAAGTGGTTGGCGAGGCGGGCGACGGCGAATCGGCCCTTGACGTCATCGACGACGAGGAACCCGACCTGGTGCTGCTCGACATTCGCATGGGGGGCATCGACGGGCTGCAGGTCGGGCGCCAGCTCGCCGAGATGGACGTGCCGCCGGCGGTGATCTTCACGACCGCCTATTCCGAGCACGCGCTTTCGGCCTTTGATGCCAGCGCCCAGGGTTACCTGCTCAAGCCGATCCGGCTGGAGAAACTGCGCGACGCACTGCAGCGCATCCGCAAGCCGACGCGCGCACAGAAGCCGCAGGCAGCGCCGGTTGCCGATGGCGCCAAGCCCAAGCGCGAACACATTCTCGCCACGACCCGCGACGGACTGGTGCGTGTGCCGATCGAGGATGTCGTCTACTTCCTGGCCGATCAGAAGTACACAACGGTCAAGCACCTGCACGGCGAGGTGCTGATCGAAGAGTCGCTGAAGACGCTGGAAACCGACTTCGAGCCGTGGTTCCTGCGCATCCACCGCAAGGCCCTCGTCAACACGCGGTACATCGCCAGCCTGGAGCGTGACCGGGGTGGCGAACAGCACCACTGGCTGCGCATGAAGCACGCCACTGACGCTCTGCCGGTGTCGCGCCGGCGTCTGGCCGAAGTGCGGAGATTCCTCACCGAATCGTGAGACGATAAGGCGTCGGTGAGCCTGCGCCTCACGCCACTTCCCACGAAATCATGCTGCTGCGAATCGCCACCCGCGAGTCCCCGCTCGCGCTCTGGCAGGCCGAACATGTCGCCGCGCGCCTGCGCGCTGCGCACGCGGGCCTCGATGTTCACTTAGTGCCGATGACCACCCAGGGTGACCAGTTGCTGTCAGCGCCGCTGTCGGCGGTCGGGGGCAAGGGCCTGTTCGTCAAGGAACTGGAACAGGCGATGCTGGAAGGCCGCGCCGATCTGGCCGTGCACTCGATGAAGGACGTGCCGGTGCAGCAGCCCGAAGGCCTGGCGCTGGTGTGCTTCCTCGATGGCGAAGACCCGCGCGATGCCTTCGTCTCCAATCGCTACGACGGCCTGGATGCGTTGCCTCAGCGCGCGGTGGTCGGCACATCCAGTCTGCGGCGACAGACGCAGCTGCGCGCGCTGCGCCCGGATCTGCACGTGCGCGAGTTGCGCGGCAATGTCGGTACGCGCCTGCGCAAGCTCGACGAAGGGCACTATGACGCGATTCTGCTCGCGGCCGCCGGCCTGATCCGGCTCGGTCTGGGCGATCGCATCCGCGAGCGTTTCGAGCCTGCCCGTTTTCTGCCGGCGATCGGACAGGGCATCGTCGGGATCGAATGCCGCAGCGATGATGCCACTACGCAGCGCTACCTCGCGGCGCTGCACGACCCGGTTTCGGAAATCCGCTTGCGCGCCGAGCGCGCCATGAATGCGCGGCTGGGGGGCGCCTGCCAGGTGCCGGTGGCTGGCCACGCCACGATCCAGGGGTCGCAGCTGCGGCTGGATGGCCTGGTCGGGGCGCCCGATGGCTCGCGCCAGGTGCGCGCGCAGATTGAAGGGCCTGTGGCGGATGCCACCGTGCTGGGCGAGACGCTGGCGGCACGATTGCTGCAGTCCGGCGCGCGTGACATCCTGGCCGGCATCGGCATCCCGGTGTAGCGATGGACGACGCACGTCCGCTGTCCGGTCTGCGCGTGGTGGTCACGCGGCCGGCGGCGCAGGCGGACACGGTGTGTCGGCTGCTCCGTGCGCGCGGGGCCGACGTGCGTCGGCTGCCGTTGCAGACCATCGAGCCGGTGCGTCAGCCGCAGCAGGTCGCGCGGCTGCTGGCCGAGTGCCGGGAGGCCACCGCGTGGATCTTCACCAGCGTCAATGCGGTCCGGTTTGCCGCCGCCCTTGATGCGGGCCTGTGGCCGCCTTGCATCGCGGTGGGGGCTGCCACCGCAGCGAGCCTCGAAGCACGGGGCCAGGTCGCAGCCGTGCCGGCCTCCGTGTTCACCAGCGAGGGCGTGCTCGAGCTGCCCCAGCTGCAGCAGGTGCAGGGTCAGCGAGTGCTGATCGTGACCGGCGAGGGCGGGCGCGACGAACTGCGCGCCGGTCTGCAGGCCCGAGGCGCCGAGGTCCAGCGCGCCGAGGTATATCGACGGGTCACCTTGCCGCATCCGCCTGAGGCAGTTGCGCAGGCGCTCTCGGACGCGCACGCGGTGCTGGTCACCAGCGGCGAGGCGCTGACGCGTCTGCAGCAACTCGTCACCGACGCGGGCCGTCCGCGCCTGCTGCGTCTGCAACTGGTTGTGCCGAGCCAGCGTGTGGTAGAACTGGCGCGGCAACTGGGATTCACTGCGGCACCCCTGGTGCCGGACCCCATCGCCGACGCGGCCTATGTCCAGTGCTTGGAGCGCTGGTGGGGCCGCGCTTCCCGAGACCCGGCATGATCGACGACCCTTCATCCGTTCCTGAATCCGTTACGCCTGCGGCGGTCACTTCGCAGCCTGGCCTGCTGCGATTCTGGCTTGGCCTGCTGCTGCTGATCGCCATTGCTGCCGCTGGCTATGGCCTGTGGCGCTACAGCCTGCAACTGCGCGCGACGATCGCGCAGCAGAATGAGCAACTGCGACAGATGGCGCTGGGCCTCAACGGCCTGGAGGTACAGGCGGATCGCCTGGAGCAGCGGCAGGCCGACCTGGTCGCCGCGAGCCAGCGTGCAGCCACCGAGGTGGCCGAGTTCGGCAGCCGCATCGATCTGCATGATCAACTGGTTGGCAAGCTCGACGAGCAACTCAGTGGCGGGCGTGCGCGCTTCCAGATGGCCGCGGTCGAGCAGTTGCTGGTGCTGGCCAATGACCGTCTGCTGCTGGCCCGCGATCTCGAATCCGCGATCGTTGCGCTGGATGAAGCCGATCAACGACTGTCCGCGCTCAATGATCCGCGTCTGTTCCCGGTGCGTCAGGCGCTGTCGCAGGAGCGCACCGCGCTGCGCGCGGTGCCGCAGCCCGATCTGACGGGCGCGGCGCTGACGCTGTCGAGCCTGATCGCGCGGGCGCCGCGCCTGCCGCTGGCCGCGCGCATCCCGCCGCATTTCGAGCCAGACGTGACGCAGCTGCCGGCGCCGGCGTCTGCGGACGCGGACGCCCAGGCGTCCCCCGGAGCACGCCTGCAGCGCACGGTGCGTGAAGCGCTCTCCGCGCTGTTCACCGTCCGCCGCAACACCGGACCCTCGCCGCGTCTGCTCAGCGCCGAACAGGAGACGCTCGTTGTTCAGGTGCTGATGCTCAAGCTGGAAGGCGCGCGGCTGGCACTGCTGCGCGGGGATGCGGTCAGCTTCCGGGACCTCTGCGAGACATCGGCACGCTGGATCGACGACTACTTCAATGCGCAGGACCCCGGGGTGCTGGCCGCCAAGGCCGAACTCGAACGCCTGCAGCCGCTCAATCTGGCGCCGCCGCTGCCCGACATCACGCGCAGCCTGACACTGCTGCGCGCCCAACAGGGGCCGATCCAGCAATGATCCGCTGGCTGCTGGTCGCGATTTTCACCTTTGCGCTGGCGGCGACCGCCGCGCATTACCTGCGCGAGGAGACCGGATACGTCCTGATCAGTTTCCACCACTGGGTCATCGAGACCTCGCTGCTGGGGCTGCTGCTGGGACTGATCGCCGGACTGATGACGCTGTACTGGGCGTTCCGGCTGCTGGTTGCCGGGGTGCGCTTGCCCTCCACCGTGCGAAAGGCGCTGGAGCGGCGGCGGCGCGACAAGGCGCAGGCCTCCTTCGAGGCCGGTCTGCTCAAGTTGCTCGAAGGCAACTGGAAGCGTGCCGAGGTGGAACTCGTGCGCCGCGCGGCCGACCATCATGCCGCGCATCTCAACTACCTCGCGGCTGCCCGCGCCGCACAGCACCAGGGCGCCGGCGATCGTCGCGATCACTATCTGCGTCTGGCGACCGAACATGCTCCCCAGCTGTCGTTCGCGACCCTGCTGACGCAGGCCGAGCTGCAGCGCGAGCGCGGCGAGTACGCCCTGGCGCGCGACACGGCGCTGAGCCTGAGGGCGCTGGAGCCGCGTCATCCGTACGCCGTGGAGCTGCTGGCGGAGGCCTATCAGGCGCTCGGGGCGTGGGAGTCGCTGCGTCTGTTGCTGCAGGACGATGAGCTGCGTGCGCTGTTGCCATCTGCGCGGGCCCGCGACTGGTTGATCCAGGCGATCGGCGAGCGACTGCAGGAGGCGCAGCACGAGGCGCGACTGGATCAATTCAAGGCACTATGGGCTGCGGCCCCGCGCGCCTTCCGCAGTGAGCCCCTCCTGCGACGGATCTATGCCAGCGGCCTGGCCCGGCTCAATGCCCAGGCCGAGGCCCTGGCGCTCGTGGCTGAAACGCTGAACCGCGAATGGGATGCGGTGCTCGCCGCGCTCTACGGCGAGTTGCACGCCGAAGACCCGCTGGCGCAACTCGCGGCCATTGAGAACTGGCTCAACAAGTATGGCGAACGCCCCGAACTGCTGGTGACCGCGGGGCGCGCCTGCCTGCGCAACAAGCTGTGGGGCAAGGCGCGCAGCTATCTGGAGGCCGTGGTCACTGTCGCGCCGACACCCGCGGCGTATCTGGAGCTGGCTCGCTTGTGCGAGCAGACGCAGAACGTGGCGGAGGCGCAGAAGTTCTATCGGTTGGGGGCGGAACTGGCTGCCGCTGGTGCTGCCTGACCGGGCGTTTGCCTGACCGGGCGTTTGCTGTCGCCACGACCCGTGCGTACGGCGCGGCGCGAAACGCGCGGGGCGTGAAGAAAGCGGCAGAACCTACCCGTCTCCGCGCCCGGGCCACGTTGTGAACGCATCTTCGAACGAATCGTAGAACAGCCGATCCGCGTCGAGCCCGCGCCCCAGGAAGGCCTCCTTGCCGGCCCGCACCATCGCTGGCGGCCCGGACAGGTAGACATCATGCAGGGCCAGCGCCGGCTGCTGCTGCATCAGCACCTCATGGACCAAGCCGCGCGCTCCCTCCCAGTCGGCGTCGGGCTCGGACAATACCGGCACATAGCGAAAGTGTTCAGGATGGTCCGTGGCCCAGGCCGTCAGGCGATCGTGCAGATACAGATCACGACGGCTGCGCACACCCCAGTACAGCGTGACGGGTCGTGCGTTGCCTTGCGGGAGCCAGCGCTCCAGCATCGCGTGCAGCGGCGCCAGGCCGGTGCCGCCGGCCATCATCAGGATGGGCTGTTGACGATCCTCGCGCAGGTAGAACGC
>JBEIOK010000264.1:0-1859 GCA_040377605.1 Nevskiaceae bacterium | reverse complement strand
GCAGGAGGGCTTCGGCGTGATCGTGATCCGCCCGGGCGACGTGTACGGCGCCGGCAGTCTGCCGTGGGTGCTGCGTCCGATCGAACTGATCCGGCAGGGTCTGTTCATGCTGCCGGACGGCGGGCGCGGCGTGATCAATCATGTCCATGTCGACAACCTGATCGATGGCGTGCTGCTGGCCCTGCAGCATGATGCGATCGGCGAGGCCTTCACGATCTCCGATGGCGTGGCCACGCCCTGCGCCACGTTCTATGAGACCCACGCGCGCATCGCCGGCAAGCCGCCGGTGGCGACGCTGCCGGCCTGGCTGCTGGTGCCGATGATTGCGCTGCTGGCCCTGGCCTGCCGGCTGATCGGACGCAAGCCCCCGGCGACGGCGCAGGCCATCCGCTTCCTGCAGCGGCGCGGTCACTATTCGATCGACAAGGCGCGACGTGTGCTGGGGTATCAGCCGCGCATCTCGCTGGCGCAGGGCATGGCGGCGATCGAGCGGCAACTCGGCGCCTGAGCGGCGCCGGTTTCATGAGGCGGTCATGCGCTCGTCATAAGGTGCTCGGCGTTCTTTCTTCGCCGGTCTCCCTCGATGATCACTCGCCGCCAGCTGCTCAAGGCCAGCCCCGCACTGCTGTTGCCGCCGCTGCTCGGCGCCTGCGGGAGCAGTAGCAGCCCCACGCTGGCGGGTGGCCCCGGCCTATCGCCCCGCAACGGTCCGCGCGGCTTGCACCTGAGCTGGACGGGCGATCCCCGCACGACGCGCACCGTGACTTGGTTTACCGAGGGGGTCGACGCACCGCCGGGCGTGGTCGAGTTTGGAACTTCCGGGCTGACGCAACGTGTCGAGGCTACGACCGAGGCCACATTCGACGTGCCGGTGACCACGCACCGCGCGACGATGAGCGGATTCGATCCGGCCCGGCCGCTGCGCTATCGCGTGCGTCAGGGGGATGCGGTGTCGCCGGAGTACCGGGTCAAGCCCAGCCCGGCAGACTCGTTTCGCTTCGCGCACTTCGGTGATCACGGACGCACCGTCTACGCCCGTGCGATCCGCGAGGGCATCCTGCAGCGCGGCAGTGATTTCGTTGTGATCGCCGGCGATCTGTCCTATGCCGATGGGAACCAGCCGGTCTGGGATGACTGGTTTGATCAGGTCGAGCCGCTCGCGGCGCAGATTCCGATGATGTGCTGCCCGGGCAATCACGAGGAGAAGGACGGCAACGGCAGCGCCTATCGCACGCGCTTCTCGCACCCGGGGATGCGCGAGACGTACTACAGCTTCGACTACGGCCGCGTGCATTTCATGGTGTCGACGGGTGGCGCGCTGATTCTCGACGGCATGCTGCCGGCCGAGCTGCTGAAGATCGAGACCGATCTGGCCACTGCCGCGTTGCGGCGCGCGGCCGGCGAAATCGATTACATCGTGTTCCTGCAGCACTTCACGATCTGGACCGACGAGGAGGGCCGCAGCCCGGCCAACCCGACGCTGGTGCTGCTGGAGGAAAACATCATGCTGCGCTACGGCGTCGATCTGCTGCTGGTCGGGCACGATCATGGCTATCAGCGCAGCCAGCCGATGGGCCTGGGGCTGCCGCTGCCGTTCGGATATACGCAGGTCTGTGCAGGCGGCGGTGGGCAGAGCATGCGCAGCTTCGATGGCTTCAGCGCCTGGAGCGCGCGGCAGCAGCGCCGTTACAGCTTTGTCGAATACACCGTGGAACCCCGTGCCATCCGGGGCACGGCCTATGCCGTGGATGACGGCGAGGACGGTCCGCCGACGGCGCGGCTGTCGGTCATCGATGAATTCACGGTAGCGCCGCGGCCGGGTATTGCCCGTGCAGATGCGGTCAAGCCGATCCGCGACT
>JBEIOK010000075.1:0-12647 GCA_040377605.1 Nevskiaceae bacterium | reverse complement strand
GCCTCGAACAGCGGCAGTGCGGCGGTGTAGTCGGCCGCGGCACCGCCGACCATGAAGGTCAGTTGTGCAAGACGCGCGCCCTCGGTACCGCCATTGATCGGGGCGTCCAGGAAACGGGCCCCCACCGCGGCCAGCAGTGCAGCCGCCTCCGTGGCCGTCTCCGGCGCCACGGTGGAGCAGTCGATGACCAGCTTGCCGCGCGCGGCCGGCACCGACAGGGCACGCACGACCGCCAGCACGGCCGCATCATTCGAGACGCAGAGCACGACGACCTCGCAGGTGGCCCACAGGGCGGCGGGCGTCTCCGCCGCGATCACCTGATGCTGCCGCGCGAAGGCCTGCGCTGCCGCAGCATCCAGCGTGTACACGCCCGCCAGGTGGCCCTTCAGCGCCAGGTTGGCGGCCATGTGTTTGCCCATGGCGCCCAATCCGATCAAGCCCGCTTTCATGTCTGATCGCCTCCTCGTGGCGGTGTCGTGTCGTCAGGATTATGAACACGGATCGCAACGGCCTGCACACCGCGGGCTTGCTGCACCGCCGCAGCTACGGTACAAGCCCGGCTCCCGAATCACGAACCTTCTGCTCTCATGATCGTCTTCATCACGGGTGCCAGCGCCGGCTTCGGTGCCGCCATCGCCCGTCGCTTTGCCGCCGACGGCGCGCGGCTCATCCTCACCGGCCGCCGCGGCGAACGCCTGCGCCAGCTGGCGACCGAACTCGGCCCGCGCGCCCTGCCGCTGGCCTTCGACATCCGCGACCGCGCGGCCATCGACGCCGCAGTCGCCACCCTGCCGGCAGATTTCGCGGCCGTGGATCTGCTGGTCAACAACGCCGGTCTGGCGCTGGGCCTGGAGCCCGCGCATCGCGCCTCGCTCGAGGACTGGGAGCAGATGGTCGATACCAACATCAAGGGCCTGATGACGATGACGCGTGCGCTGCTGCCGGGCATGGTGGCGCGCAATCGCGGGCATGTGGTCAATCTCGGGTCCATCGCCGGCGAATGGCCGTACCCGGGCGGCAACGTCTACGGCGCCACCAAAGCGTTCGTGCGCCAGTTCTCGTTGAATCTGCGTGCCGACCTGCTCGGCAGCCGCGTCCGCGTCACCGACATCGAGCCCGGCCTGTGCGGTGGCACCGAGTTCTCCACCGTGCGCTTCCACGGCGACGACGCCCGGGCCGCCCAGGTCTACGCGCAGACCGAACCGCTGACCGCCGAGGATGTGGCCGACACGGTGCACTGGGTCGCGACCCGTCCGGCCCACGTCAACATCAACACGGTCTCGCTAATGCCGACCTGCCAGGCCTTCGCACCGCTGGCCGTGCATCGCCAGCCGGTCTGAACAGCCCTTCCAAAAATCAGGATTGTCGTTAGCCTCGCTACGCATGCCTCATCTCCAGACGCGCGACGGCGCACAGCTGCACTACTACGACTTCGGCCGCGGCACACCGGTTGTCCTGCTCCACGGCTTCGCGATGCCCGGTGCACTGTGGCTGCCGTTTGCGCTGCCGCTGGCGCGGCGACACCGCTTCATCATCCCGGACCTGCGCGGCTTCGGGCGCTCGCATGCGGTCGGCCTGTCGCAGACCTGCCTGCTCGATCAGCACGCGGACGATCTGGCGGACCTGATGGAACGCCTGCATCTGCATGACGTGCGCCTCGCAGGGCTGTCGATGGGGGCCTGCACGGCGCTGCAGTATCACCGGCGCCATGGCTTCGAACGCGTGCACAGCTACCTGCACATCGACCAGTCGCCCTGCGTGCGCAATCGCGATGACTGGCACTACGGCCTGCTCGGCAGCGATCAGCCCAGCCGTCTGAGTCTGTGGCGCAGCCTGATGGAGGACCTGCACCCCTACCGGCGACTGCCGCTGTCCGAGGTGCCGGCGCCGCTGCGCCGCCGCCTGTGGCAGACGCTGGCCGAGTTCTTCGGCTACGCCTTCCACGGACGCCCCTGGCAGGCGTTCACCGGTCTGGCACGTCATGAGGCCCTGATCGCCCGGCTGGCGCCGACCGCCAACTGGCCGATCTACATGGACTGCCTGCGCTCGTATCTGGAAGACGACTACGACTGGCGCGAAAGCCTGCGCGATCTGACGGTGCCGATGACCGTGATGGTCGGCATGCAGTCGACGATGTACCCGGCCGCGGGGCAGTTGCGCATCGCCGAGGTCGTGCCGCACGCGCAAGTCGTCCGCGTCGAGAACTGCGGCCATGCGGTGCCCTTCGAAGCGCCCCGCGTCTTCCGCCGCGAGTTGCAGCGATTCCTGCAGGCGGCCTGAATCCGGCGGGCGGAAGGCCCTAGACTCGCCGGATGTCCCCTGCCCTGTTGATCGATGCGGGCCGCCTCGGCCGCCTCCTGCTGGCGGGCCTGGTCCTGCTCACGGGACTGGGGACCTGCGCAATGAGCCTGCAGTACAGCGACGACACTGTCTGCGCGCTGATCAATGCCGGGCTGTTCCTGCTGCCCTGCCTGCTGCTCGCCACCGTGCGCGGGCGCCTGCCAACGGCCCTGGCGGGCGCGATGGCGATCGCGGTGCTGCTGTGGGGGATCGGTGAGTTCAAGCTGCACTTCTTCGGCAACCGCCTGGCGCTGATGGATTTCGTCTTCCTGAGCGAAGGCTCCAACTGGGGCATCGTCAAGCGCTATCCGCGCGTACAGCTCGCGCTCGCCGCCTGGCTGCTGCTGGTGATGCTGCTGTTCGTGTGGGCTCGCCTGGAAAACCGTCGCCGCACCGCGCTGTCGCCCGCCGCCCGCGTGCTGTGCGCGCTGTTGCTCGCCAGCTGGTGCGCTGTCGCCTGGGGCGGACGCCACCAGCATACCTGGGAGGTGTTTCGCGATGACGCCGACTGCGGCCACGAAAAGATCTGCGGCGTGATGTCGCGACTGGTGTTCTCCTACAGCGCCTTCGAATTCATGACGCCCCTGCCCGGCGGTGATCCCGCGCTGTTCCTGGAACGCGCGGCGCAGCTGCCGGCCCTGGCGCCCGTCGAATGGACCCGCCCCCCGGACGTCGTGGTCTGGCTCAACGAGTCCACCTTCGATCCGCGGCAGTACCACCTGAAGAAGCCACGTCTGCCCCGACTGCAGATGTTCGAACCCACCGCGCAGACCCAGGCGCGCGGCCTGCTGCGCGTCCATACCTACGGCGGCAAGACCTGGCTGTCGGAGTTCTCGCTGCTGACCGGTCTGGTGCCGGCCGACTTCGGCTCTCGCAGCAGCCTGGTGTTCAACAGCGTCGCGCCCCTCGTGAACAGTACCCTGGTCGATCGCTTCGAGCAGGCGGGGTATGACAGCGTGGCGCTGCTGCCGACCCCGAAGCGCTTCTACGGTGCCGGCCGCACCTACGGCGCCATCGGCTTCGATCGCATCCTCACGCTGCGTGACTTTCCGGAGTACGACGCGCTGCCCGGCGACGAGTGGGACATCGCCGACAGCGACCGCATGGCCGAAGCGGCGATCACGCTGCTGCGACAGCAGCGGCAGGCACAGCCGCAACGGCCGCTGCTGCTGTATCTGCTGTCGATCAAGGAACACTCGCCCTATGACCGGCGCACGCCGGTGGCCTACGGCCTGGATCAGGCGGGCATCAAGCGGTCGCTCGCCGCCAAGCTCACCGACTACATCGATCGCCTGCGCCGCCTCGACGACGCCACCGCGCGCCTGGAGGCCGAACTGCTGCAGAGCCCGCACCCGGCGCTGTGGGCCTACTTCGGCGATCACCAGGCCTACTTCGAAGAGGCGCAGCCCACGTACCGCTATGCGCTGCCGGCGCCCGATCTGATCACGCAGTACCAGATCCGCGCGACCGCACCCACTGCGCTGCGCGAATCACCGGCCCTGCTGGATATCGCGATGTTGCCGTCGCTGATCGCCGATCTCGCCGGTCTTCCGGCAGACGCCGCCTTCGACGCGCATTCGGCCATGCGCCGTCTCTGCGAGGGCCGCCTGCGCGACTGCCCGGATGCGGCACTGCTGGAGAGCTACAAAGGTTTCGTGTTTGGCCCGCAACTGGGCTTGTTCAACCCTCGCGTGCCTGCACCCACGCCGCAGCCGCCCTGAGCACGCGCGGCGCGTGGACACAACCGCTAGCGTGAGCGCGTCGACAGCCAGTCGGCCGCAAAGGTCCAGCTGGTCCCCGGCGCCTTGCTACCGCCGAACACGCCGGCATGACCGCCTGGCGCCAGCAGAAAATCCTTGTCTTCGCTGCCGACAATGTCCAGCACCTTCTTCGCCGCCTCGACGCTGACGATCTTGTCACCGGTGCCGGCGATGGCCAGCAATGAACAATCAATACGATCCAGCAGCGCCTGCTGCTTGCGATTGAGATTGATCTTGCCGCGCGCGAGCTGGTTGCCGAAGCCGACCTTGAGCACGAAATCCTGGACGATGCCGCCGGGATAGTCGTGCATGCGGTTGAACCAGGTCGCCATCGTCTGGTATTCGGTGACGTAGTCTCGATCCCAGAGATTCATCAGCAGATCGAGATAGCCCTGCACAGTGCCCAGCGGATTGGTCAGCTTGAATACCAGCGAGCTGGCCCAACCCGGCACCCGCAACCAGCGGGCATCGATCGGCAGGCCATGGAAGGGAAGGTTCCTGACCGGCAAGGTGCGACGCATTGCACGCAGCGGCACGTCCATCATCTGCAGCAGCTTGCCGGCGACGCCCGCCTGATGGCTGTCGATCGGACTGGCGATGGTGACGATGTTGCGGATCTGCGCATCGTGAGACCAGCCGGCATAGATCAGACAGAACAATCCGCCCATGCAGTAGCCGAACAGCGTCACCTCGGATTCGCCACTGTCGGCGCGAATCTTTTCCAGCGCCTCCGGCAGCATGCGTGTGGTGTAGTCGGCCAGGCCCAGGTGATGGTGATCGGCCTGCGGATTGCCCCAGTCGATCAGGTAGACGCGATACCCCCAGGCCATCAGGAACTTCACCAGGCTGCGATTGGGCAGCAGGTCGAAGTTGAGGCTGGTCGCCGCCAGCGGCGGCACCAGCACGATCGGTACGCGATGCGTCTTGCGCTCGACCTTGCGCATCGTGTCGCCCACCGGGATCTCGTCCTCGGTGAGCGGCCCATAGCGGCGCACGCTCATCAGGCCGTCGTGGTGGATCTCCTGAAACGGCGTGAGGCCGGCCACGATGAAGTTTTCCGCGTTGAACCGGCGCTCCACCGCATTGCTGACCCAGTGCAGGCTGCGCTCGCCGAGTAGCGAGGCGCGGCCCACCACACTGTCGATCAGCTTCATCTCAGGCGCTCAGGTAGGTGTAGCCGGTGAGGCCGGCTTCCAGTTCCTGCAGCAGGGCTGCCGCTTCGGCGGCCGTCAGCTTTGCCGCACTGAGCTTCTCGCGATAGGCCGCGGACAGGCGCTCGGGCTCCAGATGCACGTAGCGCAGCAGCTCGTCCGTGCGGTCGCCATGCTCGTGGCCTTCCAGCTTCCAGCCTTCGGGCGAGGCCGCGTCGAGCACGACATTGACGGCGTTGGTATCGCCAAACAGGTTGTGCATGTCACCGAGGATTTCCTGATAGGCGCCGACCATGAAGAAGCCGATCAGGTAGGGCTGGTGGTCCTGCAGCGAATGCAGCGCGAGCGTCGGCATCAGGCCCTCGCGATCGACGTACTGGTCGAGGCGACCGTCGGAGTCGCAGGTCAGATCGCAGAGGCGTGCGCGCACGTCCGGGCGCTGATCGAGCCGGTGGATCGGCATGATCGGAAACACCTGCTCGATCGCCCAGGCGTCCGGCACCGACTGGAACACCGAGAAGTTGCAGAAGTATTTCGATGCCAGCTTGTCGCGCAGCTCGTCCATCATCTCGCGCTGCGCACGGATACTGGGGTCCAGCTTGGGCAGCACGGCATGTGCCAGTGCGTAGTACGCCCGCTCGGCATAGGCGCGCTGCGGCAGGCTCAGCAGGCCCATCGTGTACTGCACCTGGGCGTCGGCGAAGAACTGCGCCGCATCGTGCAGGCTCTCGATCGGCCCCTGCATATCGATCTGATCGAACAGCGCATGCAGATCCTGCAGGACGGTGGGAGCGTCAGGTGCCGGGGCCTCGAGCGTGCGCGGGGGCAGTTCATCGCGGTCCACGACGTCGGCGATCAGGACGGCGTGGTGCGCGGTCAGGGCGCGGCCGGATTCGGAAATGACGTTGGGTTGCGGCTCACCCTGCTCGGCGCAGACCTCCTGCAGCGTGCGCAGGATGTTGCGCGCGTACTCGCGCAGCGAGTAGTTCATCGAGCAGAACGAGCGCGAACGCGTGCCCTCATAGTCGACGCCCAGACCGCCGCCGACGTCGACCACATCGACCGGCGCGCCGAGACGGCGCAGCTCCACGTAAAAACGCGCGGCCTCGCGCAACCCCTTGGCGACGTCCTGCACGTTGGCGACCTGCGATCCCAGGTGGAAGTGCACCATCTGCACCGCGTCGAGACGGCCAGCGGCGCGCAGCATCTCCAGGGCTTCCAGCACCTGCGGCGAGGTCAGGCCGAACTTGGCCTTCTCGCCGCCCGTGTTCTGCTGCGTGCTGGTGAAATTGGCGGACAGCCGCACCCGCAGGCCGATCAGCGGCGCGACCTTGAGCGCGGCGGCCTCGGCAATGACCAGCGGCAACTCGGAGAGCTTCTCGACGACGATGTAGACCTGATGCCCGAGCTTCTGGCCGATCAGCGCGCGCCGGATGTAGGCGCGATCCTTGTAGCCGTTGCAGACCACGACGCTGCCCGGGCGGGCCATGCCCAGCACCGCCGCCAGCTCCGGCTTGGAGCCGGCTTCGAGGCCCACGCGCTGGCCACCGTGCTTGACGATCTCCTCGACGACATCGCCTTGCTGATTGACCTTGATCGGGTAGACCGCGGTGTAGCGGCCCTGGTAGCCGAGTTCCTCGATCACCTCGGCGAAGGCGCCGGTCAGTGCATCCACACGGTCGTGCAGGATATTGACGAAGCGCACCAGCACCGGCAGTTCCAGACCTTCCCGGGGCAGGCGCTGGGCCAGACCATGCAGGTCGATGGCCACGCCGGAGCGCTCGCGGAAGGGGCGCACCAGCACCTGGCCACCCGCGGCCACGTCGAAGTACCCCTCACCCCACTGGGGCATGTTGTAGAGATCGCGTGCCTGTGCGGCGGACCAGCTCGGATTCGTCACGAGAACATCACTCGGTAGAGGGGGCGGAGCGCTTATACTCGCGCCCGCTAAAAGGACTTCACCCCGACAGCCACTGGGGCGCCGCATTGTAGGCCCCACCGACTCTGGATTAAATGACATGGCCCTGGACCACCGCTGGTTCACCGAAGCGATCGATGCCACCGGCACTGCTTTCTCGCTGAAAGCCGAGAAGGTGCATTCGGAACAGACCCCCTATCAGCAGATCGAAATCTGGAAGACCGAGACCTTCGGCTGGCTGATGACGATCGACGGCTGCACGATGGTCTCGACCCGCGACAACTTCCTCTATCACGAGATGATGTCGCATCCGGCACTGAACTCGCACCCGAATCCCAAGCGCGTGGTCATCGTGGGGGGCGGCGACTGCGGCACGCTGCGCGAGGTGCTGAAGCACCCCGAGGTACAGTCGGCGACCCAGGTCGAGATCGACGAGCGCGTGACCCGTCTCTCCGAGCAATATTTCCCGGAGCTGTGCGACAAGAACAACGACCCGCGCGCCACGCTGTTCTTCGGCGACGGCATCCAGTGGATGAAGGACGCCGCCCCCGGCTCCATCGACCTGATCATCATCGATTCCACCGATCCGGTCGGTCCGGCGGAAGGGCTGTTCGGCAAGAAGTTCTATCTGGACTGCATCCAGGCGCTGGCGCCGGACGGCATGCTGGTCCAGCAGTCGGAATCGCCGCTGCTGCACCTCGGCCTGATCCAGGAAATGCATGCGGCGATGCGCGAGGCCGGCTTTGCCGAAACCACACTGCTGCACTTCCCGCAGGTGATCTACCCGTCCGGCTGGTGGTCAGGCTCGATCGCCTGCAAGCGCGCCGGCAGCCGCGTCGAGCGGCTGGACGAGTCCGCCATCGCCGCGCTGGACACACAGTTCTATAACGCTGAGACGCATCGCGCCGCGTTTGCGCTGCCGACCTATGTGAAGAAGGCGCTGGCGCGCTGAATCGCGCTGCCAGAACGAAGAAAGCCGCCTTTCGGCGGCTTTCTCTTTTTTACGGCGAGTCGATCAGTTCAGGCTGTAGATCGACTTGAACTTGGCCATCGAGGCTTCCGGCTTGGCCTTGGCGGCAGCTTTGCAATTCTGCACGTAGACCAGCGTCTTGCCTTCGGGGCCGGCGCCGATCTGCGTGATGCCGCAGGGCACTTCGCCGGACTTCTGGAACTCGTGGAGGTCCTTGCCGTTCTCGAAGACCCAGATCTTGTTGTCCTTGTGCACTTCGCCGTAGAAGCCTTTTTCCAGGCCGACGAGCTTGCCCTCGAACATCAATTCGGCAGCGCCCTTGGCGCCAACCTTCTTTTCCATGGCCTTGGCTTCCTTCTTGATCAGACCGAGCTTCACGGTCTCACCATTCGGGCCAGCTCCGACCTTGGTCACGACCAGCGGGATTTCGTCGGTCTTGAGCCAGGTCTGATACTCCTTCAGGTCGGACAGCACGTAGATGCGGCCGCCCTTGTGAATCTCGAAGTAGTCGGCATTGTTACTGTCTTCAGCCAGACGCTTGGCCGCCAGCTCCTTGTCGTAGGCCTTCTCGGCCTCCGCCCCCATCCAGCCGCCTTTCACACTGCAACCAGCCAGTGTCAGCATTGCCACGGCCGCAAAGCCGAGTTTCATCCGCATCGTCATCTCCCAGGAATCGTTCAGAGCTGGGCAAGGATGAACGCTGGGCTTTGCAGTTCTGTGACAGCCGCTTCCGGTGACCCGCCCTTCAGGTGATCTGTGTCTCCAGCCAGTCGGCGGTCTCGCGCCACAGCGTGTCGCGCTGCGCCTCGCGGAAGTACCCGAAATGCCCCAGCGCCTGGCCGGCCACAGGTGTCGTGTGGCGATGATCGATGCGCGCCGCCGGATAATGGGCCAGTAGCGCCTCGACCGCGGCGCGTGAAGCGTAGGCATCGTCAGCGAAACTGTACGCCAGCAGCGGCTGCGTCAGGCATCCATAGCGCGCCGTCTCGAGGCCGTGGCGACGGTCGAACAGATAGCCTCGTGTCAGGCCCCAGTCGCGCCACTGGCGCACGACGCTGCCCGGCAGATCGATGGAGGCAAAGCCGACCTTGCGCGCCGGGAATATCCGCCCGCGCCCGAACACCGGTACCAGGACTCGCCACATCAGCTCGATCTGCAAACGGTCACGCAACGGATAGCGGCTGGGGTGCGGCGCCGAAGCCGCGATCAGCACCAGCGCCTGCAGGGATGTCGAGGCCGCAGCCAGACCCGGAATCTGCCCGCCAATGCTGTGCCCGACCAGCGCGAGCGGCCCAGGCCCGAACTGCGCGCGCGCGGCCAATAGCGCGGCCTGCAGGTCGCGCTCGCCCCAGTGCTCGAGCCGGAGGTCGGCCAGATCAATCTGCGCACCCGCGCCCTCGATGCCGCGATAGTCGAAACACAGCGTGTCATGCCCGCGCTCGCCGAGATAGGCTGCAAACTTCGAATAGAAGCGCCGCGGCACACCGAGGGCGGGCGCGATGACGACCGCGGCCCGCGGACGCGCCGCTCCGCGGGCCCGCTGGAGGGTTGCCGGCAACGTCACGCCGTCGGCGCACTGGAGTTCTAGCGTCTCGCTCATCGGCAGGCTCTCATCAGTCGGGTGTCGTCAGTGTGTACCACGCCACTGGCAGCAGCCCCAGGATCGCGACGACGTCGATCCAGAAGGCGCGCCGCAATGCCGCGTTGGCGCCCCCCTCGACCCACACCACTATCAGGAAGGTGACGAGGCTGATGAGGGCAACCCCGATCATCGCCGGCCGCCAGGCCGTCATGAAGATCGAGACCGCCACACCGGTGCCCAGCATCGCGAAGAACACCGCACGATGGCGCAGCAGGATCTGCAGATTCGGCTCGTCGGGACTGACCCCGTACAGTGCCAGCAGGCGCTCGCCCCCCAGCAGACCCAGGCCTGGCAGCAGATGGATGAGGGCCACATAGGCCAGCACCAGCTTGACGAAGAGCTCCATCATTCGACTCCGGTGGTGTGAAGGCGGCCCGTCGCCGGAACATGCCGGCGACGGGCCGGCTCGATCCGATCAGGCCAGTGCGAGGCGGCGGCCGCGCTCGCTCAGCAGGCCCACGAGCAGATACGCCAGCGGCCCGAAGGCGCCCAGGAAGGCCGTCATCAGCAGATAAGGCCACACGGTACGGCCGGTCTTGCGGGCATCCTGGATCATCCAGGCCATGGCCAGCAGGCAGACGATGATCAGATCCGCGAGGACCTGCCAGCCGGCGGCGCTGCCGAGCTGGTACTCGAACAGCCCCCAGTAGCCATGCTGCATCAGCGCGTACCCGCTGAGGACTGCGAAATCGAGGGTGATGAAGCCCAGGACGAGAAGGAGAACGGTGCGATTCATGATCTGACTCCGTAGGTGGTGGATGGAACGCACCGCCACCCTGCGCCGTAGACGTCGTCGCCTCAATTACGCGTCAGGTAATCGCAGTCCACGGGGGGCGTGCCAGAATCGTCGCCATGCAAAATGCCTCCGCTCCCGCCTCCGACGAACCCGCCTTCGGTCTGCTGCTGCGCGACGTGCGCCGCGCGCGCCGCCTTTCGCAGCTGGACCTGTCACTGCAGGCTGACGTCTCGCAACGTCACCTGAGCTTTCTCGAATCGGGGCGCGCGCGTCCGAGCCGCGAGATGGTCGTGCAACTGGCGCAGGCGCTGGATTTGCCGCTGCGCGAGCGAAACCGCCTGCTGCACACCGCCGGGTACGCCGGCATTTATCCGCAACGCAAGCTGGAGACCTCGGACATGCAGCCGGTCCGCGCGGCGTTGGACCTGATGCTGCGTCACCACGAGCCGTACCCGGCCGTCGTCGTCGACCGGGCGTGGAACCTGTTCATGGCCAACGACGCGATGACGCGACTGACCGCGCTCTCCGGAGACGCCGAGGCCATGTGGCAACGCGTCTGCGGTGAGGGTCCGCGAAACCTGTTCAAACTGACCTTTCATGCCGAGGGCCTGCGCCCCCTGATCGCCAATCTCGACGAGATTGCACCGCCCTTCCTGGCGCGCACCGCACGCGAGGCGCTGGAACATCCGGAGGTGCAGGACGTACTGGATGAGGTGCTGCGCTATCCGGGCCTGCCATCGAAGCTACGCCACATTGATCTGGAGGCCAGTCGCCTGCCCGTCCTGCCGACCCATTTCCGGCTGGGCACGCTTGATCTGCGCATGTTCACGACCTTGACGACCTTTGGCACGCCACAGGATGTAACGGCCGACGAGTTGCGTGTCGAGAGTTTCTTTCCGGCGGACGAGGCGAGTGCGGCGATCCTGAAGGGACTGGCCGGCGTGAAGTAGCCGCCCCAGCGATGACCGCGCGACTCGTCGTCGCCCATGCAGAGTGCCTTGATCTTGCGGGTCAGCCCCCGCATCGCTTGCGATGCGAAAACGAACTACCGAATACGCTGACGCGCCACCGTAACTCGATCGGGTGACCGACTCATTCGTCGTCACCCATCCCCAACTCCTTGATCTTGCGCGTCAGCGTATTCCGCCCCCACCCGAGGCGCTTGGCGGCTTCCTGACGCTGACCCCGCGTCGCGGCGAGCGCAATTTCGATCATCGTGCGCTCGAACAACGGCACGGCGGTACCCAGCAGATCGCTGTGCCCGGCCTTGAGCTCCCGGCTGGCCCACTCTCTCAACAGGTCGTTCCAGCTGGCAGCCTCCGCCGTCGTCGCCAGCGCCGCGGGGGGCGGCAGCGACATTGCAACGGAAGACGCAGCCACCCCGGGCGCCGGCCGCGAGGCCTCTGGCGGCGGCGTCTCGACGCTGGCCTGCATTTCCGGCGGCAGATCCTGGGCATGCACATCCTGCCCGGGCGCCATGACCGTCAGCCAGCGACAGATATTCTCGAGTTGACGCACGTTGCCGGGCCAGCCGAAAGCCTGGAAACGCAGCAAGACCTCCGGGCGCAGGCGCTTGGGTTCGGTCTTGAGCTCCTCGGCCGCGCGGCCGAGGAAGTAGCGTGCAAGCTGCGGCACATCCTCCGGGCGCTCGCGCAGCGGCGGGATGCGCACGCGAATCACATTGAGCCGGTGATACAGGTCCTCGCGGAAACGGCCGTCGCGCACCAGCTGGTCGAGATCCTGGTGCGTCGCTGCGATCACGCGGACATCCACCTTGATCGGCGCGACACCGCCGACCCGATAGAACTCGCCGTTCTGCAGCACCCGCAGCAGGCGCGTCTGCAGGTCGGCCGGCATATCGCCGATTTCATCGAGGAACAGCGTGCCGCCGTCGGCCTGTTCGAAGCGGCCCTTGCGCTGTGTCGCCGCACCGGTGAACGAGCCGCGCTCGTGGCCGAAGAACTCGCTTTCCAGCAGGTCCTTGGGAATCGCAGCGGTATTGATCGCAATGAACGGGCGCTGTGCACGGGGACTGTTCACGTGCAGGGCGCGGGCCACCAGCTCCTTGCCGGTGCCCGATTCGCCCGTGATCAGCACGGTGATGTTGGATTGGCTCAGGCGACCGATGGC
>JBEIOK010000222.1:0-4041 GCA_040377605.1 Nevskiaceae bacterium | reverse complement strand
CAAGGAGGCCTGTCTCAAATCCGGCCTGCTGCCCAGCGGCGCCAGCAGCGTCAAGGGGATGCCCCTGCTGTACCGCGATTTCCCGCCCACCCCATCCGCCGACTCGCCCGCGCACCGCGTGCTGCTGATCGGCGGGATTCACGGCGACGAACTGGTGGCCGTCAGCATCAGCTTCCAGTGGATGAAGCGCCTGGAGGCCGACAGCGGTCGCCGCTTCCATTGGCGGGTGCTGCCCAGCACCAACCCGGACGGCTTGCTGGCGCGCCCCTCGACCCGCGTCAACAGCCGCGGCGTCGATCTCAACCGCAATTTCCCGAGCAAGGACTGGGACAGCGGCGCGCTGCCGTACTGGGAAAAGCGCACCAAGCGGGATCCGCGACGTTACCCCGGACCCAAGGCGCTGTCGGAGCCGGAAACCCAGTGGCTGGTCGAGCAGATCGACACGTTCAAGCCGGACGTGATCGTGTCGATTCATGCGCCCTACGGGGTGCTCGACTTCGATGGCCCGGAAAATCCGCCGAAGCGCTTCGGCTATCTGCGCCTGCATCAGCTCGGCACGTATCCCGGTTCACTCGGCAACTACGCCGGGACCAATCTGAACCTGCCGGTGATCACGCTGGAACTGCCCCATGCCGGCATCATGCCGACGCCGGCGCAGTCCGATCGCGTGTGGTCGGACATGCTCGCCTGGCTGGACAAGAATCTGGTGCGCCAGCCGCCGCAGTCGGCGCGGGCCTCGAAGGTCGCGGCCGGTCCCTGAGACGAGGCTGCCGTCGCCGCGAGGGGTCTAGCGGTTTTCCTCGCGGAACACTTTCCACTGCCCATCGGCCGCGCGCTTCCAGTACTGCTGCTTCTGCGCGGTGACGCGGTAGTTGTCCGAGCGGTAGTCCATCGTGAATTCGGCCAGCCACAACGGCTCTTCGGTGCCCGGGTAGCGGAACAGGCTGATGTCACGCAGCTTGACCTCGATGAACTTCTTCGCGGCGTTGACCCGATGCTTGTGCGCGGCAAACGCGCGTCGGTCCATGCCCTGCGTGGTGAAGTCCTCGGCGTAGTAGGCGAGATAGGAAGCAGTGTCGCGTGACATCCAGGCCTGCCGCCAGGCATCGACTCGCGACAGCAACGCGTCGCGTTCCTGCTGTGCTGATGCTGCGGGCACCCACTCCAGCTCGTCGCTGAGCAGCACCGGCGTCTGCCCGAAATCCATGTACGGCTTTAGGGCGACCAGATCTGCATTGGCCATCGTCACGCAGCCCTCGCTGGAGCGCGGCGGGCGGCTGTGGGTGTCGCGCGGCACGCCGTGCAGCCAGATGCCGGAACCGGTCCGCCGCTTGAACTGATCCCACAGGTTCGGGTAATCCAGCGGCAGCGCGCCAGCCCCATAGAGCTCCGGCAGCGTCTTGTCGCCGATCCAGCCGGTCACGTGATAGAGCCCGACCGGCGTGCGGTTGTCGCCCGTGACCTGCTTGCGCGATCCGTTCTTGCCCATCGCCGCATAGTGATGGTGCAGCAGCTTGAGTGTGCCGCCATCGTTCTGCAGCAGATACAGGCGAGCGCGCGGCAGGTCGACGACGACCAGATGCTTGTAGTTCGGGGCCAGCTGCAGCACGGCGTTGGGGACGGTGCCCGCTGCCGGGATCGCCTTTTCACTGGCGAGGCGGATCCGCGCTTCCTCGCTCAGTTCCGCTGTGCGGGGATCGAGGTCTGCGACCGGCTGTGATGCGGCCTGACCGCTACTGGCGGCCAGCAGCTGGCCGTGCAGCTGCTGGGCCGGGCGGAAGCCGGGTTCGCGGCGGCTGAGGGATTCCAGGGCCTTCAGGGCCTGCGCCGACTGGCCGGCCCGCAGCAACTCCATCGCGGCGCTCAGCTGCTGCTCGGCGCTAGACGACGTGGCGGCGACCGCCGCTGGCAGCAGGCCGGCAGCCAGCGCCAGCCCCGCACAGACACGAAGGCTCATCGAACGGGGATCAGCGCGTGTATTCGCGCACGATCTTCCAGGCGCCGTTTTCCTGCTTCAGCTCCAGCAGCTTGGCAACGCTGTCTGAGAAGGCATCGGACTCGTAGTCCTGGCGGAAGCTGGCACGCACGCGGCCATCGTCCAGCGACGTGAGCTGGATATCGCCCAGCTGCACGCGAATTCGCTGGGGACGGCTGATGCGATCGCGGCGCTGGGTTTCCCAGGCGGCCCGGGTCAGGCCACCTTCGGGCACGAACTCGCTGCCATAGCCGGCGAAGTAGGCATCGAGCTGCTGCGACGACCAGGACTGGGCCCAGACATCCATCGCCGCACGCACCGCCGTGGTGGTCGCGGTGTCGAGATCACTGGCTGCAGCGGATGCGGCAGCGGGCGCAACCGCTGTCGGGGCAGGCGCTGCCACCGCCGGAGCCGCAGCAACCGATGCCGGGGGCGTTGTCGCTGCGGCAGGCGCGGTTGCGATCGGCGCACGTGGCGGGGTGGGCGCCGCCGCGGTCGCCGTCTCCGGCACGCCTTCGAGCTGGTTGATCAGCGCGAGCTTGCGGCGCAGCGCGGCATTCGACTGTTCCAGCTGCAGTGCCTTGTTGTAGGCCGCACCGGCCAGCGCGGTGTAGATATCGCCCAGATTCTCATGCGCCGTCGCATAGCTGGGGTGATTGACCAGGGCGGCTTCCAGGGCCTCGCGCGCCTTGGTGTAGTTGCCGTCGGCCGCGTAGAGCACCGCGAGGTTGTTGTACGGCTCCGGCAGCTGCGGATAGTCGCGGGTCAGGTCAGCAAATACGCGCACGGCGTCCTTGCTGCGATTGAGCTTGACCAGCGCCAGCCCGCGTGCAAAGCGCGCCTCGGCATCCTGCGGGTTCTTTGCCAAGTGAACGTCCAGTTTCCTGAGCGCATCGGCGGCCTGTCCTTGCTGGATCAGGATCTGCGCCTCCTGTGCGACGGTGGCGGCGTAGGCGGGGGCGGCAAGAACAAAGGCCGACGCAAGGAGCGCGGCGCGGCAGAGGCGGTACATGCTGCGGAAACCTCGGGAACGTGGGACCTGCCTACTATAGCAGCCGCGATTCGGGGTTCAGGTCCGTCGGTACGGGTTGGGCACGCCGTCGGGCACACGTTTGAAACGCTTGTGTACCCAGAAATACTGGCTTGGCGCGAGCCGGATCCCCGCCTCCAGGGCCTGATTGACCCGGGTGGCGCTGACCAGGTCGTCGGCATCAGGAAACTGTTCCAGGGCCGGCAGGATGCGCACGTGGTAACGGCCGTGCTCGCGGGACGGAAAATACGGTACCACCGCCGCGCGCCCCATCTGGGCCAGCCGCGCGGTCGCGGTGATGCTCAGCACCGGGGTGCCGAAAAACGGGGCATAGACGCTGATCCGCTGGTCCAGTGCCTGATCCGGGGCATACCAGATCGCGCCGCCCTCGCGCAGCGCGCGCACCAACCGCCGCAGATCCGAGCGCGGCAGCGCCGGGCGCCGCGAACGTGACTCGCGCAGGCGGTGCATGCACCAGTCCATGACCGCGTTGTTGTAGGGACGGTACATCGCATGGAAGGGCACGCCGGCGATCGCCAGATAGCGCGCACCGATCTCCAGCGTGGTGAAGTGTCCGGTGAGCAACAGGGCGCCGCGTCCGCCGGCCTGCGCGGCGTGCAGGTGCTCGATGCCGCTGACGGTGCCGCGCGCGCGCAGGCGCCAGTCAGGCGCAAACCAGGCCAGCGCCGTCTCGAAGATGCCGGCCCCGAGATCACGGAAATGGCGATCCGCGCGCCGTGCGCGCGCGGCCGGGGAGAGTTCGGGGAAGCACAGCTGCAAGTTGGCCAGCACCACGCGCCGTCGTCCTCGCACCAGCCGACCCGCGAGCCAGCCCAGGCCTTCGCCCAGCCGCATCAGCACCGGAATGGGCAACCAGCTGAGCAGCCACACCAGGGCCAGCCCGATCCAGGTCGGCCAGTAGCGCGGGTGCAACAGACGGGCTTCGAAGGGGGGCGCAGTCATCGGCGGATTGTAGCGGTGTCGCTGCGACCGCTACGCTGTCGCCATGCGCTGGCTCTACATCCTCCTGCTGTAT
>JBEIOK010000261.1:0-2039 GCA_040377605.1 Nevskiaceae bacterium | reverse complement strand
AGGGCCACTTCAAAGGGCTCGTTCTCGCGAACACGGACTGACGGCATAAAAGTGTCACTCGCTGGATAGCAGGCAAAAGGAGACCGTCAGGCCTCCAAAGGGGCGGCGATTCTAGCCGCAAGCGTCAAAGCAGCGCAAATGTCACCGGCCGCCCCACTACAATGACGGGATGACTGTGTCCGCCGCTCCCGTGTCCCCGCCGTCCGGTCCGATTCTGGGGATCGAAACCTCCTGCGACGAAACCGCGGTGGCCGTCTTCGATGGCCCGCGGGGTCTGCTGGCGCATAGTCTCTACAGCCAGATCGAGCTGCATGCCCGCTATGGGGGGGTCGTCCCCGAGTTGGCGTCACGCGACCATGTCGCCCGCATCAATGATCTGATTCGCCACCTGCTGGCCCAGGCCCAGGTCCCCCCGGCCGAGCTGGGTGGCGTGGCGTATACCGCGGGCCCCGGATTGATCGGGGCACTGATGGTGGGGGCCTCGGTCGCTGCCGGGCTGGCAACGGCGCTGCAGCGACCGTTGATTCCCGTGCATCACATGGAAGCGCATCTGCTGGCGCCGATGCTGGAAGCCGAGCAGCCTTCGTTCCCGTTCGTGGCGCTGCTCGTCTCGGGCGGACACACCCTACTGGTCGCAGTGCGGGGCATTGGCGATTACCAGCTGCTCGGCGAAAGCCTGGACGATGCCGTCGGCGAGGCCTTCGACAAGACCGCCAAGATGATGGGCCTGCCGTACCCCGGTGGCCCGCACCTGGCTCGCCTGGCGGAACGCGGGCGGCCGGGACGCTTCAATTTTCCGCGACCGATGACGGATCGTCCGGGGCTGGATTTCAGCTTCAGTGGTCTCAAGACCGCCGTGTTGACCGCCTTGCCGACCGACGCCGACGAGCAGACCCGGGCGGATCTCGCGCACGGGTTTCAGGAGGCCGTGACCGACACGCTCGCCATCAAGTGCTCGCGCGCACTGAAGCAGACCGGGTTCCGTGCGCTGGTGGTGGCAGGCGGTGTCGGCGCCAACCTGCGGCTGCGCGAACGTCTGGCAGATATTGCGCGGCGCGAGCGGGCCACACTGCACTTCCCGCGGCAGGCCTTTTGTACCGACAATGGCGCCATGATCGCGTACGCCGGCTGGGCCAGACGGGCACAGGGCCGCATCCCGGACGGAAAGATCTTTACCACTCCCCGCTGGTCACTCGACGATCTGCGCCCGCCGACCTGAGGAGCTCAACGCATGGACAAGGTCTTCATTCGTGGTCTTCAGGTGGAGTGCATCGTGGGCGTGCACGGCTGGGAGCGGCAGCTGCCGCGGCCGCTGCGATTCGATCTCGACCTCGGGGTCGATATCCGCGAGGCGGCGAGCAGCGATCATGTCCGCGACGCGGTCGACTATGCCGCAGTTGCCGAGCGCGTGAAGACCCTCACGCAGGAGCGTCAGCCCGCGTTGCTGGAGACGCTGGTCGAGTTTCTGGCGCGCGCGCTGTTCGAGCAGTTTCCGATCATGAGCCTGCGCCTGGTCGTGCATAAGCCCGGCGCGGTGCCGGGCACGCAGTCGGTGGGGGTCGAGATCGAGCGCCGCCGCGAAGACTACGCCGCCTGCGGCCGTTGAGCGGGGACGCTCAGGGATTCAGGAGTTGCGGCAGCGCCTGCTGCGCGGAGATCAGAGCGCTGGCATAGCTGGCCAGATCATCGTAGACCGCGACGCCGCGCAGCGATGTGGGATCTTCCTTTTCGATGCGCGCACCGTTGCCGGTCCGCACCAGCACCGGGACTGCGCCGGCGGCGCGTGCGGCCTGCACATCGCGCAGCGAATCGCCGACGACTGGCACGATCTCGAGATTTAGGTTCAGGCGGCGCGCAAGGTCCAGCAACATGCCGGGCGCCGGCTTGCGCTGATCGCTGGCATGGTCGGGATGATCGGGCGCGAAGAAGGTGCCATCGATGCGACCGCCCAGCTCGGCGAGCTGCTTCTGCAGGCGCTCATTGATCGCACCGAAGGCGTCATAGTCGAACAGGCCGCGCCCGATGCCGGACTGGTTGGT
>JBEIOK010000048.1:0-16957 GCA_040377605.1 Nevskiaceae bacterium | reverse complement strand
GCGGCGGGCGTCAGCAGGTGACGCAGCGCGCCCGTCTCGCGCAGCCCGGAAAAATCTTCGAAGGGCACCACTGGATCATCCTGCGCGGTAATGATGGCCAACGGCGACGGCGCCGCCGCCAGCAACGGGCCCGTCAGCGTGTAGGCTTGAAAGTAGGCGTCGAGCGCGTCGTATTCAGTGTGATCGGCGACAAAGCGCGCGGTAATGTCGTGCAGGCTGCGCGGTCCTACCAGTCCATCGAGCTTCAGATCCGGAAAGGCCCGTTGCTTGGCTGCGACGGTCTGGCGCCACTTGTTCATGAAGTAGTGCCGAAACAGCAGCGGTCCTTCATCGATCGCGCGCACCGTGGCGGCCGGATTGATGGCGGGGCAGATCCCCAGCGACAGCGCGGGTCTGACCCCCGCAGCCGGCCCGTGGAGGCCGACGCGCAACGCAAAGTTGCCGCCCAGCGAAAAACCGATGACGAATAGCGGCTGCACCGGGTCCAGGGTCTGCACGGTGCGGATGGCGCCAATGACTTCGCGGATGCGTGCTGAGTGAAACAGTTCGCGATTCAGATGATGGCTGCCACCGTGGTCGCGTAGATTCAGGCGAAAGACGTGATAACCAGCCTCGAAAACCGCGCAGGCCATCGAGTACAGATAAGCCGAATCGTGGCTGCCTTCCCAGCCATGGATCAGCACCACAAGCCCCTTTGCCGAAACGCCCGGGGGCTGCCGCGAATGCCGGCCGGTCAGGCGTACGTGGTCGCCGGCGTCCAGCAGATGGGGCTGCGACAGGGCTTCCATCCGGGAGCCAGCCCGTAGCCAGCGACGCCGTCGCGGGCTCTTGGTGGCCAGGATCGACTGCACCTGGGCGCCGCGGATCAGCCAGCTCGGACGAAAGGAGCCCGGATCACTCATAGGAGTCGGTCGAGCACACCTTCATAGATGCGCGCCAGGCGATCGAGATCCGCGACCTGCACATGCTCATTGAGCTTGTGGATGCTGTCGTTGATCGGGCCGATCTCCACGGTCTCTGCGCCCCAGGGTGCGATGAAGCGCGCGTCGGAGGTGCCGCCACCGGTGAACAGCGTGGGCGAGGGCTGGCCGGTGACATCGGCAATGCTGGCCCTGGCCGCGTCGATCAGGGCGCCGTTGCGGGTCAGGAAGGGCTCGCCGCTCAGCCACCAGTCGGCCTCATAACGCAGTCCGTGTCGATCCAGGATGGCACCGACGCGACCCTTGAGGTCTTCGGCCGTGGACTCGGTGCAGAACCGGAAATTGAAGATCACCTCGACGTGGCCGGGGATCACGTTGTTGGCACCGGTGCCGGCGTGGAGGTTGGAAATCTGGAACGAGGTTGGCGGGAAGTGCGCGTTGCCCTGGTCCCAGACGGTGGTGCTCAGTTCTGCCAGTGCCGGTGCCAGACGGTGGATCGGATTGTCGGCCTTCTCGGGATAGGCGACGTGTCCCTGCTTGCCGAGCACCTTCAGATTGCAGCCCAACGAGCCGCGGCGACCGATCGTGATGCGATCCCCCAGCGTGCGGTCCGCCGTTGCTTCTCCGACGATCGCATAGTCGGGCTTGATCCCGCGCTGCTTGAGGACTTCCACCACATGTCGCGTGCCATGGCGCGCCGTGCCTTCCTCATCGCTGGTGATCAGGTAGGCAAGCCGCCCCCGCAGCGGACGTCGCGCCAGCAGACGTTCGGTGGCGACGATCATTGCGGCGATGCCGGACTTCATGTCGGCGGCACCACGACCGTAGAGCACGCCGTCTCGTACCTCGGGCACGAAGGGATCGGACAGCCACTGCTCGCGCGGCCCCGGCGGCACCACGTCCGTGTGGCCCGCGAGGATGAACAGGGGACCTTGCGTGCCGAGTGTGGCCCACAGGTTCGTGACGCCACCGGCATTGAGGTACTCGAGCGAGAAGCCCAGCGGTTGCAGCCGCGCTCCGATCAGGTCGCAGCAGCCGGCATCCTCCGGCGTCAGCGAGCGACGGGCAATCAGGTCGGAACACAGGGCAAGGACGGCGCCGTCGTCGGCCATGGGGGTGGCTGGGATGAAATGAGGAGCGAAGATTCTACCGGGCGGCGGCGGTAGCCGATAATGTGAACATCGACGGAGGAATGACGATGGAAGCCGAAACCCAGGTAGCCGCCATTGCGCACACGATTCAGGTGGCGGTGGCTCCCGTGTTCCTGCTCGGGGGGGTGGGAGCGATGCTGGGGGTGCTGACCAATCGCCTGTCGCGCATCGTGGATCGGGCGCGCGTGCTGGAATCGGAGCTGGTGACGGCCGCTCCCGGCAGGGCGCCAGCGTTGCGACGCGGCCTGCAGAATCAGGCGCGGCGCGCGCGGCTGACCAATTGGGCTATCGCCTTCTGCATCGGTTGTGCACTGCTGATCAGCGGGGCGATCGTCGTGCTGTTTGCCGGTGCGTTTTCGCGCTGGAACCTTTCGATCGTGATCGCTGCCTTGTTCGTCGGCTCGATCTTGTCGCTGATCTGCGGGCTGTTCTGCTTCCTGCGCGAGATCCAGCTGGCGACACGCTATCTGCGGATCGGCGAGAGCGAGCCGGAGCAGGTCGTGCCGCCGCCCACCGTCGTCAAGACCGACGGTGGGCAGCCCGGCAGCTAAGCTGTGACCCGAATCAAAGATCGCGAAGCAGGGCGTTGATGCCGACCTTCTTGCGCGTCTGCTCGTTGACGCGTTTGACGATGACCGCGCAGTTCAGGCTGTAGCGCTCGCTCTTGGGCAACGAGCCTGCGACCACCACGCTGCCGGCCGGCACGCGGCCATACAGGATCTGATCGTGCTCGCGGTCATAGATCGGCGTGCTCTGGCCGATGAACACGCCCATCGAGATCACGCTGCCCTTTTCGACAATGACGCCCTCAACGACTTCGGAGCGCGCGCCGATGAAGCAATCGTCCTCGATGATCGTCGGCGAGGCCTGCAGCGGTTCCAGCACGCCGCCAATGCCGACGCCGCCAGAGAGATGGCAGTTGGCGCCGATCTGTGCGCAGGAGCCGACAGTGGCCCAGGTGTCGACCATCGTGCCGCTGCCCACGTAGCCACCGATATTGACGTAGGAGGGCATCAGGATCGCGCCGGGCGCGATGTAGGCGCCCTTGCGTACCGCCGCGGGCGGCACGATGCGTGCGTTCTGTGCCTTGAACTGTGCCTCGCTCCAGCCGGAGAACTTCAGCGGCACCTTGTCGTAGCCCATCAGGCCGCCCATGTCGATCGGTGCGTTGTCGTGCAGGCGGAAATAAAGCAACACGGCCTTCTTCAGCCATTCGTTGACCTGCCAGCCGGTCGACGTCGGTTCGGCGACGCGCGCCGCGCCCTGATCCAGCAACTGGATGGCCGCCTCGATGGTCGCGCGCAGCGCGTCGTCGGACTTGCTGAGCGTGTCGCGGGTTTCCCAGGCGGCTTCGATCTTGGTCTTGAGTTCGGTGATCATGGATGTGTGGCTTCAAATGAAAACGGTCCCGTGCAGGATGCAGCACGGGCGGATTGGCTTCAGGCCGCGTCGCGGCGATCCAGCGTGCGCACCAGCACTTCGCGCAGGTCTTCGAGGACGTCCTCGTCGGTGATGGGCCGGTGCATGCGATCGGTGACATAGAACACGTCCTCCGCGCGCTCGCCAATCGTGCCGATCTTCGCTGCGTCGAGCAGGATGCCGCGCTTCTGGAACACGCGACCGATCAGCGACAGCAATCCCGGTTGATCCGCGGTGACCAATTCGAGCACGGTGCGGCTGCGCTTCTCGTCCTGGCTGAAGTACACCGTCGTCGGTGTATCGAAGTGCTTGAGCCGCTGCGAGGCGCGGCGGTTGACGTCGACGGTGGAGACCTCCGGATCGCTCAGCACCTTGCGCAGTGCAACCCGGATCTCCTCGCCGCGCATCGGATTGCTGATCGGCGAATTGTCGCTCTCCATGACGACGTAGGAGTCGAGCACGAAGCCATCATCGGTCGTGTGCAGACGCGCATCGAGGATGTTCAGCCCCAGGCGCGACAGCACGCCGCAGGACAGGCCAAACAGATGATCGCGGTCGCGGGTATAGACGAAGACGGTCGTGCCGCGTCCGTCCACGGCCTCGACCAGCACCAGGGGCAGTTCGGTCTCCTGCACGTTGAGCATCGCCGGCAGATGCCAGGCCAGCTCCTCAGGGGTGTGACGCAGGAAGTACTCGCGGTCGAAACGCTTCCACTGATTTTCGGCCGCGGCCTGTTCAATGCCGCGTGCCTGGAGCAGGGCCAGTGCGCGGCCACGGGTCTCGGACATGCGCTCCTGCTCACGCAGCGGGCGGTCATCGCCCGACTCGAGCACGCGCGCCGTCATCTTGTACAGATCCTTGAGCAGCGACTCGCGCCAGCTGTTCCACAACGCCGGATTGGTGCCGCGGATATCGGCGCAGGTCAGCAGAAACAGATAGTCCAGACGCGCGCGGTCGCCAATCTTGCGCGCAAATTCGGCCACGACATTGGCGTCGCTGAGATCCTGCTTCTGCGCCGTCAGGGACATCAGCAGGTGGTTTTCGACCAGCCAGCCGACCAGCGCGGCGTCGGCATGCGACAGACCGTGATCGAGGCAGAACTGGATGGCCTCGTGGGAGCCGATCGCCGAGTGATCACCCCCGCGACCCTTGGCCATGTCATGCCAGAACGCGCCGAGATACAGCAGTTCGGGCTTGGCCAGGCGGTCCATGACCTCGCTGCAGAATGGCAGCTCGCTGCGGAACCGCTGCATGGCAAAGCGTCGCGCGTTGCGCACCACGTACAGGATGTGTTCGTCGACCGTCAGCGTGTGGAACAGGTCATATTGCATCAGGCCGACGATGCGGCCGAAAGCGGGCAGGTAGCGGCCGAGCACCCCATAGCGATTCATGCGCCGCAGGTTGCGTGTCAGGCCGCGGCCCTCGCGGAACATCTCGATGAACAGCGAGCGTGCCTGCACGCTGTGGCTGACCTGATCGGTCAGCAGGCGGCCGTCTCGCATGATCAGGCGCAGCGTCTGCGCGCGGATCCCCTCGATTTTCGGGTGCTGCTGCAGCAGCAGGAAGATTTCCAGCAGGGCCCACGGCTGACGCCGGAAGACGTCCTCGTCACGTACTTCGATATACCCGGCGCGGACCTGGAATCGGGTGTTCAAGGGTTCGGCAGCGCCGGCCTCGGGGGTCACGATCGCTTCCTCGAACAGCTGCAGCAGCATGTCGTTGAGGCAGGAGAGCGACTTGATCGTGCGGTAGTAGAGCTGCATGAACTGCTCTACAGCCTTGTTCCTGTCGTTGTCCTCGTAACCGAACAGCTGCGCCACCTTGACCTGCGAGTCGAACAGCAGCCGGTCTTCGCGGCGCCCGCTGGTCATGTGCAGTGCGAAGCGCACACGCCACAAGAAATCCTGTCCGGCAAACAACTCGTCCGACTCCTGCTTGGTCAGGAATCCGTGCTCGCGCAATTCGGCCAGTGTCAGTGCGCCGAAGTGGCGTTTCGCGACCCAGGCAATCGTGTGGATATCGCGCAGGCCGCCGGGCGATTCCTTGACGTTCGGCTCCAGCTTGTAGCCCGTATCGTCGTACTTGCGGTAACGCGCGCTCTGTTCGGCTTTCTTGGCCTCGAAGAAGGCCTTGACCGGCCAGACCCGATCAGGGGTCAGGGCCTGCTGCATCTGCTGGAACAGCGTGGCGTCGCCAATCAGCGGGCGGGCTTCCAGCAGGTTGGTGATGACGGTGACGTCCTTCTCGGCTTCGGTGACGCACTCTTCCACCGTGCGCACACTCTGGCCGACCTCCAGGCCGATATCCCAGCCGAAGGCGGTCATCTGCTCCAGTGCCTTGCGGTGGGTTTCCAACGCATCGCCGCTGTGCAGCAGCAGAATGTCGATGTCCGAGTGCGGCAGCAGTTCGGCACGGCCGTAGCCACCGACGGCGACCAGCGCCAGCCCCGATGCCGAGTCGGGCAGAAATTTCTGCCAGGCCGCGCGCAGGACCTCGTCGACCAGATGGGCGCGGGCATGAACCAGGGAATCGGCGGGCATGCCCTCGTGGAACAGCCCGTACAGGCGGTCCCGCCCCCAGGTCAGGGTGTCGCGGAACGCCGCGATCGAATAGCCGCCCTGTGCCAGGCGCGAACGGATGCGCGGCGCGCTGAAGATGGTGGCCGCTTCTTCATCAGCAAGATCGAATTCGGCGCCCATTACATCTCGCCGTTGCGCAGCGTCAGGACCTCATGGCCCTCATCGGTGACGAGGATCGTGTGTTCCCATTGGGCGGACAGGGAATGGTCCTTCGTCACCACCGTCCAGCCGTCCGGCAGCAGCTTCACCTCGGGGCGGCCGGCATTGATCATCGGTTCGATCGTGAAGGTCATGCCGGCCTGCAATTCAATTCCCGTGCCAGCCTTGCCGTAGTGCAGGACTTGCGGGTCTTCATGGAATACCCGGCCGATGCCGTGGCCGCAGTACTCGCGTACCACGGAGAAGCCGCGCGCTTCGGCGTAGCGCTGGATGACCTGCCCGATGTCGCCGAGGCGAGTGCCAGGGCGCACCAGCTTAATGCCCTCGATCATCGCCTCCCGGGTGGTGTCGCAGACGCGGCGGGCCAGGATCGAGGGCTCGCCGACGTAGTACATGCGACTGGTGTCGCCGTGGAATCCGTCCTTGATGACGGTGACATCCACGTTGATGATGTCGCCCTTTTTCAGCACCTTGGGTCCCGGGATGCCATGGCAGACCACGTGGTTGACCGACGTGCAGATCGACTTCGGGAAGCCCTTGTAGTTGAGCGGGGCAGGCACGCAGCCCAGATCGCGCACGATGTATTCGTGGCAGATGCGGTTCAGCTCGTCCGTGCTGACGCCAGCCTTGATGTGCGGCTCGATCATCAGCAGGACCTGCGCGGCTGCGGCGCCCGCTTCCCGCATCTTCTGCTGTTCCGCCGGATTTTTTAGGCTGATGCTCATCAGGAAGCCACGTCTGAGGCGCGGCAAATGTTTGTTTTAAAAGGGGCGCTATGGTATAAAGCGCGCCCTTCAAAGGCAATGACAAATCGTCGTTCCTCTGAAAATCCATCCGCGCCGACTTGGGTGAACTCACCTGGCGCGGTTTGCATTCAACCCAAGGAGCTTCATCAATGACTGACGTCACCATGCGCCAGTTGCTGGAAGCGGGCGTCCACTTCGGACACCGCACCCGCTACTGGAACCCGAAGATGGAAGAGTTCATCTTCGGCGAGCGTAACCGCATCCACATCATCAATCTCGAGCAGACCCTTCCTCTGCTGAAGGACGCCTGCTCGTTCGCTGGCAAGCTGGCCGCCAATGGTGGCCGCATCCTGTTCGTCGGCACCAAGCGCGCTGCGCGCGAGACCGTCGAGGAAGAAGCCAAGCGTGCCGGCATGCCGCACGTGTCCCAGCGCTGGCTGGGTGGCACGCTGACCAACTTCAAGACCGTCAAGGGTTCGATCAAGCGCCTGATCGAAATGGAGAAGCAGGTCGAGGACGGCACCATCAACCGCCTCACGAAGAAGGAGCAGCTGACCTTCACGCGCGAGCTGGAGAAGCTGCGCAAGTCGCTGGGCGGCATCAAGGACATGCCGAGCCTGCCGGACTGCCTGTTCGTGATCGACACCGGCTACGAAAAGAACGCAATCGCCGAAGCCAAGAAGCTCGGAATTCCGGTCATCGCCGTGGTGGACTCCAACAATGATCCGGCCGGCATCGAGTGCGTGATCCCGGGCAATGATGACGCCACCCGCGCGATCAAGGTCTATGCCCAGTGCATTGCCGACGCGATCATCGAAGGCCGCGGCAGCAACACCACCGGCCGTCCGGTCGAAGAAGCATCCGAGGCTTCGGACGAGCGCAATGCCGCCCCGCGCAAGCCGCGCCCGGCTGCCCCGCGCAAGCCCTCCGGCGACCGTGGCGGTCCGCCGCGCGGCGGCCGTCGCACCGAGAAGTCCGAGGGCTGAGCCCTCCTGTGGAACGTCGCGGCAGCCACGGGCGCCGCGACGTTCCATGGTCATTCCCCTCTCGTGACCGTTCCATGAGGAAGGTTGCGTAACTAACGGAATTTACTGTTATGAGCACTCCAGTTACTGCTGCACTGGTGAAGGAACTGCGCGACCGCACCGGCGCTGGCATGGGCGATTGCAAGAAGGCCCTCGACGCAACCGGTGGTGACCTTGAAAAGGCCGCCGAGAAGCTGCGCATGGACGGTGCCGCCAAGGCCGACAAGAAGGCCAGCCGGACCGCGGCCGAAGGCGTACTGGCGGTTGCCGCCAGCGGCGACGCCATTGCCATCGTCGAGTTGAACTCCGAGACCGACTTCGTCGCCAAGGGCGACGAGTTCCGCGGCCTCGCCCAGGCTGCCGCCGACGCAGCGCTGGCCAGCAAGCCGTCGAGCCTCGAGGCGCTGGTCGCGCTGAAGGCCGGCGCCGAGACGCTGGAAGAGCGCCGCCGCGGCCTGATTGCCAAGCTGGGTGAGAACATGACGATCCGCCGTTTCGAGGTCGTCACCAAGGCCGCGGGCCCGATCGTCAAGTATCTCCACCCGGGCGACAAGATCGGCGTCATCGTGGCCCTGGAAGCCGGTGACGAGGAGCTGGCCAAGGATCTGGCGATGCACATCGCCGCGATGAATCCGCGCTACCTGAGCGCCGCCGAAATCCCGGCCGAGGCCATCGAGGCCGAGCGCAAGGTGATCGAGGCCACGGTTGCCCAGGAACAGAGCGATGCCAAGGCCGAGTCCGACAAGCTGGCCGGCGCGATCGCGGAGATGGATGCCGAGAAGCAGAACGGCACCTATGACGGACTGTCCGCCGACGACAAGAAGAGCTGGGACGACGACTACGCCACGATTAAGAAGAAGCTCGGCGGCGGTTTCAAGCCGAAGCCGGCCGAGATCCTGGCCAAGATGGTCGACGGCAAGGTCAAGAAGTTCACGGGCGAAATCACGCTGCTTGGCCAGGTGTTCGTGAAGAGCAATGACGAGACCGTCGAGAAGCTGCTCGCCGCCAAGAAGGCCCAGGTTGCGCGCTTCGTGCGTTTCCAGGTGGGCGAGGGCATCGAGAAGCAGCAGGTGGATTTTGCTGCGGAAGTCATGGCCCAGGCCGGCATCAAGGCCTGATCTGCGCTAGACTTTGCGCCATCTGTGGTACCCGCAAGGCCCCGGTAACGGGGCCTTCGCTTAAGTAAAGGAAACCTGCCCCCGGCTCCCCAGCGCAGACCTCCATGACCACCACCGCACCGGCCTACCGACGTATCCTGCTGAAGCTCTCCGGCGAAGCCCTGATGGGCGATCAGGGCTTCGGCATCTCGCCAGCAGTGATGAGCGGTCTGGCGCAGGAGATCAAGGGCATCGTCGATGCCGGCGTGCAGGTGGCGCTGGTGGTGGGTGCCGGCAATATCTTCCGTGGGGAGGGTCTGGCCAAGGCCGGCATGGACCGTGTCACCGGCGACCAGATGGGCATGCTCGCCACGGTGATCAATGCGCTGGCGATCCAGGACTGGATCGAACGCGTCGGCCTGTCTGCGCGGGTGCAGTCGGCGATCCGCATCAATGAAGTCTGTGAGGACTACATCCGCCGTCGCGCGATGCGCCACCTGGAGAAGGGGCGTGTCGTTATCTTTTCCGCCGGGACCGGCAATCCATTCTTCACCACCGACTCTGCTGCCGCGCTGCGCGCGGTGGAGATCAACGCCGATCTGATGCTCAAGGCGACGAAGGTCGACGGTATCTACACCGCGGATCCCAAGAAGGACCCGTCGGCCAGGAAGTATGACGAGCTGACCTACGACGAAGCGCTGGCCAAGCGGCTCGGGGTGATGGACCAGACCGCGATGGTGCTGTGCCGGGACCATGCCATGAAGCTGCGCGTGTATGACATGGATCGTGCGGGGGCCCTGATGAAAATCGTCATGGGCGACGAGACGATCGGCACGCGCGTGTACCGCTGAAAACAGACAGGCGCGATCGAGGCGCCGGGGAGCCTGAACGATGTTGAATGCCATCAAGAACGACGCCACGACCCGCATGCAGAAATGCGTGGAGGTGCTCAAGGCGGAGCTGATGAAGCTGCGGACCGGCCGTGCCAACGCCGCACTGCTCGATCATGTTCGCGTCGACTATTACGGTTCGGAAGTGCCGATCTCGCAGGCCGCGCAGGTCACGGTCGAGGATGCCCGTACCATCAGCATCCAGGCGTGGGACAAGGCCATGGTGGCGGCTATCGAGAAGGCGATCATGACTTCCGATCTTGGCCTCAATCCGAATACGGCGGGCCAGATCATCCGCATCGTCATGCCGCCGCTGACCGAGCAGCGCCGCAAGGACTTGGCCAAGGTCGTCAAGGGCGAGGCCGAAACGGCCAGGATCGCGATCCGCAACGTGCGCCGTGATGCCAATCAGGCGATCAAGGATCTGGAGAAGAACAAGCAGATCAGCGCCGACGAGGTCAAGCGCGGCGAGGCCGAGATCCAGAAGCTGACCGACCAGTTCGTGGCCAAGGTTGATGAAACCGCGGCCGCCAAGGAAAAGGAACTGCTGTCGATGTGAGCGGGCGGGGCGGCCCGCCGCCCCGGTCTTTCCCTTTCGCCGCGAAAGCGTCCAGCATCGTCGACATGACCGTCGCCCGAGATTCCATTCCGCCCGTATCGGCGCCGCGCCACGTTGCCATCATCATGGACGGCAACGGTCGCTGGGCCACGCGCCTGAACAAGCCGCGTTCGGCCGGGCATCGGGCCGGGGTCAAGGCGGTCCGATCCGTGATTCGGGCTGCGGGCGACACCGGCATCGAGACGCTTACCCTGTTCGCGTTTTCGCAGGAAAACTGGCAGCGGCCTGAGCTGGAGGTCAAGCTGCTGATGCAGCTGTTCGCCTCCACCCTCGCGCGGGAGTCCAAGACGCTGGTGAAGAACCGCATTCGCCTGCGCTTCATCGGGGACCATGGCAACTTTCCGCCAGAGCTGCGTGCCGAGATGCAGCGGGCCGAGGCGCTGACCGCGCCGGACGCCCAGTTCACGCTGGTGATTGCGGTGGGTTACGCAGGCCAATGGGATCTGGTACAGGCCGCGCAACGGCTGGCGGCCAGCGGGCAGGCCATTACCGCGCAGGGCCTGGAAGGTGAGCTGTCCACCGCGGGCCTGCCACCGGTGGATCTGCTGATCCGCACCGGCGGCGAGCGCCGCATCAGTAATTTCATGCTCTGGCAGCTGGCCTACACCGAGCTGTATTTCAGCGATGTCCTCTGGCCGGACTTCGGCGGCGAGCACTTCCAGGCGGCGCTGGCCTGGTTCGCGAGTCGTGAGCGCCGTTTCGGCCGTGTCCCCGAGGCCGCCTGAGGGCCCTGCCATGCTGATTCAACGTGTCGTGACTGCGCTGGTCCTGCTGCCGCTGCTGCTGGCGCTGGTGTGGTTCGCGCCCAGCGCCTGGTTGTACGCGGCGCTGTCGGTCGCAGGGGTGCTGATCGCCTGGGAGTGGACCGGCCTGATGCGCTGGAACGGTCAGACCGCCAAGCGCGGGGCCTACCTCGGCGCCACGGTGGGGTTGCTGGCGCTGGCGTGGTGGGCGCCGCAGCGCGAGCGCTGGTTGCCGCTGCTGCTGATCGCGGCATCGCTGTGGTGGGCGCTGGTGCCGCTGCTGTTCCGCGGATTTCCCGAGAACCTGCAGAAACGCCCGCCGGGTGCGGTCCTGCTGGGCGGGCTGGGCCTGCTGCAGATCGTGTCGACGCTGATGGCGCTGGCGACGCTGCACGCGATGGCCGATGGCGTCTACAAGCTATTGTTCCTGTTGTTCCTGGTGTTTGCGGCCGACACCGGGGCCTATCTGGCTGGCCGCAATTTCGGGCGTCACAAGCTGGCGCCCGGCATCTCGCCGGGCAAGACCGTGGAAGGGGCCGTCGGCGGGCTGTTGCTGTGTGCCGCCTGGACCTTGACCGGCGGCGTCTATGCGTTCTCCGTCAGCGGCGCCGGCATTTTCTGGCTGCTCGGTCTGTCGCTGCTGGTGGCGGTCCTGTCGATCATCGGGGACCTTGAGGAATCGATGTTCAAGCGCATGGTCGGCATCAAGGACAGTGGCCGCCTGCTGCCCGGTCATGGCGGCATTCTCGACCGCGTCGACAGCATTCTGGCGGCAGCTCCGGTGATGGTGCTGGGCCTGCTGGCGCTGGAGCTCTGATGCAAAGGCTGGTGGTTCTCGGCGCGACCGGTACCATCGGCCGCAACACGCTCGATCTGGTCCAGCGTCATCCACAACGGCTGTTGACGCTAGCGCTGACGGCCCACCGCGATGTCGAGGCGCTCACGGCGTTGTGCGTGCAGTTTCGGCCCCGGTATGCGGCCGTTGCCGATGAGAGCCTCTTACCTGCCCTGCGACAGCGGCTGGCGGCTGCCGGACTGACCACGACGGAGGCGCTCGGTGGCTTGCCGGCGGTCGCGGAGCTGGCAGCACTGCCGGAAGTCGATGGGGTGATGTCGGCCATCGTTGGCGCGGCCGGCCTGCTGCCGACGCTCGCAGCCGTGCGGGCCGGCAAACGCGTCTACCTGGCCAACAAGGAGCCGCTGGTCATGGCTGGCGCGCTGCTGATGCAGACCGCCGCCCGGCACGGCGCGACCCTGATTCCGATCGACTCGGAGCACAACGCCATTTTCCAGTGTCTGCCGGACGGCAGCCGCTGCGGCCAGCAGCCGCGAGGCGTTCGACGGTTGATCCTGACGGCGTCCGGCGGTCCGTTTCGAGACGCGCCGCTCGAGTCGCTCGCGGCCGTGACGCCCCAGCAGGCAGTGCGCCATCCCAACTGGATCATGGGGCCCAAGATCTCGGTGGACTCCGCGACGATGATGAACAAGGGCCTGGAACTCATCGAAGCCGCGGTGCTCTATGCCTTGCAGGACTCGCAACTGGAGGTCGTGATCCACCCGGAAAGCGCCATCCACTCGATTGTGGAGTACGTGGACGGCTCGATGCTGGCGCAGCTGGGACAATCGGATATGCGGGTGCCGATCGCGCACGCGCTGGCCTGGCCGGAGCGGTGGGAGTCGGGCGTGACCGGGTTGGACCTGGCGGCCTTGGGTCGCATGCGCTTCGAGGCGCCGGACCTGCGACGGTTCCCATGTCTGGGACTGGCGCGGTCGGCGTTGGTGGCCGGCGGCGCCGCCCCTGCCGTATTGAACGCCGCGAATGAAATCGCGGTCCAAGCGTTTCTGGATGGCACCCTCGGATTTCTGGATATTGCCCGCGTGGTCGACAGCACCTTGAACCTAGCCGCTCGCGACAACCTGCCGATGGCCGGTGACCTGGACGCCATTCTCGGCGTCGATGCCTGGGCACGCGACCGCGCGACGGAGGCCCTCCGTGTTTGACCTGCTGTGGTCCGTCGGCGGATTCCTGGTGGCGATCGGGGTGCTGGTCGCGTTCCACGAATACGGGCACTACTGGGTTGCGCGTCGCTGCGGCGTGAAGGTGCTGCGCTTCTCGATCGGCTTCGGCAAGGCGATCTGGAGTCGCACGGACCGCGAGGGCGTGGAATGGACGGTCTCGGCGATCCCGCTCGGCGGCTACGTCAAGATGCTCGACGAGCGTGAAGGTCCGGTGGCGCCGGCGGATCGCGCACGGGCCTTCAATCAGGTATCGGTCTGGCGGCGCATGGCGATCGTCGCGGCGGGGCCGAGCTTCAATTTCGGACTGGCGATCCTGCTGTACTGGATGGTCTTCATCGTCGGCGTGCAAGGCATGCGTCCAGTCCTGGCGGCGCCGCCTGAGAATAGCGTCGCCGCCCGTGCCGGTTTGCTGGCGGGCGAAGAGATTCTGGATGTCGAAGGCGGCCGTGCCGACAACTGGACGCAGCTGCGGACCGAGTTGATTGATCACGCACTCGATGGCGGCAGCCTGTCGCTGACGGTCAAGAAGACGGACGGCACTACGCGCGATGTCGCGCTGGATCTGTCAGGTATCCGTCTCGATCCGGAGTTCCTGTTCGATGATCTGGGCCTGGTGCCGTACCAACCCGCCATTCCGGCGCGCCTCGACGCGATCGTGCCGGGCGAGGCAGCGGACACCGCGGGCTTCAAGGCTGGCGATCTGCTGCTGACCTTTGACGGCACGCCGATCACCTCCTGGCAACAGTGGACGCAGTGGCTGCGGGCCCACCCCGGTGCGGTCGCGAAGGTTGCCGTCGACCGCGACGGTCAGACACAGACACTGACGCTGATCGTCGGACGCATCCGTGATGGCGACAAGGCGATCGGCCGCTTCGGTGCGAGCGTGGCGAACCCCGGGGACTTGTGGCAGGATTTGCGCGCTGTCAGCCGGTTGGGGCCTTTTGAGGCGGTGCCGGCGGCGGTTACCCAAACCTGGCGCATGTCGTCGTTGACGATACGCATGCTGGGACGCATGGTGACCGGCGACATCTCGGTGAAGAACGTCAGCGGTCCGATTCAGATCGCGCAGGTTGCGGGCTATTCGGCCCAGATCGGCGTCGTGTCCTTCCTGAGTTTCATGGCCATCGTCAGTGTCAGTCTCGGCGTGCTTAATTTGTTGCCGGTGCCGGTGCTGGACGGGGGACACCTGTTGTATTACGCGATCGAGGCTGCAAAAGGATCGCCGCTGTCGGAACGCGCGCAGGAAGCGGGGCAGCGAGTCGGATTGACGCTGCTGGTAATGCTGATGGGGCTTGCGTTCTACAACGACATCGCGCGACTGTTGAATTGACCTGACTAGAAAAACACTGGTGAAACGACTCAAGATTCGCAAGACGGCGATTGCGGCCGCGCTCTCGGCGTTGGTGCTGGCGAGCCCCGCAGTGCAGGCGTTCGAGCCGTTCACGGTGTCTGAGATTCGCACCGAAGGCTTGCAGCGCCTCGAAATCGGCACGGTGCTGACCTATCTGCCGCTGTCGGTGGGTGATCAGCTCAATAGCGGCACCTCCCGGCAGGCGATTCGCGCGCTTTACGCCTCAGGCCTGTTCGAGGATGTGCAGCTCAAGCGCGATGGCAATGCGCTGGTCATTGCAGTCGAGGAGCGGCCGGCAATCTCCAGCTTCACGCTCGAAGGCAACGAGAAGATCGGCGGCGATGAACTGAAGAAGTCGCTCAAGGATATCGGCCTGGCCGACGGTGAACTGTTCCGGCGTGAGTTGCTGGATCAGGTTGAGCAGGAGCTGCGCCGCCAGTACTACTCCAACGGTTACTACGATGTCGCGATCAAGACGGACGTGACCGAGGAGCCGAACAATCGCGTCAAGCTGAAGATCGAGGTCAAGGAGGGCCGTGTCACCAAGATCACGGACATCAACATCCTGGGCAATAGCGTCTTCAGCGACGAGGAACTGGGCGAGCAGTTCGAGCAGCAGGCGACAAACTGGATGCCGTTCCAGCGGACGGATCGCTACTCCAAGCAAAAGCTCGTCGGTGACCTGGAAAAGCTGCAGTCCTACTACCAGGACCGTGGCTATCTGAAATTCAGCGTCGATTCGGTGCAGGTCGCGCTGACCCCAGAGAAGGAGTCGATCTACATCACGGTCAACGTGACCGAGGGCGATATTTACAAGGTCAAGGATCGTCGATTCTCCGGCGAAACGATTCTGAACGAAGCCTTCCTGTCGGCGTTGACCACGACCCGTGCCGGTGATGTTTTTTCGCGCAAGCAGGCGACGGAGTCTGCCGAGCGTATCGAGGCAGCGCTGTCGGACGTCGGTTATGCCTTCGCCAAGGTCAATCCGATTCCGGAAGTCGACGAGCCGAACAAGCAGGTCAGCATCAACTATTTCGTCGAGCCGGGTAAGCGCACCTATGTGCGCCGGATCAATTTCACCGGCAACGCCGGAACCAACGACGAAACCCTGCGTCGTGAGATGCGGCAGCTGGAAGCAGCCCCATTCTCGAAATCCTCGGTCGAGCGTTCACGCGTGCGTCTGGCACGTCTGCCGTTCATCGAAGAGGCCGAAGTCGATACGCGACCGGTGCCGGGCAGCGACGATCTCGTGGATCTCGTGTTCAAGATCAAGGAGCGTCCGCCGGGTTCGGTGCAGTTCGGTGTTGGTTACTCGGGCGCTCAGGGCTTCCTGGTCACCGGACAGCTGACGCACACCAATTTTCTGGGGACAGGTAACCGGCTGGATCTGGCGATCGAGAACAATGTGATCTCGCGCGCGATCAATTTCTCGTGGACCGATCCTTATTTCACCGAGGATGGCATCAGCCAGACGGTGTCGGCGTTCTACCGCGAGTCGGAGTCGGTCATCCGGTTCTCATCGGGCTTCAACTCCAACATCCTGGGCGCCAACCTGACCTATGGCATCCCGTTGTCCGAGTACGTCGTGCTGCGGGCCGGCTTCGGCGTCGAGGAAGTCGCGCTGGAGACGTTCGCGGCCAGCAGCTCGGACGAGGTGCTGCGCTTCGTCGTCGAGAACGGTGCGAACTTCTCGACGTTCCAGTTCCGTACCGGCATCAGCTACGACACGCGCAACCGCACCTTCTTCGCCAGCCGCGGCTCGCTGCACTCGCTGAGCCTGGATGTCGCGGTGCCTGGCAGTGATCTGGAGTTCTACAACGCCAGCTATCGTGCTCAGCAGTATGTGCCGCTGTTCTGGAAGTTCTTCCTCGAGATCAATGGCTCTGTCGGTCTGGTCGAGGGCTATGGCAACACCAAGTCGGTGCCGCCGTACGAGAACTTCTTTGCGGGTGGCCCGCGCACGGTGCGTGGGTATCGTGACGGTTCGCTCGGTCCGCTGGATACCCCGTTCGGGAATCCGTTCGGTGGCAAGTTGCGCACCACTGCGCAGACCGAGCTGATCATCCCGCTGCCGATGGAGAGCGATGGCCGTTCGACGCGACTGGCGGCCTTCTTCGATATCGGCAACGTGTACGCGGAGCCCGGCGATTTCGAGTTCGACACGCTGCGTCAGTCGGCCGGTATCGCGTTCTCCTGGTTCACGCCGTTCCTGGGCCTGCTCGACCTGAGCTATGCCTTC
>JBEIOK010000142.1:0-6958 GCA_040377605.1 Nevskiaceae bacterium | reverse complement strand
GAAACGCTGGTCGCCGACGTGGAAGAGGCCCATCAGGGGTTCGTGATCCAGGGGCTGGCCGAGCGTGGCGGCAAGATGGGCAACATGGTTCCCGACGGCAAGGGCCGGGTGCGCCTGGAATACATCATTCCGTCGCGTGGCCTGATCGGTTTCCAGACCGAGTTCATGTCGGCAACGTCCGGCACCGGATTGCTGTTCCATAACTTCGATCATTTCGGCCCGCAGGCCGAGAATGACAACATCGGCCAGCGCCACAACGGCGTGATGATCGCCAACGAAATGGGCATGTGCCTGGCCTACGCGCTGTACAACCTGCAGGAGCGCGGCCGCCTGATGGTCGAGCACGGCGACGAGGTCTATGAAGGGCAGATCGTCGGCATCCACTCGCGCGACAACGACCTGGTCGTGAATCCGCTGAAGGGCAAGAAGCTGACCAACATGCGTTCGGCCGGTGCCGACGAGAAGCTGATCCTGACGCCGCCGGTGAAGTTCTCGCTGGAACAGGCGCTGGAATTCATCAACGACGACGAGCTCGTCGAACTCACGCCGAAGTCGATCCGCGTGCGCAAGCGCTTCCTCAAGGAGCACGAGCGCAAGCGCGCGTAAGCAACTGCCGTGAGGTCGAGAAAGCCGCAGCTTGCTGCGGCTTTTTTCGTTACTGGCGGAGCAGCACCCAGGCGCGCTCGAAGCCCGGACGGTGACGCTGATCGTCGAGCGCGCGCTGCGCTTCCTCGCGCGTCTCGAAGGCGCCGAAGGTCAGGCGGTACACCTGCCGTCCCTTGGCCTCTGCGCTTTCGACCACGACCTCCAGGCCTTTCGACAGCAGCCGCGCGCTCTCCTGCTCGGCGGCCTCGGGTGTGTGGACGGACGACAGCACCAGTTGCCAGCTCCGCGCAGCCAGCGATTGCGCCAGCGCCGCATCGCCATCGGCGGCAGTGGGGTCGGATGCCGCTGGAGGCCGGTCCGTTGTTTCGGTCGCCGGCGCGGGCGCCGCTGCTGCCGGAGTGGCGGGCTCGAGCGCGACGTCCGGTGGCGTGCTCGCCTCAGGGGGCGGCGTTATCGCTTGATCGGTCGTCGCGCAGGCGGAAACGATCAGCACGCAGCCGAGCAGCAGGGCAGAGGCCCCGAGTGTGCAGCGATATCCCCGTCCCACCATGACGTTCGTTTCCCGAATCGAGTGCCGCGAGCCTAGCAAAGCGGCATGGGTGTCAGCGATGGCAACGCGCTGACAGCGGCAGCCAGATCCACAGCCAGCCGGCGACCAGCAATGCGGCGAGGCCATCGGCAAGGCGGTTGTCGAGCGGCCCGGCGATCCAGCGATCGAAGCGTCGCAGCCAGCGCTGATCGGCATGGCCGTCGCGCCAGTCGCGATAGGCCGCGAGCTGCCAGGCGTTCTCGCGCACGAAGCGGCCGATGCGCAGCAGGGTGCGGACCCCGTCGCGCCCCTGCGCGCGCAACAGCCGGCGTCCAAGGCGGGCATAGGGATGCGGGTCCAGCTCGGCGGCGTCGCCCTGCGCGGCGTAGAGCGCGGGGGCCTGCTCGAAGAAGGCCTCGAAGTCCGCCGCCCACGCGCCCATCATCATCGCCATCAGGACATAGCGCGCGCCCGCGCCTTCGCGCTCGAAGCGGCGTGCCGAGGTGTGCAGCGTGCCGGGCAGCAGCAGCCAGCCGCCCGCACGGCGGATGCGTCGCGCGAGCTCCTGGTCTTCGAGAAACGGCCGGCGCTCGTCGTAGCGGCCCAGCGCCTCGAAGTCGGTGCGGGCAATCAGCACGCCTTGATCGCCGTTGATGCTGTAGTGCCGGCCGCTGCGGGTCTTGTAGGCCAGCCAGTCGTAGAAGCGCGCGCGCAGCGGGTGGCCGCCGATGAATTGCAGGCCAAAGTGCCCGGCAAGTGCCTGCTGACCGTGCCGGGCGGTGTGCAGCGAGGCCACGGCGTCGGCCAGCAGCGCGGGCGTCGGCAGCCGGGAGTCCGCGTGCAGGAACAGCAGCCAGGCGCCGCGCGCCTGCGCCGCGCCCACGTTCATCTGCCGGGCGCGGCCGCGAGGTCCGACGACGACGAAGGCGCCCGCGGCAACGGCCGCTGTGGCGGTGTCGTCGCGCGAACCGCCGTCGCTGACGATGATCTCGAAGGTCACGCCCTGCTGGCGGCGCAGGTCATCGAGCAGGGCGGGCAGCGTGGCCGCCTCGTCGAGCGTGGGGATGATGATCGACAGCAGCGGGATGTTCACTGCACGTGCAGCAGCCAGGCCTTCTCGAAGCCGCGCTGGCGGCGCTGTTCTCGCAGGACCTGTTCGGCGGACTCGCGGGTGTAGAAGGCGCCGTAGGTCAGGCGATAGGTGGCAGTGCCGTCACTGCTGCGGCCGATGTTGATGCGGGTGTCCAGCCCGCGGCGGCGTAGGCGCTGGGCCTCGAGGTCTGCCGCCTCACGTGTGGGCAACGACGCCAGCACCAGGCGCCAGCGGGCGTCGTCGCCCGCGTCCGGCAGCGCCGTGTCATCCGGCGGCGGCGGGGGCGGCATCGGGCGAGGTGACGGTGCCGCAACGGGCGGCGCTGTCGGGCGCTGACCGCCGCCCGCAATGGCCGGTGGCGGCACGGCGCCCTGCGCGCGGATGCTGACCGTATAGGCGTCCGTGGCCTCCGGGAAAATCAGTTGCGACAGCCGGATGCCCATCGGGCCCGCTTGCCGGGGCGTCAGCCGCTGGACCGCCTGCCCGTCCCACACCAGACACTCGCCGCGGCCATCGAGTCGCTCCGGTCCCAGCGGGGTCTGGATCTCGACCGCGCCATGCAGCAGGCAGATCTCATCGCCGCGGTCATGGATGTCGGCCCAGATCTCGGCGCCGAAGATGCGTAGGCGCAGTGCGCCGGCGTTGAGCCGCAGATCGCTGGGCGGCCACAGGTCCAGCGGGCCGGCGGCGACGCGCAGGTGGCCGCGCTCCAGTTGCAGCCGCGCCAGTCCGCGCCGTGCCAGTCCGTCGGGCGGCTCGGTGCTGTGGATCAGCAGCGTGCTATTGCCGCCCAGGGTCAGCAGGCCCTTGTCGACCAGGCGCAGTTCGAGCCGGCCGCCGTCGCCGGTGCGAACCCGGCTGGGGATGTCGAGGCGCGTGTCCGGCGGCAGCAATGCCCAGCCCGTGGGTGATTCGACTTCAGCGGGCGCATGCACTCGGCTGACGACGGCATCGTCGATGGCGGCGGCCTGCGCGGCAGTCGCCAGCATCAGCGCCAGGCAGGCGCTCATGCGCAGCGGCTTTCGGATCATCGTCCCCCCTGTCCCGATTCAGTGGCGAGCGTAGCAAAACGCGGGTACAGCAGACGCCATGCTAGGATTTATGCGCGGTTAATCCTGATAAAAAAGCCGCTACGCATGCCCGACGATCCCGCCGCTGCACCCGAACCTCCGCCTGCCACTGCCGCGAGTCGCGCGTCATGAGCGGGATCGTGGTCGTCGATCAGCGAGCCGACTGGCCGGTGGACATCCCCGGCATCGAGGTGGTCACGGCCTGGGATTACCTGACGCATGAGTCGCACACGCGTGCGCGCAAGCTGCGTATCTACAACCTCTGCCGCTCCTTCAGCTACCAGAGCACGGGCTATTACGTGTCGCTGCTGGCCGGTGCGCGTGGGCAGAAGCCGCTGCCTGAAATCACGACCATCCAGGATCTGAAGCTCGCCGAGTCGCCGCGCATCATCAACGACGAAGTCGAGGAGTTGATCCAGCGCTCGCTGGCGCGCATCGGCTCGGCCGAGTACGTCATGAACGTCTACTTCGGCGAGAGCCTGGCCAAGCGCCATGAACGCCTGGCGCGCGCGCTGTTCAATCAGTTTCCGGCACCGCTGCTGCAGGCCAAGTTCGTGTATCGCGGAGACGAGTGGCGGGTCGATACGCTGGGGCCGATCGCGCTCGGCGAGGTGCCGGCCTCGCAGCTGGAATTCCTGTATGAGGCGGCGCGTGATTACTTCTCGCGCAAGCGATCGCCGCGCGTTGTGCGCGATTCGGCGCGCTATGACCTGGCGATCCTCGTCAACGAGGACGAGAAGGAGCCGCCATCCAATGCGCGTGCGCTCAAGCTGTTCGAGAAGCACGCAGAGGAGCTGGGGTTCGAGGTCGAGTTTCTGGAGAAGTCCGACTATGGACATGTCGCTGAGTTCGACGCGCTGTTCATCCGCGAGACCACGGCGGTCAATCACCACACCTACCGCTTTGCCCGGCGGGCCGCGCGGGAGGGGCTGGTCGTCGTCGATGACCCGCTGTCGATCCTGCGAGCGGCCAACAAGGTCTTCCTGGCGCAGTTGATGGAGCGTCATCGCATCCCGCAGCCCAAGACGCTGCTGATGCACTCGCGCAACGTCGTGCAGGTCGGTCGCGAGCTGGGCTATCCCTGTGTGCTCAAGCAGCCGGATTCGCAGTTTTCCAAGGGCGTCATCAAGGTCGAATCGGAAGCCGACCTCAAGCGCGAGGCGGCCGACATGCTCGATCGCTCCGACCTGATCATCGCGCAGCCGTTCGAGCCCACCGACTACGACTGGCGGGTCGGGGTGCTCGACGGCGAGCCGCTGTACGCCTGTCGCTACTACATGGCCAAGGACCACTGGCAGGTGGTCAAGCGCGCCGGCAACGGCGCCATCGTCGAGGGCGGCCACGAGACGCTGGACGTCAAGGACGTGCCCAAGGCGGTGCTTTCCATTGCGGTGCAGGCGGCACGTGCGGTCGGGCGAGGGCTGTACGGTGTCGATCTCAAGCAGTTCGGCAAGGTCGTGAAGGTCATCGAGGTCAACGACAACCCGAACATCGACTTCGGGGTCGAGGATCTGGTGCTCAAGGAAACGCTGTACCGGCGCATCATGGAGTACTTCATCCGGCGGCTGGAGGCGCGGACACGGACATGAGGACGACCGTGCGCATCCGCGCTGCAACACCGGCGGATGTGGCCGGCATTCTCGCGCTGGAACGGCTGTTTCCGGGGGATCGCATGTCGGCGGCCTCGGTGCGCCGCTTCCTGCGGATCGAGACTGCCGATGTGATCGTTGCCGACCGGCAGGGCACGCTGGTGGGGGCGCTGGTGATCCTGGTGCGACGCAACAGTCCACGCGCGCGCCTGTACTCGGTGGTGGTGGCCCCCTCGGCGCGAGGCCAGGGGCTCGGTGCGCGTCTGGTCCTCCGCGCCGAGCGCTGCGCCCGGGCGCGCGGGCGTACTGGTATGCAACTGGAAGTCCGGCGAGACAACGCCGCCGCGCGCGCGCTGTATCGAAGCCTGGGATACGACGAACGGCAAGTATTACCCGACTATTACGAAGATGGTGCGACGGGGCTTCGCCTGTGGCGGGATTTCCCAAGAAAAAAGAGCCCACGACGCTAGCCGGTGCCGGCTTTCTGCTCTATCGTTACGGTTCCGTTTGTGGAGGAAACCATAATGAAACGCGCATCCTGCGCCGCACTGGTCCTGCTGATGGCGACGCTGCCGGTCGCCGCCAAAGTCAGTCAGGACGAGGCTGCAAAGCTGAAGAGCACGCTGACGCCGATGGGCGGCGAGAAAGCCGCCAACAAGGACGGCAGCATTCCGGCCTGGGACGGCGGACTGACCAAGTCGCCGCCTTGCTACAAGGGCAAGGGTACGCGCTATTGCGATCCGTTCCCGACCGACAAGCCGGTATTCACGATCACCGGCGCCAATGTCGCGCAGTACAAGGACAAGCTGTCGGCCGGACAGCTGGCGATGTTTGCCAAGTTTCCGGACACCTACAAGATGAAGGTGTATCCGACGCGCCGCACCGCCGCATATCCGCAGGCCGTCTATGACGCGACCTACAACAATGCGCTGAACGCTGAACTCGGTGGCGGTGGCGAGGCGCTGGTCAACGCCATCCTCGGCGTGCCGTTCCCGATCCCGAAGTCCGGCGTCGAGCCGGTGTGGAATCACAAGGTCCGCTTCCGCGGCGAGAGCGGTCGGCGCTGGAACAGCCAGGTGGCTGTCACCACGTCCGGCAGCTACAACCTGGTGAAGCTGCGCGAGGACGTGTCGTTCCCGTATGCGCAGAAGGGGATGACGCCGGAGAAGCTCAACAACGTCATCATCTACTTCCTGCAGGTCGTGACGACGCCGCCGCGCCTGGCGGGCACGATCACGCTGGTCCACGAGACCATGGATCAGGTCAAGGAGCCGCGTCGCGCCTGGCAGTACAACCCAGGCCAGCGCCGCCTGCGTCGCGCCCCGAACGTGGCGTATGACAACCCGGGCACGGGTGCCGATGGTCTGCGAACCAATGACCAGACCGACACCTTCAATGGTGCCACCGATCGCTACACCTGGAAGACCGTCGGCAAGAAGGAGATGTACATCCCGTACAACGCCTACGAGATCCACAGCGACAAGCACAAGATCAAGGACATCATCCAGAAGGGGCACGTCAACCAGGAGCTGGCGCGCTACGAGCTGCATCGCGTGTGGATCGTCGAAGGCGAAGTGAAGCCCTCGACCTCGCATATCTACGCCAAGCGCCGCTTCTATCTGGACGAGGACACCTGGCAGATCGCGCTGGTCGATATCTACGATCGCCGTGGCTCGATGTGGCGCTGGCAGGAGGCGCATACGATCCAGGCCTACGATCAGCCGTTCTCGGCACCGGTGCTCGAGACGATCTACGACCTGCAGAACAATCGTTATCTGGCGCAGGCCATGAACAACGAGGATGACGAGACGCAGGAGATGCCGTTCCCGGCCAGCTACTACGATCCGAGCAACGTGCAGAAGCAGGCAACCAAGTAAGCCCGCTTCACCGCTGAATCAAGGGGCGCTCCACGGAGCGCCCCTTTTTTGTTGGCCCGATCCGGCGTGCGCGGGCGGCACCAAAAGCAACGGCCCGCACGAGGCGGGCCGTTGGACCGGTACCGGCAGCAAAAGGGCTTACTTCGCCGCTTCGCCCTTCTCGACCGAGATCAGTTCGACTTCGAACACCAGGG
>JBEIOK010000235.1:0-3603 GCA_040377605.1 Nevskiaceae bacterium | reverse complement strand
GGTCTATCCGTCATCGAGCACCTCCCGCAGCTTGGCGAGCGCGTAACGCAGCCGGCTCTTGACCGTCTCGCGTCCCACGCCCTGGATCTCAGCGATCTGTTCCAGCGTCAGATCGCGCTCTTCGCGCAGCACGATGATCTCGCGTTGCTCGACCGGCAAGCCCGCCAGCGCCGAGAGCAGTCGCCGCGTCTGCTGTGCCCGCATCGCGCTGGGCTCCGGCTGCTCCGACTCGGGGATCGTCAGCGTCTCCGGCACTTCCTCGGTCGGGCGCCACTGGCGGTAGTGGTCCACCAGCCGATGGTGCGCAAGCGTGTAGAGCCAGGCGCTGAACGGACCTTGCGCGCGATAGCGCTCGCGCGCCTGGATCACGCGCTGCCAGACATCCTGGAACAGCTCCGGCGCCAGATCGGGCGCGCCATGCAGGTGGCGCAAAAAATAGCGAAACAGCGGGTCCTTATGGCGGCGATACAGACGCTCGAATGCGCCCGCATCGCCGCCGGCATACGCCAGCATCAAGGACTCATCGCTGTCCGCCTCTCTGCTCAGACGCTCACCCTCCGATCTGTACCGGGTCACCCGTGCCGCCGGTCTGCACCGACGTCATGCCGGCGGCCAGTTGCACCAGCTGCAAAAACTCGCCCCGCCAGCCCTGATCATCTTCTCCACGCGCACCGCGCGCGAGTTGCAGCAGGTCGTCATAACCGTAGTTGCCAGTGTAGCGCCCGCCGCGCAGCTTCTGGCCAAAGGCCGCGACCGCCGCGGCAAAGCGGAACGACTCGCTGGCCTGGTGCGCCGACGGCAGGATCTGCTCGCGCAGAATCGGCTGCTCGATCAGCTGGCTGCGCGTTTGACCCGGCTGCTTATAGCGCAGCCGCAGGTGCGCAAGCTCGCGGCCCTTGCCCGAGATCGGCGAATCGGCGGCGTAACGCAGCGGCGCGATGCGCTCCGCGCCGGCGCCGACCAGTGCGATCTCGTACAGCGCGGTGACGTTGTGTCCGGCTCCGATCTCACCGGCGTCGACCTGATCGTTGTTGAAGTCCTCCCGCGCCAGCGCACGATTCTCGTAGCCGATCAGGCGGTACTCGGAGACTCCCGCGGGATTGAACTCGACCTGGATCTTCACGTCGCTGGCGATCGTGTGCAGGGTCGCCGCGCGCGAATGCACCAGCGCACGACGCGCTTCCTCCAGACTGTCGATGTAGCTGTAATTCCCGTTGCCCGCATCCGCGAGCTGCTCCATCAGCTGATCGTTGTAGTTGCCGCCGCCGAAACCCAGCGTCGACAGGGCGACACCGGACTTGCGTTCCCGCTCGACCAGATCCTTGAGCTGCTCGAAGTCGGTGGTGCCGACATTGAAGTCGCCGTCGGTCGCCAGCAGCACGCGGTTGATGCCGTTCTTGATATAGGCCTGACGTGCCATCGCATACGCGAGCTGGATGCCAGAAGCGCCGTTGGTGCTGCCGCCGGCCTGCAGACGCTCGAGCGCGGCGGCAATCGTGGCCTGCGCGTTACCGGGCGTCGGCTCCAGCACCACACCGGAGGCGCCGGCATAGACCACCAAACTGACGCGGTCGCGCGCCGTCATCTCGCGGGTCAGCAGCTTGAGGGCAGAGACGACCAGCGGCAGCTTGTCCGGATCGTTCATCGAACCCGACACATCCACCAGAAACACGAGGTTGGACGGCGGTAGCGCGCCCTGCGGCTTCCAGCCCTGCAGGCCAATGCGCAGCAGGTGGGTTTTGTCATTCCACGGCGTCGGCGCGATCTCGGTATGCACGCCAAAGGGCTGTGCACGATCCTTCGGCACGGCGTAGGCGTAATCGAAGTAGTTGATCAACTCCTCGACGCGCACCGCATCCTCGCGCGGCAGCGTGCCCTGACGCAGGAAGCGCCGCACGTTGGCGTAGGCCCCGGTATCCACGTCGATGCTGAACGTCGATACCGGCGTCTCCTGCGCGCGCAGCACACCGCTGTCAACGAGTCGCGCATAGGTCTCGCGGTCCTGCTCCATCGGCGCGTAGCGGCCCATGCCCAGCGCGTCGGCCATCGCCGCCGGCGCCGGCATCGCCATCAGCGGGGGCGCCATCTGTTTCTGCGATGCCTGCACGCGTCGCTCGCGTACCGCTGCGCCCGCCGCAACGGCCTGAGCCGATTCTGCACGCGGCAGATCCGCGCGCACCTCGGTCATGTCCTCCGGCTGCGCCTGTTGCGCGGTCTGCGCGCAGGCCGCCACCAGCGCCGCTGCTGCGCTGGCCACTATCAGTTGTCGTATCCGCATGATGCTCTCCTGGGGGTGTCGGGAAACCTCTCCCCTTGATCAACGGGCCAGAGTGCGCAGTGGGGTTAACCCCGGAAGAAAATCAATGCGAGCGCCGCGCGATCAACCGCTACACTCCGGGCTCGATTTCACGGTTTGGGGCGATAGCGCATGGAAGTCATCGAGTTCACCAGCAGCGGTGTCCCGCTCAAGGCCGCTTGGTATCGACCGGCCCACTCAACGCTGGCCAACGCCGCCGGCGCACCCTGCGTGGTCATGGCCCACGGCCTGGGCGGCACCCGCGCCGCCGGTCTGGCGCCGTTCGCCGAGGCCTTCACCGCCGCGGGGCTGCAGGTGCTGTGCTTCGACTACCGCGGCTTCGGCGACAGCGGCGGCGAACCGCGCCAGGTCGTCAACGTGCGCATGCAACTCGAAGACTGGGCCGCCGCCATCGCGCAGGCGCGACGCCTGCCCGGCGTGGACCGGCGTCGCATCGCGACCTGGGGCAGCTCGTTCTCCGGCGCGCACGCGGTTGCCGCCGCCGTGGAAGACGGCCAGATCGCGGCGGTCAGTGCGCAGGGGGCGATGATGGATGGCTTCGCGGCGCTGCTGAACCTGATCCGGCAATGCGGGATCGGCCATGGTCTGAAGCTGACGGCCTACGGCATTGCCGATGCCCTGCGCGGAGCGTTGGGCCATTCACGGGTCACCGTCCCGGTGGTCGGCAAACCCGGCAGCACCGCCGCCCTGACCACCCCGGATTCCGAACCGGGCTATCTGGCGATCGCCCCGCCAGACTGGCAGAACGAGATCAGCACCAGCTGGGCCTTGTCACTGGCGCTGTATCGGCCCAATACGATGACGCCACGCCTGCCCTGCCCGGCGCTGTTCTGCATTGCCACTGCCGATGTCGTGGTACCGCCCGCAGCCATGGAAGACGGCGCCCGCCGCAATCCCGAAAAGGTCGAAGTCCGGCGTTATCCGGTCGGGCACTTCGACATCTATGTGCCGCCTGCTTTCAATGCCGTCGTCGCCGATCAGGTGGAGTTTTTTGTGCGCGTGCTCGGGCCCTAGGCGCCGCGCTTCGGCGGCACCGGCATTTCCTTTGAGATGCCCCGCCACAGCATCTCGAACAGCGGGTTGGCCTGTCGGGTCAGCGGCTCCTTCATGCCGCGATGGATATACATCTGCACCAGGCGGCCCAGCACGCCCATGATGAAATCCAGTAGGTATTTTTCGTCGACCTGATCATTGAGGATGCCGCGTGCGCGGCCTTCACCCAGCACTTTCAGGAAGGCCCCGAACAGCACCGGATTCTGGTAGTTGTCCATGCGACGCCAGGTGTT
>JBEIOK010000136.1:0-7222 GCA_040377605.1 Nevskiaceae bacterium | reverse complement strand
TTCATCGACCGCATCTATCACATGGATCGCGGCTACGAGGACATCGAAGGCAAGCTGTCGGCGCTGGGCGCACGCATCAAGCGCGTCGACAGGCTGATCTGAACGAACTTCGCGGTTGGTGACGGGTCCCAAGCTTCGGGGGGATCACCCGTCGGGGGGCTATCAGGAGCCAACGATGAACCGTCATTCGCCCACCAGCCGTCACCGCAGCGCCCGACCCGTGACGCCCGATGCCCGCAAGGCCGTGCGCCGGCCCGCGGTGCCCGGCAAGGATGAACAACGCCTGGATACGGACTACGACCCGGATCCGGCACTGGACCCCACGCCGCTGAAGAACGCGCCGCCGCGCCGCTGACCGTCCCGCATCGCGACGGAGGATCGCCCACGGTGCGGGGCGGGCGGCTACAATCGCGCCCCCGGCCGGACCTCATCCGTCATGACGCAACTGACCATCGCCCTGTCCAAGGGCCGTATCCTCGAAGACAGCCTGCCGCTGCTGGCGACGCTCGGGCTGGATCCGGCAGGCGACATCGACCGCCTGCTGCGGGTGCCCTCGCGCAACCGGGATGTCTCGCTGCTGATCATTCGCCCCGCCGACGTGCCGACCTATGTCGAGTACGGCGCGGCCGATCTCGGCATCGTCGGCAAAGATGTGCTGATGGAGCACGGCAGCCACGAGCTGTACGAGCCACTGGACCTGGGCATCGCCAATTGCCGCCTGTCCGTTGCCGCCAAGAAGGATGGCCCGCGTCCGGACGGCGTGCGTCGCCTGCGGGTCGCGACCAAATACCCGGAGATCACGCGCCGTCATTTTGCGGCGAAGGGCGAGCAGGTCGAGATCATCAAGCTCTATGGCTCGATGGAGTTGGCACCGCTGGTGGGCCTCGCCGATCTGATCGTCGATCTCGTGGCGACCGGCAGCACGCTGAAAGCCAACGGCCTGGTTGAAGTCGAGATCATTGCCCAGGTCAGCTCGCGCCTGGTCGTCAACAAGGCTGCAATGAAGACCAAGCATGCGGCCATTGCGTCGCTGCTCGCCCAGCTTGCCGACGCCACGGCGTCCAAGGGCAAGAGGAAGGCCTGATATGGACGTGTTGCGTCTCGACAGTCGTGCGCCTGATTTTCAGACTGCGCTCGACGGTCTGCTGGACCGCGCGCCGGAAACCAGTCCGGCGACGGTGCGCACGGTCGAAGAGATCATTGCGGCGCTGCGCGCACGCGGCGACGCCGCGCTGCTCGACTACACCAACCGTTTCGATCGCCGTGCGCTCACATCGGCCGCCGAGCTGGAGGTGCCGCGGGCGCAGTGGCAACAGGCGTGGGAAGGGCTGCCGGCCGATCTGAAGACGGCCTTGGAGGCCGCTGCCACGCGGATTCGCGCCTACGCCGACTACCAGAAGCTTGCGCCCTTCGAATACACCGACGCGCTGGGCAATCGTCTGGGCCAGCAGATCACGGCGATCGAGCGGGTCGGGCTCTACGTGCCCGGTGGCAGGGCGGCGTATCCGTCGTCGGTGCTGATGAACGCGATTCCTGCGCGGGTGGCTGGCGTCGACGACATCATCATGGTGGTGCCGGCGCCGGGCGGAGAACTGAATCCTGCGGTGCTCGGTGCTGCGCATCTGGCCGGCGTCGATCGGGTCTTTACCATTGGCGGTGCGCAGGCGGTGGCGGCGCTGGCCTACGGCACGGCGACGATTCCCGCCGTGGACAAGATCGTCGGACCCGGCAATGCCTACGTGGCGGCAGCCAAGCGCCTCGTGTTCGGGCGCGTGGGAATCGATTCGATTGCCGGCCCTTCCGAGATTGTCGTGGTTAGCGACGGCAAGACGGATCCGCGCTGGGTGGCGATGGACCTGTTCTCGCAGGCCGAGCATGGCGAGGATTCGGAAGCGATCCTGATCACGCCGGATGCCGCGTTCATCGAGCGCGTGGCAGCGGCCATGGCGGAACGCGTCAGGGAGTTGCCGCGCGAAGCGATCGTGCGCACCTCCATCCGGGATCGCGGCGCGCTGATCCTGACCCGCGATCTCGATGAGGCAATCGCGATCTCCAACCACATCGCCCCGGAGCACCTGGAATTGTCCGTTGAGCATCCGCGCGATTGGCTGCCCAAGATCCGGCATGCCGGTGCGATCTTCCTGGGACGTCACGCGCCGGAATCATTTGGCGACTACTGCGCCGGTCCCAATCACGTACTGCCGACCGCGCGCGCCGCCCGCTTCTCCAATCCGCTGGGTGTCTACGAATTCCAGAAGCGAAGCAGCCTGATCGAATGCACGCCCGAAGGGGCCAGGCCGCTGGCGCAGATTGCGGGCCGCATTGCCGATGCGGAAGGCCTGCAGGCGCACGCGCAGAGCGCCCGCGACCGCGGCTGAGTCAGGCGCGCAGGCCGCCGATGATCGCGCGCAGCGCGCGATACCCTTCGACCAGTCGCGGCCCCGGCCGGCCCAGGAAGGCTTCGGTGACGGCGTGCACGCTGGCGTTCCGGATCGCCGGCACCTGCTGCCAGCCTTCGCGTCGCAGCACCACGTCCGCGCGATAGTTCTCGAGTTTCACGCCGCACCAGGACATCACGATCGCATCGACCGGTGGCGGGTGTTCGGGGGTCGCGGTGGCCGCTGCGACATCGCCCAGCGCATTGACGCCGCCGGCTCGCACGATCAGATCCTGTACCCAGGATCGCCGTGCTGCGCCGATCACCGGCTTGGGCCACCACTCGACGAGTACGCGCGGGGCGTCTTCGCGCACCGGAACCGGCGGCATGGCCGCATCCATCTCCCGCACCAGGGCATCGCCGCGCGTTGCCACGCCGAGCGCCGCGGCAATCTCGCGGATGTTCTGGAACACGTCCGCCAGCGAGTGCGGCTCGATCACCAGACAGCGCAGCCCTGCGACCGCAAGCTCGTCCACGATTCGCTCATGGCCGGGCACGGTGAGCGAGGTCAGCACCAGATCCGGTTTCAGATCAACGACGCGTTGCACGTCCAGATTCAGATCGCGGCCGAGCTGGACCAGGCCGGAGACGACCTCCGGCGGAAAATCCGAGTCGCTGTCGACCGCGATCAGGCGGTCGGCACACCCCAGCGCACAGACGATCTCGGTGTTCGAGCAGGTGTGCGAGACGACGCGCACCGCGTCGCGCCCTCAACGTTCCAGCGTCGCCAGCGCCTTGTTCGCGTTGGCCTTCAAGGCCACGCGCAGCAGGGTGGCAATCGCGCCGCCCGTGCACGGGATCTTCGGCTCGAAGCGGATCACGTAGTAGATCGCGGTGCTGCCCTTGCCGGCGTCGCTGAGATCCACCGTTCCAAGGTGGTTCTTGATCGGGCTGCCACGCGTGACCGTGTACTCGATGCGCGTGTTCGGCTCGAAGGTGACGATGGTCTCGTCGAAAGACAGCGGCCCGGGACCGAGGCGGCGCACCGAACCGAGGCCGTTGACGTCGCCCTGACCGTCCTTCACACGGGTGCAGGTGCCGCCGAACAGGCGGGCGAACTTCTGGTGGTCGGCGAGAAACGCGAACACGCGCTCGCGCGGGGCCTTGACGGTGGTCTGGAAACGGACTTCGTGCGCCATGCGCAGCTCCATGAGAATTTTCGAGGGCGGCACTGTAGCAAAGGCACATCGGTGATAATGACGGCGGGAGTCGGCCGGGTAATCGCCGCCGCGCAAGCGGGGGAGGAAAGTCCGGGCTCCGCAGGGCAGAGTGCCAGGTAACGCCTGGGCGGCGCGAGCCGACGGACAGTGCAACAGAAAGCAAACCGCCGATGGCCCGCAAGGGATCAGGCAAGGGTGAAACGGTGCGGTAAGAGCGCACCGCGAGTCTGGCAACAGACCGGCACGGCAAACCCCACTCGGAGCAAGACCAAATAGGGAAGGTGTGTGGCGCAAGCTGCACGACACGTGGCCCGCGTGCCTTCCGGGTAGGTTGCTGGAGCGCGTCGGTGACGGCGCGCCTAGAGGAATGGTTGCCGGGGCGCGCAAGCGCTCGCACAGAACCCGGCTTACAGGCCGACTCCCTTTTTCATGACCTCGCTCTTAGGGCGCCGACACCACCGGCAGGCCGGCTGCCGCCCGCGGCCGCGCTAAAACCGATATTCTGACGACAAAGTTCTATCTTTAATCACAGATCAGCTGTCCAGCTTTCGTCTGTTGGGGGTGCCAGCCGGCGGTGCCTGCGATCGGCCGGTGCCGGTCCAGCACATGACTTTAAGTTTGTGCGCTAAGTAGATGTTTTTTATGGACAAGCGAAATCTTGTCGGGCAGTATCCGGTAAGCATCTGTTTTGCCTTGGATTTTGTGTGGAAATTCGCTTGCGGGGGGAGGGACCCTGGGATATAGTCGCCGCTCAAGTGGGTAATAGTGGGAGAAAGTGGGGAAAACTCCACAGAGCGACGTGTTCACAGGCCAGCACCATCTATCGATTGACGAAAAAGGCCGCCTGGCGATTCCGGCGCGCTTTCGTCAGCACCTGTCCGAGCGGTGCGGCGGGCAGCTGGTCATCACGCGCGGTCCCAATCCCTGCCTCGAAATCTTCCCGGCGCCCGAGTTCACGCGCCTGGTCGAGGACATCGAAAACATGGAAGACCGGATCGCCGCCGAAGACGTCAAGGCGATCATGGTGGGCTTCGCGACCGAAACCGAGATGGACAAGCAGGGTCGCGTGCTGCTGCCGCCGAGCCTGCGTCGGTGCGTGAAGCTCGATGGCGCAGCGGTGTTGATGGGACAGGTGCGGCGCTTCGATCTCTGGCCGCAAGCCGAGTGGGATGCCCGCTTCGGCGATGGCTCGACCCTGTTCGCGTCGCGCGCCGATGCGTTCAGGAATCTCAAGCGGTGAGGCCGGGTCATGCCCTTCGACGCCACGCCCACCGCCAACCGGCCTGGGCCCTCTAGCGCCGTGACTGCGCACGCGCCGGTGATGCTTTCAGAAGCCCTCGCCGGCCTCGCGGTCCGAGCGGAGGGCATCTACGTCGATGCGACCTTCGGTCGTGGAGGGCACAGCCGCGCGGTGCTCGATGCGCTCGCCGGCAGCGGCATGCTGCATGCCTTCGATCAGGACCCGGAAGCGATCGCACACGCGCATGTCGCGTTTGCCGGCGATGCCAACTTTCGTATTCATCACGCCAATTTCTCCGCGCTGGGCGAAGCGGCGCGGTCGGTCGGTATTGCCGGACGTATTGACGGCATTCTGCTGGATCTGGGGGTGTCATCGCCCCAGCTGGATCAGGCCGAGCGGGGTTTCAGCTTCGGTCGTGATGGTCCGCTGGACATGCGCATGAACCCGCAGGCTGGCCTGTCGGCGGCGCAGTGGCTGGCGCAGGCCGAGGAAAGCGAGATCGCCGACGTGCTGTGGCGCTATGCCGACGAGCGCAACAGCCGCCGCATCGCCCGCCGTATCGTCGAGACGCGGGTCGAGACGCCGATCCTGCGTACCGCGCAACTGGCCGAGCTGATTGCCTCGGTGCCGGGGCCGCGCACGCATGGCATCAACCCGGCGACGCGCAGCTTCCAGGCGATCCGCATCCACATCAATCGTGAACTGGAAGTGCTGGAGTCGGTGCTGGCACAGACTGTCGAGCTGCTGGCGCCCGGCGGGCGTCTGGCAGTGATCAGCTTCCATTCGCTGGAAGACCGTATCGCCAAACGCTTCATTCGCGATGCCTCGCAGACTTCGTCGCATGGTGAATCGCTGAACCCGACGCTGCGGCGGATCGCCAAGCAGTTCCCGTCGCCGGCCGAGTGCCGCCAGAACCCCCGCGCGCGCAGCGCCGTGCTGCGCGTGGCGGAGCGTCTGTCATGAGGCGCGGCGCCATGCTGATTCCACTGGCGCTGAGTATCGCCGTCGTGATCTCGGCGCTCGCCGTGATTCGCACCAAGCACGAGAACCGCGGCATGGTCGCGGAACTCGAGGGGCTGCGCGGCGAGCAGCAGCGCCTGGAGATGGAATGGGCGCAGCTGCAGCTCGAAGAGGCAACGCTGGCGCACAACGCGCGCGTCGAGCGCATCGCGCGGGAGCAGCTCGGCATGACCGAGCCGCGCGACTATCTGATCGTGAGTCAGGCGCCATGAGCGTGCGCGCACCGTGGCTGCACGACGCCCGGGGGATCCGGGCATGACCGCGATCCGCAATCCGTCGGCGGGGCCGGTGGCGGGCTGGCGGCGCTGGCTGGTCGTCGGCTTCATGGGGATCGGCGCACTGGTGGTGCTGGGTCGCGCCTTTCAGCTGCAGGTGCTGGAGCGCGAGTTCCTGCTGCGCGAAGGCAACAAGCGCCATATCCGTACGGTGACCATTCCTGCGCACCGTGGCGCGATCCTGGATCGTCGTGGCGAGCCGCTGGCGCTGTCGGCCCCGGTCGAAACGATCTGGACCGTGCCGTCGGCATTGCTGGAGTCGCAGCCGCATCTGGTGGCGGTCGCCAAGCTGCTTGGCCGCAAGCCGCAGGAACTGGAAAAGTTCCTGCGCGCCCGGATCGATCGCAAGTTCGTCTACATCAGCGATCCGCTGTCACCGTCCGAGGCCAAGCGGGTACTATCGGTCAAGGCACCCGGTGTCTTCTCCGAGCCGGCGTACGCCCGCTATTACCCGGCCGGCGAAGTGGCCGGTCAGCTGGTCGGATTCTGCGGTCGCGATGGCGATGGCCTGGAAGGCGTCGAGAAGGCGCAGGAATCGATTCTGGCCGGCACGCAAGGCACCCGTCGAGTGATTCGCGACCGCGCCGGGCGCGTCGTCGAGGATGCCCTCGACTACGCCGAGGCCGAGTCCGGCGAGGATGTGACGCTGACGATCGACCTGCGCATCCAGTACCTCGCCTACCGCGAGCTCAAGAATGCGGTGCAACAGCACAAGGCGCGGGGCGGGCTGATCGTCGTCGCCGACAGTGTCACCGGCGACATTCTGGCCATTGCGGCGCAACCGGGCTTCAATCCGAACAATGCCGGCGAACGCCGCAGCAAGGGCACGCGTCTGTCGGCGATCGTCGACAGTCTGGAGCCCGGTTCCACGGTGAAGCCGCTGCTGGTGGCGCAGGCACTGGAGCTGGGCCTGTACCAGCCCACCAGCCTGATCGACACCACCCCGGGGACCTACAAGGTCGGTGCACTCACGGTGCGCGACGTGCATCCGCAGGGCGTGGTCGATCTGGCGAAGATGCTCAGCAAGTCGAGCAATGTCGGCGCCGCGAAAATGGGTATGGCGCTGGGCCCGGAGTCGGTATGGGCGGGC
>JBEIOK010000197.1:0-4737 GCA_040377605.1 Nevskiaceae bacterium | reverse complement strand
TGGCATCGGACTCGACGACCTGCGATCGCGGATCCGCGAGCAGGCGGGCCTGGGTGACGCACGCGAAAGCCTGTTTTCGGCGCGATCCCGACATCTCGAGGCGCTGGAGCGCACGGAATCCCACCTGCAGGCGGCGCGGAGACGCCTGGATCAGCGCCAATGGCCAGAACTGGCGGCCGAAGAGCTGAGGCAGGCGCAAGACGCGCTGGGTGAGATCACGGGGCACGTGACCACGGAGGATCTGCTGGGGCAGATCTTCTCGGCGTTCTGCATCGGCAAGTGATCATGGATGCCGCCGCCTTTACCGACTTCCTGCACGAGCGCATTCCGCTCGTGCGTGCGATGCAGCTTCGGGTGCTGGTCGCCGACCCGCATCGTGTCTGCATCGCGGCGCCGCTGGAGCCGAATCTGAACCTGCATGGGACCGCGTTCGGTGGCAGCCTCGCGGCGCTGGGAATTCTCACCGGCTGGGCCGCGCTGTACCGCGGGTTGCTGGCGGTCAATCTGGCCGATGCGGCGCTCGTGGTGCAACGCAGCGAGCTCGACTACCTGAAGCCGGCACGCGGCGAGCTGGTGGCCGAGAGCCAGCCTCCTGAGGCGGGCTGGTCCGCCTTCATTGAGACACTTCAACGCGGCGGCCGAGCCGGTATCGACGTCGAGACCTGTATCCGTAGCAGACAGGTCGATGTGCTGCGCGTGAGCGGACGCTATGTCGCCCTCCCCGTAAAACGCCGCGGCGACGGATAGCCCGATGCATCGCGTCGTGTGGCTTGCAGCGATGGTGATGTGCGGTTTCGGCGCGTCCGTGGCAGCAGCCTCCGGCACATCGGATACCGCCTCGCTGGAATTGGTCAGCGGGCGCAGGATCGAGGCCCGCATCCGCATTCCCGCGGTCGCTGCCGCGGCGCCGTATCCGGCACTGATGCTGTTCGGCGGATTTCGCGGCGCGGCGCGAGTGCTGGAGGCCGTTCCGGAGGATGTGCCGCTGATCGTTGCCAGCTTCGACTATCCTTTTGAGGCGCCACGCCGGTTCCGCTTCCCGCAGAGCCTCGGAGACTTGCCGGCGCTGGGTCGCGGCATTGGCGACACACGAGACGGAATTGCGCAGCTCACCGCTCATTTGCGTGCGCATCCGAAGGTGGATGCGCGCCGCATCAGCATCGTCGGTGCGAGCCTGGGCGCACCGTTTGCGGTGAACGCCGCGGTCGATCTGCAATTGCCGGGGCTGATTCTGGTGCATGGTTTCGGTGATCTGCGACGGGTGATCGCCCACCAGTTCGTCTACAAGCTGGAACCGCGCCTGGGGGCCTGGGTGCGATGGCCCTCCTGGGGTCTGGCGAATGCGTTGACCTGGGGCCTTCAACTGCCGCGTCCCGAGTCCGACGCGCGCCGGCTGGGCCCAGGGCAGCGCGTGCTGATGCTGAATGCGCAGGAGGACCAACGCATTCCGCGTCAGGCCGTCGAGACGCTGTGGCAAGGACTCCAGGCATCGTCCGCTCAGGTGGCCCGGCGGGACCACGAGGGCCCCCATCTGCAAGGGATCGACGATGTCCGGATCAAGACCCTAGTGGCCGAAGCCCTCCGCTGGATGGCACAGGAAGAACTCCGCTGACCGCTGCTAGCATCTGCCCACGCCCACCCGATCAACCCACCATGTCCTCCTCCGTTTACCAGTTTTGTCCGCGCTGTGCCCAGCCGCTGCAGCCCCGCGAGCACGGCGGCTTCGTCCGGCACGGCTGTGCCGACGCCGCCTGCGGCTTCATCTGGTGGGACAACCCCACCCCCGTGGTCGCGGCCGTCGTCGAGCACGAAGGCGAGTTGATCCTTGCGCGCAACAAGCTGTGGCCGATGAAATTCTATGCGCTGATCACCGGCTTTCTCGAGAAGAACGAGATTCCGCATGAGGCGGTGCTGCGGGAGGTGGAAGAGGAGCTCGGGCTCAAGGCGCATTCGCCCAGTTTCATCGGACACTACAGCTTCGATCGCATGAACCAGTTGATCATTGCCTATCACGTCGTCGGCGAAGGGCAGATCGTGCTGGGTGAAGAACTCAGCGAATACATCCGCGTGCCCTTCGACAAGGCCCGCTACTGGCCAGCAGCAACCGGTCTGGCGCTTCGCGACTGGCTGCGCACGCGGGGACATGATCCGCAGCCGATCGATCTGCCGCAGCGATCCCGCAGCTAACGATCGCCGGTCTTCTGCGCCGACAGGGCATCAAGCAGCAACCGCCGCACAACACGATCCTGCAGGTGCCGCGGCGCCAGCAGGTTCAGACGATGCAGGGACGCCACGGCATCCGCAGGCACGTGCGGCGAACCAAGCACAGTGCGCGCCAGCAACTTCCACTTCGGCGTCGTTGCGGCCTGTGCTTTGACCTGTTGCAGGGCGCGCATCAGCACACGCTCCTCGTCGGTAAAGTCGCACCCCAGCGGAAATTCCGGAAACAGATCACGACGTCGCAGGGAGGCAAACCGTGCGGCCAGCGCTTGCGGCGTATTGCGCCGTGCGGCGTCCGGCAGCTGCCAGTTCCGTGCAATCTTGCCGGCGGCCTTCGCACGGGCGAGCAGCTCGGGCTGAAACCGCGCGTCGGCAATGCCGATCAGCGCCTGGGCGACTTCGGAGTCGGTCTTGGAGCGCAGATCGGCGATGCCGTACTCGCTGACGACGATGTCGCGCAGGTGCCGAGGAATCGTGCAGTGCCCGTAATTGAAGACGATGTTGCTGCTCGCCGGTTTGCCCTCCTGTTCGCGTACGGCGCGAATCAACAGGATCGAACGGCCGGTCTGCAGCTGATGGGCCTGCGCCACGAAGTTGTACTGACCCCCCACGCCTGAAATCACGCGACCGTCGTCGAGCCCGTCGGACACCACCGCACCTGAAAGCGTCGCCATGATGCCGGTGTTGATGAAGCGCGCATGCACACGTTGCTGCTGATATAGCCGCGGGTTGAGATCCAGCTGATTGACCTTGTCGACACCCGTCATGCAGATCTGTTGACGCTGTGCTTCCGTTAGGTCACGCAGACCCTGGTAGAAGTCACGTGGTCCTAGAAAGAAGCCGGCGTGCAGCACGATGCCGTTTCGCAACCGGGTCCCCAGGCAGTGGCGGGCCATCACCCGCCGCGCGTCCGGGTCGGCGACGTTGGCCAGTACCCGTTCCCCGGTGGGAGCAATCAGATAGCCGCGCTCATAGCGCGTGGCGTCGTTGAAGAAGCCATGGTGCTGCAGGATCTCGAAGTCCTGCGTCCGAATCGCGCGCACGCCCAACTGCTCCAGTGCCTCGAGTATCTTCGGGGTCAGCCGGTCGGGATCGCAGCGTCCTTCGTTGACCAGCTGCTGCAGCGCCCAGAAGTCGTAGACCCGGCGGCTGAGAATGCCGTCGTGATACAGCGACAACATGCCGTCAACGAACATCTCGCTCGCGCCATACAGCCCATGCTGAAACCCGGTGGTACCGCCGATCTCCTCGATCAACCGGGCGTGTGGTCCGCTCATTCCCAGTGCAGTCAACGCCTCGCTGTATTCCGCATGCTGTCGGTGCCGCAACCGCAGACCGTGAACCACGGCATCGCCCAGCGCGCCAATGCCCACCTGCAAGGTGCCGCCATCACGGACCAGCGCACTGGCTTGCAGGCCGATCGCGTAGTCGGCCAGCGCCACCGGAAGCTTCGGGGTCGAGAACAACGCGCTGGAATACTGCGGATCGTCGATCACGCAGTCGAAGGTCTCGGGATCGACCTCGGCGTCGTGAGACAGGTAAGGCAGTTGCTGATTGACCAGCCCCACCGCCAGATGAGGTCGCTGCGAAGCCCGCAAGCGGGCGAGCAGCTCCGGTCCGGTATCGGGATTGCAGGACAGCGAATAGCGCGTTCCCTGCGGCGTCTCGCGACGGCAGATCAGCTGAGCGACGACATTGCAGCCCTGATTGAACACATCGCGCGCCGCGTGCGAGTAGTTACTGCTGACGTAGTGTTGCTGCGCATGGGCGTTACCGAGCAGACTGCCCGGCTTGAAGAAGAACTCGCAGACCTCGACGTTGGGCGGCAGGCTGCCATCGCCCAGCGCCTGCATGTAGTCGAGCTCGGGCACCCCGGCGAATACCCGCTCGACAAACGGCTTCAGGAAGGCGCGCTCGAGCGGGCTGCTGCCCGATGGCTTCTCCAGCGACAGCGCGGTCAGGATCTTCAGCGACAGCGCGGGATCAGCCTTGGCGCGCGCGTACAGCGCGTTGACGAGCTCCACCGGCTTGCCCAGGCCGAGGGGAATGCCGAGCACGATGTGTCGCCCGAGGCGCGTGAGGATCTCATCGACAGCGGTCTCGACCGAAGTAACGATCAGCGGGCGTGCGGACATGCGGACTCCGGAAGCGTGATCACAGGCCGCAGCTTAGGCGGCGGCTTTGCGGCTTGTCGACGCGGCCAGTTGTTGTGTCAGTGCCAACAGATTGCGCAGGTGCGGTGACTCGACATCACTGGCGCGGCAGATCAGATTGAGACGAGCCTTCGGTGCTGGTTTGCGGATCGGACGAAACGCGACCCCCTCGATGTGCATCTGCTGCATTGACGCCGGCACCAACGATACGCCGAGCCCGGAGGCCACCAGATTGACGATGGAGGTCACCTGCGAGGCCTCCTGGACGACGCGGGGCGTGAATCCTGCCTGGCGGCAAGCCCGCACGATCTCTTCATGCAGCCCCGCACCGACGCTGCGCGAGAACAGCACGAAAGGCTCCAGC
>JBEIOK010000263.1:0-1922 GCA_040377605.1 Nevskiaceae bacterium | reverse complement strand
CGCGCGAGACCGGCAACGGCACCGCGATCGCACATGCGCGGCTCGGCGACAACGCACTGACGCAGTTCACGGTCATCTTCCGGCAGCGTCCGGACAAGGACAGCCGGCAGCACTTCGGCTCGCGCCTGGTCTTTGATCGCCAGGGCCTGCTGTACGTCACCCTCGGCGATCGCGGCAAGAGCCGCGACGAGGCACAGGCACTCGACGGCTATCTCGGCAAGGTCCTGCGCCTGACTGCGGAGGGTAAGCCGGCGCCCGGCAATCCGTTCCTGCAGCGCGAGGACGCCCAACCCGAGATCTGGTCCTATGGCCATCGCAATCCGCAGGGCGCGGCGCTGCATCCACAAACGGGCAAGCTCTGGTTGCATGAGCATGGCCCCCAGGGGGGCGACGAGATCAATGCGCCGCAGCCGGGCCGCAATTACGGCTGGCCGCTCATCACCTACGGGCGTGAGTACAGCGGCCTCAAGGTCGGCGACGGTGCAAGCGCCAGGGAGGGCCTGGAGCAGCCGCTGCATTATTGGGTCCCTTCCATCGCCCCCAGCGGCATGGCGTTCTACACCGGCGACCGCTATCCAGCGTGGAAGGGCAATCTGTTTGTCGGCTCGCTGAAGTTCGGCCAGCTGGTGCGCCTGCAGCTCGACGGCGAGAAGATCGTCAGGGAAGAGCGTCTGCTCGACGGTCTCAATCAGCGCATTCGCGATGTGCGCCAAGGTCCGGACGGCTCTCTATACTTGCTGACCGATCAGTCCGAAGGGGCGATCCTGCGCGTCACACTGCACAAGAACTGAGCCCATGACCCTGCTGCTGTCCTTCGCCGAAGCCCGTGTCATCGCGGCGCTGGTGGAAAAATCCATCGCCACGCCGGCCTACTATCCGATGACCGTCAACGGGCTGATGCTGGCCTGCAATCAGAAGACCTCGCGCAGCCCGGTCACCGCCCTCACCGAAGGCGAGGTGGGCGCCGCGCTGAACCACCTGGAAGAACTGAAGCTGGTGACACGCGACAGCTTCAGCGGGCGCGTGCAGAAGTGGCGCCATCAGTTCCTGCATCAGCTGCTGTTGAAACCGCAGACCCAGGCGGTACTGGTGACGCTGATGCTGCGCGGTCCCCAGACCTTGGCGGAACTGCGCGCCAATGCCGAGGGCATCGGCGGCCCGCGCGAGGGCGATGCACTGAATACCGCGATGCAGGATCTCGCTGATCGCGCGCAGCCGCTGGTCATGCAACTGGCCCGCGCACCGGGTCAGTCGGCATCGCGCTGGGTCCATACGCTGTGCGGCGAGCCCACCGAAGATCAGCGCCATGTCGGACCGGCAGAGTTCGATGGCGGCGCTGCCAGTGGCGGCGATCGCGTGACGGTCGCGGCACTGGCCGCGCGCGTCGAGGCGCTGGAAGCCCGACTGGCCCGTCTGGAGGCCGCACTGGGCGGCTAGGGGTGCTGACGTATCATGCGCGCCCCGTTTTGACCCGCTCCGATCTTGAAACCGCTCGCGGCGCTGCGTACCCAGTTCGCAGCCATCCAGAATCAGCTGCTGTGCCGTGATGCCGACCGGCTCGGTCGACAGCTCACGCGTGCGCACCCCGAACGATTCGACCGCAGTCGATTTGGGAAGGATGTCGGACAGGCGCTGCTGAGGGCCGAGAACCGTGCGCGGCTCAGGCCCGCATCGATCGCCTATCCGGAAGAACTGCCCGTCGTGCAGGCGCGCGAGGAACTGCTCGCCGCGATCCGCGATCACCAGGTCATCGTGGTCTGCGGCGAGACCGGCTCCGGCAAGACCACCCAATTACCCAAGCTGTGCCTGGAACTGGGCCGCGGTCTGCGCGGCCTGATCGGTCACACGCAGCCGCGGCGGCTGGCCGCGCGCAGTGTCGCCAACCGCATCGCCGGCGAACTCGACACCCGACTTGGCGACCT
>JBEIOK010000125.1:0-8206 GCA_040377605.1 Nevskiaceae bacterium | reverse complement strand
TCGCAGTCGCCATCGATGCATCCTCCATACTTTGGATAACGCGGAAAGTCTCCGCGCGGTTCAGGAAACGCTGCATATGCATTTCCACGGTGTGAATTTTTACTGATAAAAAGTTTTCAAATCAATGCCTTTATGCGGAGCACTTTCTGAAAACTTCTCGCCGCCACCTCGCCGCACGACTTTCTGTGGCGCTCATCGCGTTGATTGCGAGCTGCGTTTCGTACACAGCATCAACACGCGCGTACGTAGGAGAAAATGCGTTTTCGATGATGTTGAATCATCGTGTTGTCGCGCAGTTTCCGCACGACGAAGCGCACTTCACACAGGGCCTCGAATGGCACGACGGACGGCTGCTGGAGAGTGCCGGCGGGTACGGCGTTTCGGCGCTTCTCGAGAAAAAACGCGCAAACGGAGCGACGCTGCGCAGCATTTCGCTCCACCCCGAGCTCTTCGCGGAAGGCCTCACCAAATTTGCTGATCGCATCTTCCTGCTGACCTGGCGCGAGCAGCGAGCGATCGTTTTTGATTCCGAGTTTCGGGTGCAGCGCGTGCTGCGCTATGTCGGCGAGGGATGGGGCCTGACCAATGATGGTCGTCAGCTGATCATGAGCGATGGCAGTGCCAACCTGATGTTTCGCGACCCCGACAGTTTCGCGATCACGCGTACCGTCGAGGTCCGCGATGGCGATACGCCCGTGACGCGGCTCAACGAGCTCGAATATGCACGCGGGTGGGTGCTCGCCAATGTCTGGCTGACCTCCCGGATCGCGATCATTTCTCCGGTCGATGGTCGCGTGCGCGGCTGGCTGGATCTGTCGGCGCTCGAGCAGCAGCTGCCGAAGTCTGCAAACTGGGTGGCACGCGACAACGTCCTCAACGGGATTGCCTACGACGCCGACAGCGGGCATCTCTATGTCACCGGCAAACGCTGGCCTCGGCTCTTCGAGATCGACATCGAATGGCCCGATGAGTCACTGAAGTAAGCGACGTTACCTTGCCTAGCTCGAACCGCCGTACCCCTAGTCGGCGCAGGACATTGACCTTTACAGGACGACCTCCTATAACTCGCGCACTCTCTTCCCCCTGCGGACAACGGTAATGCAACTTACGCACGAACATCAGGAGCTGTATCGCACGACCAAGAAGTTTGTCGAGGACGAACTCAACCCGAACGTCGCCGAGTGGGAGCGCGCCGGGATCTGGCCCGCGCGCGAGGTCCTGAAGAAGATGGGCGACCTTGGCCTGCTCGGAATCACCAAGCCGGTCGAGTACGGCGGCCTTGGTCTGGACTACAGCTACGAGGTCGTGTTCGCGCAGGCGCTGGGCAACTGCATCTGCGGTGGTGTGCCGATGGGCATCGGCGTCCAGACCGACATGGCAACGCCGGCCCTCGCGCGGTTCGGCTCGGCGGCCCTGAAGAAGGAGTACCTGGAGCCGGCCATCAAGGGCGACATGGTCGTCTCGATCGCGGTATCGGAGGCCAGCGCAGGCTCTGACGTCGCCGGCCTCAAGACGACGGCGATCAAGGACGGCGACGACTACGTCATCAACGGCTCGAAGATGTGGATCACCAACGGCACGCAGTCCGACTGGGCCTGCATGCTGGTCAACACCTCGGAAGGCAAGCCCCACCAGAACAAGAGCCTGATCGTGGTGCCGATGGACGCCAAGGGCATCGATCGCAAGACCAAGCTCGACAAGCTGGGCATGCGCTCCTCCGACACGGCCATGATCTTCCTCGACAACGTGCGCGTGCCCCGCCGCAACCTGATTGGCCAGGAGGGCATGGGCTTCATGTACCAGATGATGCAATTCCAGGAGGAGCGCCTGTTCGGTGCCGCCTCCGGCCTCGACGGCCTGTTCAACATCATCCAGGAGACCATCGACTACACCCGCCAGCGTCAGGCCTTCGGCCAGCCGCTGATCGACAACCAGGCGGTGCATTTCCGCATGGCGGAACTGATGACCGAGGTCGAATCACTGAAAGCCCTGGTCTATCAGACCACCGAGGAGTACATCGCCGGCAAGAAGTCGCCGGAGCAGATCGCGATGCTGGCCAGCATGTGCAAGCTCAAGATTGGCCGTGTCGGCCGCGAGGTCACCGATGCCTGCCTGCAGTACTGGGGTGGACAGGGCTACATGTGGGACAACAACGTCTCGCGCGCCTACCGCGACACGCGTCTGATCTCGATCGGCGGCGGCGCCGATGAGGTCATGCTCGGCATCATCTGCAAGGTCATGGGCATCCTGCCCAGCAAGAAGAAGTTCGAGCAGGCCAAGGCCGGCCGAGCCGGCTGAGTCCCGGCAGGTCCGTACAGAAGGGGCCGCGGCATGCCGCGGCCTTTTTTGCGCAAGCCCGCCAGTCAGAAGCTGACAGTCGCCTCGCGGTCTGCGCTGACCGTGACGTTCTTGCTGACAAAATCCAGGGTCTGGCTGGTCGCCGGGTCGTCGTCGCCGGCATCACAAGTGAACGCGACGGTGTATCCGCCCGCCGGCAGAAACGCGGCTTGGTACCGGTAGCTGCCGTCGGTGGTGCTCAGGCGCACGCGCGCGGAGGTCAGCGGCTCGGCCCCGACACCATCGACATCATCCGGCGTCACATCCCTGCCGGCGAAGACATACACCGCCGGGACACAGCCGCTGACGATGCGCGCGCTGGACACGACGCCGGCGATGCGCCCGGCAGCATCATCCTCAACAAGTCGCAGCGACGGCCGCAGAAGGTAGGTCTGGCTGCCGTCCTCCGGGCGGCGCACCGAACGGCGCAGGTCGACGTCGATCGTGTAGCGGCTGCGTTCGCCATCAGCGACCTCGAACAGCTGGTTGATGTCGAGACCGGACACCGCATCGGCCGGCACCAACAGCGGCCGGCGGCCATCCACCAGATCGATGTAGGACTCCAGGCCGGTGCTCGATGACAGCACCTTGAGCCGGATGCGCTCATAGCGACCGCTGGGGATCGATTCATCGCTGAGCAACAGCTCGCTGTCACCGCCCGTCAATGCCGCCAGATTGATCGTCCGCGGCGGATCGAAGGGGAAGACCTCGGTGTCGCCCTCTTCATGCCGCAACTCGACGCCGGTGAAGCTGACAACGATGGCGTCCGCCTCGTCGACCGGGGCGTCGGTAATGCCCAGGTCCAGCCGTCCGTCGTTGCGGGTGAAGAAGTCGCAGCCCGCCAGCAGCGGGGCGATCAGGGTCAACAACAGCCAGGTCCGCATGCCTCGTCTCCGGAATGAAAGCGTGTTCAAAAGCTCCGACACGCCCGAGGCCCGAAGATTCCCACCCTGGCCCACGGCCGGCAAGCCGTGGACGACCGCTACAATCCGGTCATGACTGTCAGCCTATTGCTCTTCTGCCTGGCCGCCCTCGGGGGTGCCGTGATCGGCGCCTGGCTGGGCCTGCGCCTGTTTGCCCGCCCCCGTGATACGGCTGCGGCCCTCGCACCGCTGGCCGATCGCATCGACCAGCGGCTGCGCGAGGAGGCCGCCACCACCCGCCGGGAAGCCGCCGACAGTGCGCAGCAGCAGCGACAGGAGTTGAGTCAGCAGTTGCAGCGCTTCGCGCAGTCACTGGCCGACCTGCAGGGCAAGCTGCTGGAGGAAGCGCGCACCGGACGCGCCGAGCAGCAGACCTCGCTGGCCCGCTTCGGCGATGTGCAGCGCCTGGGCCTGCAGCAGCTGACGGAAACCCAGTTGCAGCAGGCCACCGCGCTGCGCACCAGCCTGGAAGCGGGGCTCACGACCCTGCGCCAGGAAAACACGGAAAAGCTGGAGCAGATGCGGCGCACGGTCGACGAGAAGCTGCACGAAACGCTGGAGAAACGTCTGGGCGAGTCGTTCAAGCAGGTCAGCGATCGTCTCGAACAGGTCCACAAGGGACTGGGCGAGATGCAGTCGCTGGCCACCGGCGTCGGCGACCTGAAGCGCGTCCTGACCAACGTCAAGTCGCGCGGCATCTTCGGTGAGGTGCAACTCGCGGCATTGCTGGAGCAGGTGCTGACGATCGAGCAGTACGCCGCCAACGTCGCGACCCGCCCCGGCAGCGGCGAGCGTGTGGAGTTCGCGATCCGGCTACCGGGCCGCAGCGAGGACGAGCAGCCGGTATGGCTGCCGATCGACGCCAAGTTCCCGCGCGAAGACTATGAGCGCCTGATCGATGCGCAGGACCGCGCCGACCCCGTGGCCGCCGAAGCCGCGGCCAGCGCCCTGGAACGCCGCATCCGCGACGAAGCGCGCAGCATCGCCAGCAAGTATCTGGCGCCGCCGCACACCACCGACTTTGCGATCCTGTTCGTGCCGACCGAGGGGCTCTATGCCGAGATCCTGCGACGGCCCGGTCTGTTCGAAGCCCTGCAGCGCGAGCATCGTGTCACCGTCACCGGCCCGACCAACCTGCTCGCCTTCCTCAACAGCCTGCAGATGGGCTTCCGCACACTGACGATCGAGAAGCGCTCCAGCGAGGTCTGGCAGGTGCTCGGCGCCGTGAAGACCGAGTTCAACAAGTTTGGTGATGTGCTCGACAAGGTGCGCAAGAAGCTTGATGAGGCCACCAACCAGCTCGATGCCACCGGCGTGCGCACCCGCGCCATCACGCGGCGGCTCAAGGGGGTGCAGGAACTGCCAGGCGTCGAAGCCGCGGAACTGCTCGGACCCGCCGATCCCGTCGACGGCAGCGACGACGAGCGCTGATCAGCCGGCGGTCGCGCCGCCGCAGGAAGAACCAGCCCCCGCCGTGCAACCCAGGCAGTGCGGGGCAAAGCGGATCCGCCGTGCCAGCGCAGCCACCGGATCATAGTCGCGGATATTGCGCGGGCCTCCGGCGCTCAGTCCGAGCTGCTGATTGAAGTCGCAATCGAACAGATCGCCGTTGTAATCGACGCTCAGCAGGCTGCGGCACATGACGCCCTCGGCCGCCGCCGGATTGAACGCGCCCAGCAGCTTGTCCATGTAGGACTCGTATTGCCCGCTCTTGCGCAGGTGCAGCGCGAACCGGTGGATCGGCATGTTGGTGATCGTGAACAGACTGTTGAAGACGATCCCGAGGCGCTCCTTGAGCTCGCGCTTGTAGTCGGCCTCCAGGCCTGCCTGCGCCGCGGGCAGGTAAGGGCCGACTGGGTTGTAGACCAGATTCAGCTGCAGCCCGCTGCCGGCCACGCCATAGCCGACGGCGTTGAGCCGCTGGAGCGCCTCCACGCTCTTCTTGAAGACGCCCCCGCCGCGCTGCGCATCCGTGAAATATTCCTGGTAGTACGGCAACGAGGAAATCACTTCGACGCAATGCTTCGCAAAGAACTCCGGCAAATGCGCAAGCGACGCGCCAGTCTGCGGGTGCGGATCGAGCTGCACCGTAAGGTTGTGCCGCACCATGACATGCCGGCCCAGGCGCGTGGCCTCGGTCACCAGCCACTCGAAGTGCGGATGCAGCTCCGGTGCGCCGCCGGTGAGGTCGAGCTTGCGGATGCCGGGGTTCTGTTCAAGCACGCGCAGACACTGTTCCAGCGTCTCGCGCGACATCGCCTCGGTGCGGGCTGGCGAGGAGTCCACATGGCAATGCCGGCAGGCCTGGTTGCACAGCTTGGTGACGTTGAGCTGCAGTGTCTCCACCGACAGCGGGGGCAGCGCGAGCCCGCGCGCCGCCAGTATCGCGTCGAAGTCGAAGCGCGACGGTGTCAGCTCGGCCAGCGTGGGAATGACGTTCATCAGCAGCAGGCGCCGCCGGCACCGGCACCGGGCGCCTGCGCAACAGGCGTCGGACCGCAGTCGAACAGACCGAAGTGCTGGTGCTTGTCACCGCGTACCTCGAAGTGGCGCGCATAGCGCGTACCCGCCAGCATGTCGGCAGTGTTGCCGCAGACCAGCATCGGCCGTCCTGTCTCGAAGTGGTGGTGATCATCGAGATCAAAGGCATGCGGCTGTTCCTCGATCGTTCCGCGATAGATCGCGACCTGGCCATAGTCCTCGCAGCGATCCTCCAAATCGAGCTTGAAGGCGCGGAAGGTCAGCGAGCGGAACTGGAGATTGCCGGCCTTGTGCAGCACCTCGGCATTGAAAAGAGGAATCGGCGCAGACTTGCATACGCGCGCATCGCTGCAGCCCACCTGTGCCATCAGTCGCCGGAAGTCTTCGGTGTACAGCGCGCCGCCCAGACATTCACCCAGCATCAGCGGATCGCGGGCCAGCGCCTCCGGTACACGGCGGTCGGCGAACACATCCGAGAAGTACAGCTCGCCGCCCGGCTTGAGCACGCGAAAGATCTCTCGGAACACCCGCGGCTTGTCGGGCGAGAGATTCAGCACGCAGTTGGAGACGACCACGTCGACCGAGGCATCCGCAATCCCCGCCGTGGCCAGGTCCTCGATGTAGCCATGCCGGAAGTCGACGTTGGCATGTCCGAACTTCTGTGCGTGATAGTCCTGGTGTCGACGCGCCACCGCCAGCTGCTCATCGGTCATGTCGATGCCGATCACGCGGCCGCTTGCGCCGACCAGCTTCGACAGCAGATACACATCGCGACCCGAGCCGCAGCCGAGGTCGAGCACCGTCGCCCCCTGTAGTGCGGGGGGGATCGGCGACCCGCAGCCGTAGAAGCGGTCGCGCACCTCGTCGTGCAGATCACGCAGGATCGGCAGCAGATAGGCCGGCATGGCCTCGGCCGTGCAACAGGCACCGGTCTGCAGATCAGCCGTGGATTGCAGCACCTTGCCGTAGTACTCCTGCACGCTGCCGTAGGTATTGAAGTCGCCGTTCATGGAAGCTCGTCGGTAGAAAAGGAAGTGGACGTAGAGGTTTACGGGGGGCGGGCCATACGGATGCCGTCAGCCGCGGCGGCCTTCGATATAGGCGGCGGTCTGCGGATCCCCGGGCGCCTCGAAGATCTGGCAGGACGCTCCGCATTCGATCAGCCGGCCGACGCCCTCTCGCACCCAGAACACCCCGCAGTGATCGGAGATGCGCCGCGCCTGCGCCAGATTGTGGGTGACGATGACGACGGTGTAGCGCTGCCGCAGACGCAGGATCAACTCCTCGATGGCATTGCCGGCGATCGGGTCCAGCGCCGAGCAGGGCTCGTCCATCAGCAGCACGTCGGGTTCCAGCGTCAGCGCGCGTGCGATGCAGAGCCGCTGCTGCTGTCCACCCGATAGCGCCAGAGCCGGCGCCTGCAGACGGTCCCGAACCTCGCCCCAGAGGCCGGCCTCGCGCAGCACCTGCTCGATGCGCGCCTCGCGCTCGGCCCGATCACGGACCCCGCGTTCCAGCAGCGGCAACTCCAGATTACGGCGGATCGACAGCGGGAACGGATTAGGCTTCTGGAAGATCATGCCGATGCGTCGTCGCAGTGCGACGGGATCGCTGTCGCGGGCATGGATGTCCACGCCCCGGAAGCGAATCGTGCCGCGCACGGTGCAGCCCGGAATCAGATCGGTCATGCGGTTCAGCGCCGACAGGAAGCTGGTCTTGCCGCAGCCCGAGGGCCCGATCAGGGCGGTGATCGCCTGCGCCCGGATCGGCAGCGTGACATCGTGCAGCGCGGGTCGTCCGCCGTAGGCGATATCGAGACGCTCGACCTCCAGCAACGCCGGTGTCACCGCAGCGGCGCGGGTGACCGGTGCCACACAGCAAGCGGGTTCGGTCTGGGACAGGGGGATCGTCATGCGACGGTCAGGCTCCGGGAGTGCCCGCGGCGGCCGATGACGGCCGCCAGCAGATTGATGACCAGCAGCAGCCCCACCAGCACCAGCGCCGAAGCGTAGGCGCTGGACTCGCCGCCACCGATGTTCATCGACAGATCAAAGATATGGATCGACAGTGCGCGGCCGGAGTCATGCACCGACTCGGGCATGCGATCGACATAGCCACTGGTGAAGATCAGCGCAGCGGTCTCGGCCGCTGCGCGCCCGATCCCCAGCACCAACCCCACGATCAGGCCCGGCAGCGCCGCCGGCAGCAGCAGGCTGAACAGCGTGCGCGTGCGGCTCAGCGCCAGCGCCGCCGCCGCGCGACGCAGCTCCGCGGGCACCGCGCGCAGCCCATCTTCCGTCGACCGGATCAGAATCGGCAGCACCATGCAGGCGAGTGTGAGGCCGCCGGACAGGATCGAGAATCCCAGCCCGAGATAAACGCAGAAGAACGCGTTGCCGAACAAACCCAGCACGATCGACGGAATCCCCGCCAGCACATCGATGCTGCGTCGCAGGAGCCGCACC
>JBEIOK010000078.1:0-12179 GCA_040377605.1 Nevskiaceae bacterium | reverse complement strand
TCCTATCTCGATGGTGCGCAGATCATCGCGGCGGCCATCGCCAGCGGTGCGGGTGCGATCCATCCGGGGTACGGCTTCCTGTCTGAGAACAAGGGCTTCTGCCAGGCCGTCGAGGCGGCGGGGCTGCGCTTCATCGGTCCGACGCCGGAACAGATCGACCTGATGGGCGACAAGGTGCGCGCGCGCAACTACGTCGAGAAGGCCGGCTTTCCCGTCGCCCCCAGTGCGATCGAGGATGACGATCCGAAAACCTTCGTCGAGCGTTCGCGCAAGGTCGGTGCACCGCTGCTGATCAAGCCCAGTGCGGGCGGCGGCGGCAAGGGCATGCGCATCGTGCGCGACCTGTCGGTGCTGGAGCAGGAGATCGAGCGTGGCCGCAGCGAGGGCCAGCGCTACTTCGGCGACGGGCGCCTGTACTGCGAGCGCTACATCGAGAACCCGCGCCACATCGAGGTGCAGGTGCTGGGCGATGGCCAGGGCAGCGTCGTGCACGTCTTCGAGCGTGAGTGCTCGGTGCAGCGCCGATTCCAGAAGATCGTCGAGGAAACGCCGTCGCCGGCGCTGGACGCTGCGCTGCGCGACAAGATCTGCGAAACCGCCGCGGGCATCGCGCGGGCACTCAACTATCGCAACGCCGGCACCGTGGAGTTCATCTTCGGCCAGGGCGGTGAGTTCTACTTCCTGGAGATGAACACGCGTCTGCAGGTCGAACATCCGGTCACGGAAGAGATCACCGGCATCGATCTGGTGCTGCAGCAACTGCGGGTCGCGGCGGGCGAGACGCTCGGCTACACGCAGGCCGACGTGAGGTCGTCGGGTCACTCCATCGAGTTCCGCATCTACGCCGAGGACGCCGCGCGCGGCTACACGCCGACGACCGGCCCGATCCTCGTGCTGCAGCCGCCGCAGGGAGAGGGCGTTCGCTGGGACAGCGGCGTGCTGCAGGGAGGGGAGGTGACGTCTGCATTCGACCCGATGATTGCCAAGCTGATCATCAAGGGGACGGATCGCAAGGATGCGATCGCCAAGGCTGACAAGGCGCTGCGCGAGACCGTGCTGCTCGGCTGCAAGACCAATACCGCGTTCCTGCGCCGCCTGATCGCACATCCGGCGTTCGTGGCCGGCGACGTCCATACCGGTTTTCTCGACGCCAACCCGCAGATCGCAGCCGAGCCGGAACTGCCGGCCGAGACCCTGCAGGCCCTGCTCGGTGCAGCCAGCCTGAGCACACGTCCGATGCGCGATGTCGCCGATGCCGTACCGGACATGCATGCGGCGATGGGCGAGTGGCGCAATTGACCGGCACAGGCCAGTCATCCTGAGCGCAGAGAAGGATTCCAACGGAAAATTTATGCACCACGCATTCAAACTCGGCGACGCCGACCACAACGTCGAGCTGTCGCGCTCGGCGACGGCGTACCGCCTGCACCTCGGCGAACAGACCTTCGCCATCGATCTCAAGACCGGTCCGGATGGTCGCGCCTGGCTGACCCTCGGCGAGCGGCATCTCGAAGTCGTCATTGCCACACGCGGGGATGACGTCTTCGTGCACCTCGACGGCGAGGCCTACCAGCTGCGCTACCAGCACCCGCTGGATCGTCTTGCTGCGGCGGCGGGTGGCAGTGCGGAAGACAGCATCCGCGCGCCGATGCCCGGCAGCATCGTCGCCGTGCAGGTCAAGCCCGGCGATGTCGTCACCAAGGGCCAGACCCTGCTGGTGATGGAGAGCATGAAGATGGAGACCACGATCGCCGCGCCTCGCGATGGCGTAGTGGACGCGGTGACCTATGAAAAGGGCCAGACCTTCGATCGCGACGCGCTGCTGCTGAGCCTGGTCGCCGGAGACAAGACATGAAACGCATCGAATCCAAGCTCAACACTGCTTCCGCCGTCTTCCAGGCCAATGCCGCGCACAACCGTCGGCTGGCCCAGGAGTTCAAGGACAAGCAGGACAAGGTCCGACACGCACGCCCGGAGCGCGACATCGAACGCCTGCGCAAGCAGAACAAGCTGCTGGTACGCGAGCGCATCAAGCTGTTGCTTGATCCAGGCACGCCGTTCCTGGAGTTTTCTTCGCTGGCGGCCAACGAGGCCTATGACGGTGAAGTCCCGGGAGCGGCCTGCGTGACCGGTATCGGGATCGTGTCCGGCCGCGAGGTCGTCATCAATGCCGGTGATGCCTCGGTGAAGGGTGGCGCCTGGTATCCGCTGACGGTTAAGAAGACCATCCGCGCGCTGGACATCGCGATCGAGAACCGCCTGCCGGTCGTGCATCTCTGCGATTCCGCCGGTGGCTTCCTGCCACTGCAGGCCGACCTGTTCGCCGACAAGTATTACGCCGGCCGCATCTTCCGTAATCAGTGCATGCTGTCGAAGATGGGTGTGCAGCAGGTGTCGGTGGTGCTGGGCCATTGCACGGCGGGCGGCGCCTACGTGCCGGGCCTGTCGGACTACAACGTGATCGTGCGCGGCACCGGTGCGATTTTCCTTGCCGGCCCGCCGCTGGTGAAGGCGGCGACCGGCGAGGACGTCAGCGTCGACGAGCTGGGCGGCTGCGACATGCACACCAGCGTCTCCGGCACCGCCGACTATCCGGCCTCGTCGGAAGAGGAGGCCATTGCGATCGCCCGCGACATCGTCGCGCAGTTCAAGCGGCCGCAGAAGGCGCATACCGAATGGCAGCCACCGGAAGAACCACACTATGCCCCCGAGGAGCTCTACGGCGTGTTGCCGCAGGACATCAAGCAGGGCTTTGACATGCACGAGATCATCGCGCGCATCGTCGACGGTTCGCGCTTCCACGAGTACCAGCCGAACTACGGCAAGACGCTGATCTGCGGCTATGCCCACATCTGGGGCTACAAAGTCGGCATCCTCGCCAACAACGGCGTGCTGTTCAACGACAGTGCCCTGAAAGGCGCCCACTTCATCGAGCTGTGCAACCAGGCGCGCACCCCGATCGTGTTCCTGCAGAACATCACGGGCTTCATGGTCGGCAAGGAGTACGAGCGCCGCGGCATCACCAAGGACGGCGCCAAGATGATCATGGCCGTGAGCAACTGCGAAGTGCCGAAGTTCACGGTGATGTGTCATGGCTCCTTCGGCGCTGGCAACTACGGCATGAGCGGTCGCGCCTTCGACAGCCGCTTCCTCTTCAGCTGGCCGCAGTCGCAGATCAGCGTGATGGGTGCCGAGCAGGCCGCCAACACGCTGGCCGACGTCAAGATCCGCCAGCTGGCCAAGCAGGGCAAGAAGCTCACGCAGGAAGACATCGACGCGATCCGCGACCCGGTGCTCGGCGAGTTCAAGCGCAAGCAGAGTGCCTACTGGTCCACGTCGGAGATCTGGGACGACGGCATCATCGACCCGGCGGATACGCGCAATGCGCTGGGCATGGCGATCTCGGCGTCACTGAACACGCCGATCGAAGAGCCGCGCTACGGCGTGTTCCGGATGTAGGCCGACACACCCGATGAAGCGGCATCGGCGACCTGGACGGAGCGGGATCGGTTCGCTCTGTCCGGGGCGCTTGCATATTCCAGGTTCACCGTTATCGCGCCTAATCCCTGTGCTTCGCTCGAATCAGTCAGGATTCTGTCTATAAATACCGGTCTTTGAACAGCTGTCCTTTATGAACAATTGTGCATAGCTCTGCTATCGCACATGATGCCGCCATCGTCGTGCATCTTGAGGCCTGCGGGAATTGCGTATTGCAGAGGCCTCACTTCCAGGGAAGGAAGGTTCATGAAACTGCGTGAGCGTCTGGGCGGGTTCATCAACTGGCCGATTAGCCGAAAACTGTTCCTGCTCGGCTCGGTCGGTATCGTTGCGACACTCTGCGCGGGCGTGGTCAATGCCCTGTTATTCGGGTTCGCCTCGCCGTCGGCGATGAATCTGGAGCTGATCAATCGCTACATCGCGTTCTGGATCGGTGCGCAGGTGATGGTTACGGCCGCGGCGCTGCCGTCGGCCGTACGGGGGCTGGAGGGGCGGTGGGCGGCACAACTGTTTGTCGCTGTGCAGTCACCTTTCATCGTCGGGCTGCTGCATCTCTACGGGACCATGGGCACACCGCTGGTCGCGATCTATCCGGCCATCGTGATCCTGTGGGCCTTGGTGCTCGACGAGCGCATCGGCCTGTTCGGGTTCTGTAATCTGGTGGCCTGGATGGCGCTGGTCGGTGCGGCGGAACTCCAGCAATGGTTGCCATACGCCCCGATGCTGCTGGAGCGCAGCATTGATGCCCAGAATAATCCGGTCTGGTTTGTCTCGGTTTTCCTGCACATTCTGGTGCTGCTCGGCTTCTGCGTCTCGTTATGCATTCTGTTCCAACGCACGCAACGCGGGCAGCAGGCCAGAATGCGGCGGGCCCATGAGTCACTGAAGCAGGCGCATCAATTGATCCGGCGCTATGTGCCGGCGCGACTCGCAGACCAGATCACGGCTGGCGAGTATGCGGAGTCCACGCATCCGGAACGGCGCAAGTTGACGATCGTATTCGTCGGGATCGATGCGTTTCTCGCAGCGGCCGAAGAGATCGATGCCGAGGATCTGGCCCAGATTCTGGGCGAGTACCTGTCAGGTATGGTCTCGATCGCCGACGCCCATGACGGCACGGTCAATCACGTGCTGGGCGACTGTATCCTGGTCCTGTTCGGCGCGCCGTCGGCTACCGGTGATCGCGATCATGCGTTGCGTGCGATCAACATGGCGCTCGATATGCAGGAGCGCGCCGCCGCTATGCAGGACGTCTGGTTGCTACGCGGCGTCGAGCGCCCTTTCCGGCTACGAATCGGCATCAACACGGGCTACGTAAGCGTGGGCGACTTCGGATCGCCGCAGCGAAAGCTGTATTCGGGGATCGGTCTGCAGACGCACGTTGCCAAGCGCATCCAGGACGAGTGCCCGCCCGGAAAGGTCATGGTCAGTCATACCACCTGGGCCCTGGTCCAGGATCGCACCCAAGGAGCCGATGCCACAGAGATTCCCGTCGAAGGTCTGGGGACGCCGCTGAAGGTTTACACCCTCAACGGACCGGCCCAGGTGGAGCCGTTAGCCGCTCCCGCGCCGTCCGGTGGCCGGGTTCGCCGACGCTGACGGCGCGGGCTCGCAGCGGCGATGCCCAGGTCTGGTGTTTTGGGCAGATCCGCTTTGACGAGAGCAGCCTGGTGCTGACCCATTCGGGGGAGCCAGTGGAACTGGAGCGCAAGCCGCTGGAGGTGCTGCGCTACCTGTTGCGCCATGCGGGCGAAGTCGTAACCAAGGACCAGCTCTTTGCTGCGGTCTGGCCGGGGCGCATCCCCAGCGAAACGGTCATCGCGAAGTGTGTCAGCCGCTTGCGTGAGGTGTTGCGCGACCACGATCAGCGCATCATCAAGACCGTGCACGGGTATGGATACCGGTTTGTTGCCGATCTTGAGTGGGGCGGTTCGGCGGCGGAGCCCGTGCGCGTCGATTGAGCGGGGCGTGGCGTCGACGGCTGCCGTCGGTACTGGGGCGCGCGGCTGTCGCCAGATCAGGATCGCCAGAACCCCCAGGCACCCCAGAGTCAGCACAAGGATCCCACCCCAGAGCAGGGCGCTTGCCTCACCGGGGATCGCTGCCTCGCTGGCAGACAGGCCCGGCGCATACGGTTGCAAGAGGGGCGGCATGGCGGCGTGGGCTCTTTTCAGCCCCTCTACGGCGGCGATGCAGACGATCAAGCCCGTATGCAGTCCGAACTTCCTGTTTCGCTCTTTCATGGGCAATTGCCTCCCTGGTGGTCGGATGGTGCGTGCGCTGCAGGCTAGGAGAAGGAGCGGCTGCGGTCCTGACGAAGGTCTGAAATCTTCCTGAATTGTTCTTGAAGTGACCCTGAAATCACCGCTCGGGTGCCTGCGGCGATCATTCCGGTGGGCCCATGCCCCTATGATGTCGATCCCGCAGCGCCAGACTCGCCTGAATGGGTGACGCGCGCCCGGTTTCCGTCACTAAGCTTCCGGATTACATGAACGCCGACGCTCCTCTGCTGTCCTCCGCACCCCTGCTGCTCGCGCCCGCCGAAGGGCTGGTCGTGCGCAAGGCGGTGACCATCAGCCGCCGCAGCCGCTTCATCACCTGGCTGCTGAAGACCTTCCTGCGGCCGTGGCTGGCGCGGCTGATCCGCGGCTCGGATGAGAAGATCGCGCGCATCCAGTTGCAGATGTCGCGCATGCGCTGCCCGAAAACGTATGGCCAGCCGCTGGAGTACACGGTGGTCGGCGCGCTGCCGGGGCATGTGGTCGGCGATCTGCGCGACACCACCAAGCCGGTGATCCTGTGGCTGCACGGCGGTGCGTTCATCCTGCCGGCCTCGCCGATGGCGCACCTGGAGATGGCGTGCTGGTTCGCGGCCAAGCTCGATGCGCATGTGTTTCTGCCGGACTACCGGCTGGCCCCGCGCAATCGCTTTCCGGCGGCGCTGGACGACTGCGAGCGCGCGTACCGCATCTTGCTGGATCTCGGCTTTCCGGCCTCGCGCATTGCCATCGGTGGCGATTCGGCGGGCGGCAATCTGACGCTGGGTGTGCTGCAGCGTATCCGCAAGCACGGCTGGCCGATGCCGGCTTGCGCGCTGCCGGTCTCGCCGGCGACCGAGCTGGGCCGCATCCACGCGCCGGACTCGCGGCCGCGGCGCATGAAGCAGGATCCGATCCTGCCGATCGCCGCGTTGCAGCGGGTTGACGAGATGTACGCAGGCGATCACGACGCCTCGGATCCGGAGTTGTCGCCGCTGTATGCCGACTGCCGCGGGTTCCCGCCGATATTCGTGCTGGCCAGTGACAACGAAGTGCTGCTCGATGACAGCGTGCTGTTTGCGCGCCGCGCCAAGGCGCATGGCGTCGACGTGCGATGCGAGATCTGGCCGATGCTGCCGCATGCGTTCCCGCTGTTCGGATCGCTGTATCCGGAGGTGCGGCTGGCGCGACAGGACATGCTGACCTACCTGCAGGCGCAGCTCGGGTTGCCCGCCACGGCGCGCGCCGAGCGCGCGGTCGCAGCGATGCCGGCGCGGGCGTCTGACGATTCCAAGCCTCACGCGCGACAGCGGCGCACGCCGTCGGTCTAGGCCGCGGCGGCATCGCGTCAAGGAGAGCCATACGATGAGCCGTTACCAGAACGATTTCCGCCGCTCGCTGAGCGACCCTGCCGGCTTCTGGGGCGAGGCCGCCCGCGCCCTGCACTGGGACCAGCTGCCAACCCGGGTGCTTGATGGCAGCCGAGCACCGCTGTACCGCTGGTTTGCCGACGGGCGTCTGAACACCTGCTACAACGCGCTGGATCGCCATGTCGATAACGGTCGTGCCGACCAGATCGCGCTGATCTACGACAGTCCGCTGACCCAGCACCAGCGCCGCTACACCTACCGCGAACTGCGCGACGCGGTGGCGCGGTTTGCCGGGGCGCTGCAGGCGCGTGGCGTCAAGAAGGGCGAGCGCGTCGTCATCTACCTGCCGATGGTGCCGGAGGCAGCCATCGCGATGCTGGCCTGCGCGCGCATCGGCGCGATCCACTCGGTGGTGTTCGGAGGGTTCGCGGCCCCGGAGCTGGCCAAGCGCATCGAGGACGCGCAGCCGGTGCTGGTGATCTCGGCGAGCTGCGGTATCGAGCCGGGGCGTGTCATCGAGTACAAGCCGCTGCTGGATCAGGCGATCGAGCTGTCGGCGCACAAGCCGGCCACCTGCATCATCCTGCAGCGTCCGCAAGCCACGGCGACACTGATCGCCGGTCGTGATCTGGAGTGGGAGGCCGCACAGCAGGGCGTGCAGCCGGCGGCCTGCGTCAGTGTTGCCGCCACCGACCCGCTGTATGTGCTCTACACCTCGGGCACCACGGGCAAGCCCAAGGGCGTGGTACGCGACCACGGCGGCCATGCGGTCGCGCTGCACTATTCGATGAAGGCGATCTACAACGTCGAGGCCGGCGATGTGTTCTGGGCCGCGTCGGATGTCGGCTGGGTCGTCGGCCATTCCTACATCGTGTATGGACCGCTGCTGGCCGGGTGCACAACGATCCTCTACGAAGGCAAGCCGGTCGGTACGCCCGATGCCGGCGCCTTCTGGCGCGTGATCGCGGAACACCGCGTGAAGGCCTTTTTCACGGCGCCTACGGCGTTTCGCGCGATCAAGAAGGAAGATCCGCGCGGCGAGTTGCTGAAGCAGTACGACCTGTCCTGCCTGCAGGCGCTGTATCTCGCCGGCGAGCGCAGTGATCCGGACACCATCGTGTGGGCGCAGGACATGCTGCAGGTGCCGGTGGTGGATCACTGGTGGCAGACCGAACTCGGCTGGCCGGCCATTGCCAACTGCCAGGGCCTGACACCGCTGCCGGTGAAGCCCGGATCGGCGAGCGTGCCGGTGCCGGGTTTCGATCTGCGCGTGCTGGACGAGGAAGGGGTCGAGGTGCCGGCCGACACGATCGGCAACGTCGTCATCAAGCTGCCGCTGCCGCCGGGCGCGTTGCCGACGATGTGGAACAACGAGCAGGGTTACGTCGACAACTATCTGACGCGCTATCCCGGGTACTACCTGGCAGGCGATGCCGGGTATGCCGATGCCGATGGCTACTGGTGGGTGATGTCGCGGATCGACGACATCATCAATGTCGCCGGGCATCGCCTGTCGACCGGCGCGATGGAGGAGGTGCTGTGCGGGCACCCGGATATCGCCGAATGCGCGGTCATCGGGGTCGCTGACGCGCTCAAGGGCCAGATCCCGGTCGGGCTGGTGGTGCTGAAGTCGGGCGTGCAGAAGCCGCAGGAGCAGATTCTCAAGGAGTTGGTGGAACGGGTGCGCGCGCAGATCGGCGCGGTGGCCGCCTTCAAGCAGGCCGTGGTGGTCGCGCGACTGCCGAAGACGCGCTCCGGCAAGGTACTGCGGGCGACGATGCGCGCGATCGCCGACGGGCGGCCGTACACGGTGCCGGCCACCATCGACGATCCGCGCTCGCTGGAAGAAATCAAGGCGGCACTGCGGCGCTGAACGGTGCGCGCCGGTCTGTCCAGGGTGTGGCGTGCGACAATCTGGTTATGACAGTGCACGCTCCTGGACCCATCTTCATTACTGGCGGCGGCAGCGGCCTTGGCGCGGCGGTGGCGCGCCGACTGGTCGCAGCCGGCCATCGCGTCGCGCTCGCGGGTCGCCGCGCCGACCTGTTGCAGGCGGTGGCCGCAGAGCTCGGCGGGCAGACGCGCCTGTATCCGCTGGATGTCGGCGATGCGGCGGCGGTGGAATCCGCGATCCGCGAGTGCCAGCCCTCGGGTCTGGTCTGCAGTGCGGCGATTCTCGGCCGCGGCGCGATCTGGGATGAGCTGACACCGGCCCGCTTTGCCGAGGTCATGTCGATCAATGTCGCCGGTACCTTTCACGCCTGCTACGCGGCGATGCGTTTGTGGCGCGAAGCAGGCGTGCAGGGCGACATCGTCAATGTCTCGTCGCTCGGCGGGCTGCGCGGCATGCAGCGCTTTGCCGGCTTCGGCGCGTATGCGACCTCCAAGCATGCGATCGTCGGCCTGACCGAGGCGCTGGCGCTGGAAGGCAAGCCTCACGGCATTCGCGTCAACGCCGTGGCGCCGGGCACGATGCGCACGGCGATGGTCGAGGCCCTGGGGCTGCAGCCGAAGACCGCGCCCGAAGCGATCGCCCCCACGGTGGAATTCCTGCTCAACCGCGCGCTGTCAGGCCCGGTGACCGGCACGATTGTCGAGATCCATTGCAATGACGACTGAGCGCAACAACAGCGGCCCCATCGTTTACCTCACGCGTCGCGAGACCTTCTGTGCCGCGCACCGGCTGTGGTCGGATGACCTCAGCCCCGAGGAGAACCGCGCGCTGTTCGGGAAATGTGCGCACGACTACGGTCACGGGCACAACTATGTCCTCGAGGTGACGCTGCGGGGGCCGATCGACCCCCGGACCGGCATCCTCGTCAACGTCACCGAGGTGCGGGACGCGGTACGCGAACTGCTGATCGACGATGTCGATCACCGCCACCTCAATCACGATTCGGTGGTGTGTCGCGGCGTCAATCCGACCGTCGAGAATCTCGCCGTGCTGTTCTGGCAGGTGCTGCAGCCGCGCTTCGGCGCGCTGCTGTATGAAATCTGCCTGTTCGAGACCGACAAGAACTGGGCCCGCTACCGCGGCGAGTAGCGCGACGCCGTCCGTCGGGGTTCATCTGAACGGTTGAGGTCGTGGCCCCCGCTGGCGGCGATGCTCCCGCCCATCAATCACGGGGGAGGGAATCGCCGATGCGCGCATCGATTCGTCTTGCAGGACTGCTGGGCGCTGCGGCAATGCTGGCCGCCTGCGGGTCCGACCTGGCCGGTGAGGCGCAGCTTGCGGCCGAGCCCCGGCTGGAAACCGATGTCGCCCTGCTCGACGCGGGGCTGGAGTGCACGCCGTTTGCGCATCCCGACAAGCCGCCGGTCCTGCTGGTGCACGGCACCTTCACGCACGGACAGGAACAGTACAACTGGACCTACAAGCCGCTGCTGATGGCGCGCGGCTTTGACGTGTGCACGGTGACGTACCCGGACCGCGGCCTCGGCGACCTGCAGATTTCGGCGGAGTACGTGGTGCATGCGCTGCGCCGCATCCGCGCCGAGAGCGGGCGCAAGGTGGCGGTGATCGGCCACAGCCAGGGCGTCGCGGTGCCGCGCTGGGCAATCAAGTGGTGGCCATCGGCGCGCGACGCGGTCGATGACTTCGTGATGCAGGCCGGTCCCAACCACGGTGCCGACCCGCTGGCGCTGTTCACGCTGCTGGGCGCGATCGTGCCGGGCGTCAGTCCCGCGGCCTCGCCGCTGCCGCTGCCGGCGGCGTTTCGCCAGCTGATCGGCAATTCCGAGCACATGCAGGCGGTCAATCGCGATGACGAGACCCCGGGCGATATCGACTACACCGCGCTGTACACGGTATTCGACGAACTGGTGCAGCCGGTCTATCCGGTGCCGACGGCCGCCGTGGATTTCGGGCTGGACAATCCCCGCGTGGCCAACATCCTGCTGCAGGATGTGTGTGCCGGCCGCATCGTGGATCACGTCACGATCGGCCTGACCGACCGTCTGAGTTTCGAACTCGCGCTGGACGCGATCACGCATCCGGGTCCGGCCAGTGTCGAGCGTGCGGGCGGCGCGGCGCTGTGCGGCCTGCTGCCGATCGTGCCGGACCAGGCGCTGGCGCCGAACTTCCTGGTCGAGATCCTCGGACTGCTGCCGATCGAGATCGCCAATGGTGCGCCGGGCCTGAATCTGGTGACGACGGAGCCGCCGCTGAAGGCCTACGCCCGATAGCCGTGCGCCTGGTGGCGCTCTCCCTCAAACGCGGGATGCTTCTACAATGACGGCCCGGTGACACTGCCGCGCCGTCGCCGTCCTCTCTCCCGATTGTCTGCCCGATTTCATGAGCGAACTTACCGCTGATTCCACCGTGGTCATCGTCGGTGCCGGCCAGGCCGGTGGCGAATCCGCCGCCGAGCTGCGCAAGCTGGGCTTCGCCGGCCGCATCGTCATTCTCGGTGAAGAGCCACAGCCGCCGTACAAGCGTCCGCCCCTGTCGAAGGCCTATCTGGCCGGCAGCGTGCAGGAGGAGGGCCTGTATGTGATGCAGGCAGCGCAGCTGCAGAAGGCCAATATCGAATTTCGCGGCAACGCGCGGGTCACCCGCATCGACCGCGCGGCCCGGACCGTGCACCTCGCGGATGGCACAACGCAGGTGTACGACAAGCTGGTGCTGGCCACCGGCGGCCGTGCGCGTCCGCTGACGGTTCCGGGCGCCGATGCCAGCAACGTGTTTCCGCTGCGCACGATCGCTGACGTGCAGGGTATCCGCGCGCATTGCAGCGAGGGCCAGCGTGTGGTCATCGTCGGTGGCGGCTTCATCGGCCTCGAAGTCGCGGCGGTTGCGGTCAAGCTCGGCCTCAAGGTCACGGTGCTCGAGGGCCTGCCGCGCGTACTCGCGCGCGTGACCGTGCCGGAAGTCTCGGCCTTCTTCGAGCGCGCGCATCGCGAGGCCGGTGTTGATCTGCGTACCGGTGCGCAGATGGCCGGCTTCGAGGGGTCGCCGGTGACGGCGGTCAAGCTGGCCGACGGCACGCGCATCGAATGCGACTTCGTCGTCGTCGGCATCGGCCTGATTGCCAACACCGAAGTCGCGCAGGAG
>JBEIOK010000217.1:0-4126 GCA_040377605.1 Nevskiaceae bacterium | reverse complement strand
GTGTCGCCCAGCATCGTCTCTGGACGGGTGGTCGCGACGACGAGCTGACCCGAGCCATCGGTCAGCGGATACCGGAAGTGCCACAGCTTGCCGTTTTCTTCCTTGCTCTCGACTTCCAGATCCGAGATGGCGGTCAGCAGCACCGGGTCCCAGTTGACCAGACGCTTGCCGCGGTAGATCAGGCCGTCCTCGAACAGCCGCACGAATTCTTCGGTGACGGCCGCGTTGCACTGCGGATCCATCGTGAAGCGCTCGCGCGTCCAGTCCACCGAATTGCCCATGCGGCGGATCTGGTGCGTGATCGTGTTGCCCGAGTACTCCTTCCACTCCCAGACCTTGTCCAGGAATTTCTCGCGGCCGAGGTCGGTGCGCTTGATGCCCTGCGCCGCCAGCTGGCGCTCGACGACCATCTGCGTGGCGATGCCGGCGTGATCGGTGCCCGGCAGCCACAGCGCGTCGAAACCGCGCATGCGGTGATAGCGCGTCAGCGCGTCCATCACCGTGTGCTGAAAGGCGTGACCCATGTGCAGCGTGCCGGTGACGTTCGGCGGCGGGATCATGATGCTGTAGGCCGGCATCGCCCCCCGGTCCAGGCCTTTGAGTGCGGCGACGGTCTCGGGCGTGTAGTAGCCGCTGTTTTCCCAGGCCGCGCACCAGCGGGCTTCAATGCTCTTGGGTTCGAAAGTCTTTTCCATCATGGTTCTGGCAATGGGCGCAGCGCCTTAACGGCGGACGCCGGCGGGAAAGAGGGTACGGAATTGTAGCCCGCGTGGGCGCGGCCCTACTTCTGCGCGCGCAGTGTCCAGCCGCCTTCCGGCGTCTGTTCATAGGTCTTCAGTTCGTAGCCGCGATCGCGATAGAACTTGAAGCGCTCGCGTGATTTGGCGCGGCCCTGCGTGTCACCGGCAACGATCTCCAGCACGCGCTCAAAGCGGCTGAAGCTCTCCGGGACCTCGAGGCCCAGGTTCACCATGACGCCCTGGTGGCTGTCCGGCGGCTCTCGGGAACCGATCAGTACCGGGGGCAGCGGCGCTTCGAGGGCCTGCTCGCCATGGCGTTCGTGGGCGATGAAGCCGCCCTGGCGAAAACTCCACAGCGCGCCATCGACCTCATCGGCCAGCACCGGGTCCGGCGTGTGGATGTACACGCGCAGTCCGGCGCCGACGGCCTTGTCGCACAAGCGGCAGGCTGCCATCACTGGCGAGTGCGTCGGTCCGGTCTGCTCCGGCAGGATGTAGAAGTCGATACGGGTCATCGCGGCGCGCTCAGGCGTCCCCTTTCTTGGCGGCGAGATTGACCAGATACTGGGTCAGCATCGGCACCGGACGGCCAGTCGCCTTCTTGCCGATCCAGGCGGTACCGGCGATATCCAGATGGGCCCACTTCATGCGGCGCGTGAAGCGATGCAGGAAGGTGGCGCCGATGATCGCGCCCGCTTCGCGCCCGCCGCGCGTGGCGATGTTGGCGACATCAGCGAACTCGCTCTTGATGTTCTCGTCGTACTCCGACCACAGCGGCAATTCCCAGGCACGATCACCGACCTGCTCGCCGGCCGCCAGCAGCGCGCGGCCCAACGCTGGCGTGTTGCTGAACAACCCGGTGGCGACATTGCCCAGCGCGACGACGCAGGCGCCGGTGAGCGTGGCCATGTCGATGCACAGCGAGGGTTCGTACTCGCGTTCCACGTAGGTCAGGGCATCACAGAGGATCAGGCGACCCTCGGCATCGGTATTCAGGATCTCGATGGTGATGCCGGCCATGCTGGTGACGATATCCCCCGGCTTCACGGCAGCGCCGTCCGGCAGGTTCTCGCTGGCCGGGACCACGCCGACCACGTTGATCGGCAGCTTGAGTTCAGCGATCGCGGTCAGCGTGCCGTACACCGAGGCGCCACCGCACATGTCGAACTTCATTTCATCCATCTGCGCGCCGGGCTTGATCGAGATGCCGCCGGCGTCGAAGGTCAGCCCCTTGCCGACCAGCGCAACCGGCTTTTCATCCTTGGGTCCGTGCAGGTATTCCATGACGATCAGTTTGGCCGGCTGGCGGGAGCCCTTGGCGACCGACAGCAGCGCGCCCATGCCGAAGCGCTCCATGTCCGCCTGCTCGAGGATCTTGGTCTTGATCGGATACCGCTGCGCAAGCTTGCGGGCCTGCTCCGCGAGATAGGTCGGCGTGCACAGGTTGCCCGGCAGATTGCCGAGATTCTTCGTCAGTGCCACGCCCTTGCTGATGGCCAGGGCTTCCTGCAGGCCCCGCTCGCCGGCCGGAAGATCGGAGCGGCGCGGCACGTCAAAGGTGTAGCGTTCGAGCTTGTAGCTCGGCAGTTCCTCGCGGGCCTTCTCGCCGCGGCAGTCGTCGAAGCGATACTGGAGGTCCTCGGTGGCCATCACGGCCTGCGCGACGTTCCATTGGAAGTCGCGTCCCTTGACCGGCAGATGGGTCAGATAGGAGACCGCGTCGATCGCGCCGGTGCTGCGCAGCGCGCGCGCCGCAACGGTGTGGGCCTTGCGGAATGCGGTTTCGTCGAAATTGCGCTCCTTGCCGAGTCCGATCAGCAGCACGCGGTCGGCGAAGGTCCCCGGAACGTTATGCAGGATCAGGCTGGTGCCGGCCTTGCCATCGATGTCGCCGCGACGCATGACGCCCGCGATGGCGCCGTCGCTGGCTTTATCGATCGTCTCGGCGGATTCGGTCAGGCTGCGGCGGTCGAAGATGCCGACAACGACGCAGGCAACGCGTTGCTTCTCAGGATTGCCGCTCTTTACGAAATATTCCATGACATCCTCCGATTCCGGCGCTTCTCGATGAAGCCCCGCTAGTTTCCAATACTGATGACCGCCGGCGTCACGTGCCTCCGCATTTCATTTGCGGAATGAAGCAGTTGCCGGCAGGAGTTGAGTGGTCGCGCATTTTAGCTAGCGGAAGCCGGCGGTCCAAGCTCCAGCATGCATCGACCGAGAAGATTTCATGCCAAGGCGTTGTTTTTCTGTAGCAATAAAGGCGGTTTGCGCCCGAGATCGGCATAATACGGGCTGTGTATAGGCCGACATTCCGATGAAGCCGGGCATCCTGGCGCGCTATCTGTTCCGCGAGACCGGTGCGGCCTGGCTCGCGGTGACGTTCATCCTGCTCGCGATCATGCTGTCGACGCGCTTTGCGCGCTTTCTGGCACAGGCGGCCGCGGGCGAGTTGCCACGCGAGTTGCTGTTCCAGATCGCCGGCCTGTCCAGCCTGCAGTATCTGGTCATCCTGATCCCGGTGTCGCTGATGCTGGCGATCATGCTGGCCCTCGGACGCCTCTATAAGGACAGCGAGATCGCGGCCATGGCTGGCTGTGGCGTCGGCCTCGGGCCGCTGTACCGTCCGGTGCTGGCCCTCGGAGCGCTGCTGGCGCTGCTGACCGCGGCGCTGTCGTTCCAGGTCGGTCCCTGGGCCGGGCGCACCGCCGACTACCTCGCCAAGAATGCCGCGCGTTTCATCCAGTTCAATCCCTTCGAGGAAGGCCGCTTCAAGGAAGTGGGGGGTGGCCGTGCGGTGGTCTACACCGCGGATCTGTCGGCCGATGGCGGCCTGACCACGGTCATCGCGCAGGTCCAGGGGGCCGGCGGTCCCAGTCTGGTGACGGCGCGGCACGGCAGCCAGCACACCGATCCGGAGACCGGGGAGCGCACGATCGTGCTCCAGGAAGGCTGGCGCTATCAGGGCGAGGTCGGCGCCGCACGCTTCGATGCAACACGCTTCGAGACGTTCACGACCCGGGTCGCGCCCCCCGACTTCGTGTACGTCAGTACCAAGCGCAAGATCCAGCCCACGGCGAGCCTGCTGGCGTCCGACGATCCTCGTGACCGGGCGGAGGTGGCGTGGCGGATGGCCGCACCGATCTCGGTGTTCATTCTGGCGCTGCTCGCCGTGCCGCTCTCGCACATCCAGCCCCGGCAGGGACGCTACGGCAAGCTGGTACTCGGCATCCTGGCCTACCTGCTGTATTCGCAGCTGCTGGGTCTCGGCCAGGCCTGGATCGCCAAGGGCAAACTGCCGCCGGCGATCGGACTGTGGTGGGTGCACGCGCTGATGCTGGCCGCGGCGCTGCTGCTGATTGCGCGGCGTCAGAACTGGCTGCGGT
>JBEIOK010000040.1:0-18395 GCA_040377605.1 Nevskiaceae bacterium | reverse complement strand
TACATGTGCTGCACCGTCAGCAGACTGATCGGCGCCTGCGGGTTGTCCATGTCGCGCTTGAGGTTGGCGAGCACCGCCTGCGTCGTCGCCAGATTGCCGGCCGACAGCACCACGAACACGCGCTGCCCCGGCACGTCGAAGACATGCAGCTTGTTGTAGGTGCGAACGTCATCGACACCGGCGCTGGTGCGCGTGTCGGAAGCGAAGACCAGACCTTCGTTGACTTTGATGGCGACGCAGTACGTCATGACAGCGGGAGCTTTGGAGGGCACGTAGTGTAAGTCCGGCAGGAAACTGAAGCACAACTTGTGCCGCTCAAAAGTCGCGTGCCAGACTCGACGTGCCCCTTTTCCGGAACCCTCCCATGACCACGCGCACCATCGAGTTCTTCTGGGACTCGGCCAGCCCCTATACCTATCTGGCCGCCACGCAGATCGAAGCCCTGGCCGCGCGCCACGGCGCCACCGTGGTCTGGAAGCCGTTTCTGATCGGCAAGGCTTTTGAAGCCACCGGCAACCGCCCCCCGGCGACGATCCCCGCCAAGGGCAAGTACATGTTCAAGGACTTGCGGCTGTGGGCGCGCCTGTACGGCGTGCCGTTCTGGTTTCCGAAGGTCTTTCCGGTGGCCAGCATCAGCTCGCTGCGCATTGCCTGCGGGCTGCCGGAGGCCCTGCGCAGCAAATGGGCCCTGGCCGTGATGACCGCGTACTGGAGCCAGGATCAGGACATCGGCCAGCCGGAGGTGCTCAAAGCCGTGGCCACGCAACTGGGCCTGGAGCCGGAGGCCACGCTGGCGCTGGCCCAGGACCCGGCTGCCAAGGAGCAACTGAAGGCCAATACCGACGAGGCCGTTCAGCGTGGCGTGTTCGGGGCGCCGACCTTCTTCATCGGTGACGCGATGTTCTGGGGCAATGACCGCTTCCCGCTGATGGAAGCCCTGCTCTCAGGCCGTCTGGAAACCTGATGCGCAGCGGCCGGCGGCTGGCGGGTTTCCTGCTGCTGGCGGCACTCTCCGCCTGCCGGACGCCGGCACCGGCGCCCATGGCTGGCGAGTCCCCCGCGCCCGCCTCCGAAGCCCCCGCCGTCGAGACCGCTCGCGGGGCCACGCGCTACACGGTGGATGCGGCAGCCTCGCGGCTGCTGATCTACGTCTGGCGCGGCGGTGCGGCGGCGCGCCTGGGCCATAACCATGTGCTGTCGGCGCCCGCATTGCAGGGCAGCGTGAGCCTGCAGGGCGATGATGTGGCCACGGCGCAGTTCGAGTTGCAGACACGGCTGGATGCACTGCGCATCGACGATCCCGACCTGCGCGCCGCCACCGGTGGCAGCTTTTCGGGCGTGCGCAGCGAGGCGGACATCAGCGGCACGCAGCGCAACCTGCTCGGCCCCCGGGTGCTCGACGCTGCACAGCATCCGGAGTTGCGCGTACGCTCGCTGGCGGTGGCCGGAGAGTGGCCGATGCTGGTGGCGCGCGTGGCGATCACCCTGCACGGCGTCACCCGCGAGCGCGAGGTGCTGCTGCAGGTCGAGCGCGCGCCCGCCCGCCTGCGCGCACGCGGCGAATTCGTCGTGCGCCAGAGCGAGTTCGGCGTCACGCCGCTGTCGATCCTCGGCGGCGCAATTGCCGTGCAGGACCCGGTGGCGGTCCGCTTCGATCTGGTCGCGCGGCAGGCTCCCTAGCCGCGACGCAGATCCAGCGTGCTCGGCAGATCCGGATTGACCGGCGCCTTGCGCAGGCCATAGCGCCCGGGCGTGTGGCCTACGGTCTCGAAACGTGCGATGCGCCGCGCCTCGGCTTCGAACGCGTTGACCGGGTAGTGGTCGTAGTTGCGGCCGGCCGGATGCGCGACGTGATACGTGCAGCCGGCCACAGCCCGTCCGCTCCAGCGGTCGTAGAGATCGAACAGCAAGGGCGTGTGCACCCCGATGGTGGGATGCAGACAGGCCGCAGGCTGCCAGGCGCGATAACGCACGCCGGCCACGTACTCGCCCTGCACTCCGGTGGCGCGCAGCGGCAGTTCGCGTCCGTTGCAGGCCACGGCGTACCGGCCGGGCGTCAGGTGCTGCGCCTTGATCTGCAGCCGCTCGATCGAGGAGTCGACATAACGAGTGGTCCCGCCGGCGCCCGGCTCCTCGCCGAGGACGGGCCACGGTTCCAGCGCGTGGCGCAGTTCGATCGCGACTTCACGGTGCTGCAGCGTGCCATGCGCCGGAAAGCGGAACTCGAAATGCGCAGCAAACCAGTCGCGCTCGAAGGCAAAACCGGCGCGACGCAGATCGTCGATCACCTCACCGAGATCCTGCCAATTGTCGTGCGGCAACATCCAGCGATCGTGCAGCTGCGTGCCCCAGCGCACCAGCGGGCGGGTGTAGGGCTCGCGCCAGAACCAGGCGATCAGCGCCCGCACGAGCAACTGCTGCGCCAGACTCATGCGCGCATGGGGCGGCATTTCGAAGCCGCGCAGTTCCACCAGGCCGAGGCGGCCGGTGGGGCCATCGGGCGAGAACAGCTTGTCGATGCAGAACTCGGCACGATGCGTGTTGCCGGTCAGGTCCACCAGCAGGTTGCGCAGGATACGGTCGACCAGCCAGGCCGGCGCCATCTGGTCGCGCGTCGGCAACTGCGACAACGCAATCTCCAGCTCGTACAGCTGGCTGTCTCGCGCTTCATCGATGCGCGGGTGCTGTGACGTCGGGCCGATGAACAGCCCGGAGAATAGATACGACAGTGACGGATGGTTCTGCCAGTAGCGCAGCAGGCTGCCCAGTACGTCAGGCCGGCGCAGGAACGGCGAGTCCGCGGGCGTCGCTCCGCCGACCACGACATGGTTGCCGCCGCCGGTACCGACGGCGCGTCCGTCGATCAGGAACTTCTCGGTCGACAGGCGCGACTGCCGCGCAGCCTCGTACAGGTGCTCGGTGTTGTCGCGCATCTGCTGCCAGGAATGCGCCGGCTGGATGTTGACCTCGATGACGCCGGGATCGGGGGTGATCTTCAGCACTTCCAGGCGCGGGTCTGGCGGCGGCGCGTAACCTTCGATGCGCACCGGCAGCCGGGTTTCCGCCGCGACGTCCTCGATCGCCGCAACCAGATCGAGGAAATCCTCGGTGCGGCCCACCGGCGGCAGGAAGACGTTGATCCAGCCCTCGCGCGGCTCCACCGAAATCGCGGTGCGGACGTTGGCCCCGTTGAGATACCCGCCGCGGCGGGTCGGCTGCGGTCGGCGCGATTCCGGCGTCAGCTTCTGTGCACCGGCCGCCTCGGGACGCACCTGCCCCTGCATCTGCAGGAACGGCTGACGGCGCGGATCAGCGGCCGGCAGGGTCGGCGGCAGCGCCGCCGGATCGATCGGATAGCTGACCGGCACCGCGCCAGCCGGTGCCCAGGGCAGCGCTTCAAGCGGCAATCGCAGCCCGACCGGCGAGTCGCCCGGCAGCAGGAACAGCTTGCCGGTGCGCAGCAGCCAGCGCTCGGACATCCAGCGCGCGGCCGACTGCCAGCGCTGCACTGGCAGCACGTACCCGCGCGGGGTACCGAGTCCGCGCTCGAACACCTGCGTCAGTCGCGCGCGCGCTTCCGGATCCTTGAGCTTGGGATCGGTGGGATCGACGTTGATCGGCAGCTTGCGCTCGCTGACCAGGTAGTGAAGTGCGTCTTCGTAGGCCTCCAGCACGTTGCGCGTGTCGACTTCGAGCCGCTCGGCCAGCCCGAGCATGAACTGGTTGGCTTGCAGCAGGCTGGGCGACCGATCCGGTACCGCCTTGACCGCCGGCAGACGCCACAGCGGTGCGCCGTCGCGACGCCAGTACAGCGTGTAGATCCAGCGCGGCAGCGATTCGCCCGGGTACCACTTGCCCTGCCCATAGGCCAGCAGCCCCTGTGGCGCGTGATGCTCGCGCAGGCGCAGCGCCAGTTCGTAGGCGCGATGCTGCTTGGTCGGACCTACTGCCGCGGTATTCCATTCGGCACCCTGCGGATCGTCGGCTGCAACGAAGGTCGGCTCGCCGCCCATGGTCAGGCGGACATCATCCGCCTGCAGGCGCGCATCCACGGCGCCGCCGAGCGCGTCGATCGCCTGCCACTGCGCATCGGTGTAAGGCAACGTGACGCGCGGCGATTCGAAGATGCGCTCCACGCGCATGTCATGTCCGAACTCGACCTCGCACTTTTCGACTGCCCCCGAGATCGGCGCTGCCGAAGACGGCTCCGGCGTGGCCGACAGCGGGATGTGTCCCTCGCCGGCAAACAGACCGGATGTCGGATCGAGCCCCAGCCAGCCAGCACCTGGCACATAGACCTCGGCCCAGGCATGCAGGTCGGTGAAATCGTGGTCCGTGCCTGACGGTCCATCCAGCGACTTCACATCCGGCTTGAGCTGGATCAGGTAACCCGAGACGAAGCGCGCGGCCAGACCCAGATGCCGGAATAGCTGCACCAGCAGCCAGGACGAATCGCGGCAGGAGCCAGAGGCCTTCTGCAAGGTTTCCTCTGGCGTCTGCACGCCCGGTTCCAGCCGGATCAGATAGCCGATGCGCTGCTGCAGCTCACGGTTCAGCGCCACCAGAAAATCGACCGTGACCGGCGCCGACTTCGGCACCTGCTCCAGCAGCTTGCGCAGCAGCGGACCGGCCGGCAGCGGCTTCAGATACGGCGCGAGTTGCGCCTTGAGGTCGTCGTCGTAGGCGAAGGGAAAGGCCTGCGCGCTGGACTCGACGAAGAAATCGAAGGGGTTGATGACCGCCAGATCCGCGACCAGGTCGACGACCACCTTGAACTCGGCAACCGGCTCCGGAAACACCACCCGCGCCTGCCAGTTGCCGAACGGATCCTGCTGCCAGTTGAGAAAATGCCCGGCGGGCTCGATCTTCAATGCATAGCTGAGGACGGCCGTGCGCGTGTGCGGCGCAGGGCGCAGACGGATCAGCTGCGGCGACAGGCCGACGCGGCGGTCGTAGCGGTAAGCCGTTTCGTGGCGCAGAGCAACATGGATGGACATGAGGGAGCGGAATCCGGCGGGGGCGCCTTCCACTGGCAAAAGCAGTGCCAGATGTCGGTGCGAGGCATGGGCTTTGCCTATACTCCCGCAAATTCCTGACATCCGTTCATGACCGTCCACGTCAGCCGATCCGAGTTCGTGCGCGCCCGCGGCCTGCGCCATCACCTGCGTCGCTGGGGCTCACCGGACCGCCCGCTGGCGGTGCTGGGGCACGGCTTCCTGGATGTCTCGGCCACCTTTCATCATCTGGTGCAGCCGCTGCTGGAGGTCTGCCAGGTGGTGGCGCCTGACTGGCGAGGCTTCGGCCACTCGCAGTGGCCGCGCGACGGCTACTGGTTCCCGGACTATGTCGCCGACCTCGATGCCCTGATCGACCATCTGGCGCCGGACAACCGCCCGCTATGGCTGATCGGTCACAGCATGGGCGCGCAGATCGTGAGCCTCTACGCGGGCCTGCGACCGGCGCGTGTCTCCAAGCTGGTGATTCTGGATGGCCTGTTCCTGCCGGACATGGGCGCCGAACTCGCGCCGCGCCGCTTCACGCGCTGGCTGGACGAGTGGCGCGAACTGCCGCGACAGAAGACCTATGCCTCCTTCGAGGGGCTGGCCGAACGCGTGCGCAAGCAGCATCCGCAGTTGTCGGACCGGCATGCGCTGTTCGTCGCACGCTGCTGGGGGGAAGAGGATGGTCGCGGGCGCATCCGCCTGCTGGCCGACCCCAAGCACCGACTCAATAGTCCGGGGCTGTACCGCGCCGCCGAATCGATGGCGATCTGGTCGCAGATCAGCGCGCAGACCCTGATGCTGGACGGCGGCGACTCGCCGTTCCGCAAGGCCATCTCCGCCGAGGAAAACGCGCGCCGCCGCGCCTGTTTCCGTCATCGGCAGGAAGCCGAAATTCCCGGGGCCGGGCACATGCTGCATTTCGATGCGCCGGAGGCGACCGGCCTCGCCATCGCGCGCTTTCTCGCCGGATCGTCCCCGTGATCAGTCCTCGACCCTGGGTGTGGCTACTCGCCGTACTGGCCGCTGCCGTCAGCCATCCCGCGCCGGCAGAAGCGCCGCCACCGCCCCGCCCCCCTGCCTCTGCGCCGCCTGCACCGCCGGTCGCCGCACCGGCGGCCACACCCGTGGCCGCACCCGCCCCCCGTCGGCTGGCGGCCGCCCCCGCGACGGCCAGCGCTGCGCTGTCGCCCGGCGCCATCTCGCGCAGCATGAGCCGCGAGGCGCATGCCCTGCTGTATCGCCTGGACCTGCGCCTGCAGCAGTTTTCGCGCGACTACAATCGACCGGTCGCCGCGCGTCCCAGCGCAACGCAACTCGACGGCCAGCTCGATGAGATCGAAACCCTGCTCGGACAGCTACGACAGCACCCGCTGCCGAGCGAACGTCAGTCGACCCTGTTCAAGACCGAGATGAACCTGCGCCGCCTGCGCGAAACGACGATCCCTGATCGCTGAATCCGGTGGCGCTGCGCCCGGAGGGGCTCAGTGGGCCACCAGCAACCCGCATTCTTCCTCGGGGTCGGGCTTCGTCGGGAAGAAGTAGAGACGGCGACGCGACGCACCCGCGTAGCGAGTGCCGCGGCGCCGGCTCATTTCGACCGGGATGGACTCAATTGGAGACCAGCAGTCCGCATTCCTCTTTAGGGTCGGGCTTCGTCGGGTCGAAATACTCGAAGTTGTTGGGCAGGTCATGGCGCTTGGCATAGGCGTGCAACTCGCGCGTACTCCAGGACAGCAGCGGTGCCACCTTCAGGATGCCGCGCTCGTTGAGCGACACCGGCTCCATCGTCGCGCGGTGCTCGCTGTCGGAGGCACGAGCGCCGTGCAGCCAGACACTGGGCTTGAGTTCGTCCAGCGCGCGCGCAAACGGCTCCAGCTTGACCTCCTGCACGAACGCATCGAAGCGCGGATCCTCGCGGTCGGGCGGCGGCCCCTCCAGTGCCTCGCGCTGCGCCCGCGTGCGACGCGGCGTATAGACGCGCAGGTTCAGACCCAGCCGGCGACGGAGCGCCTCCGCATGCAGGTAGGTCTCCGGCGTGTTGTAGCCGTTGTCCATCCAGATCACCGGGATCTCCGGCTGCAGCCGCGTGGCCAGATGCAACATCACCGACGCGTAGGGACGGAAGTTGCTGGTCACGATGGCCGGACCGCCGCGCTCGCGGCTCCGCGCCAGCGCCCACGACACCAGGGCCTCGGGATCCTGGCCCAGGCTCTGGTTGATGCGATCGAGATCAACGTTCATCTGCCACTCCGATTACGGCCTTGGACCGCCTTCATGGGGGCGGGTTTGCTAGTCTGCCGCGCCTTTCTCATTTGTCATATGCATAGATGAACGACGCGCACGCCGGTTATCTGGAATCCACGCAAGCCTGGACCTCGACCGCAGGGGCCGGACCAACGCTGCGCGGTCGCCGTGCCGACGGCCCAGGGGCCTTGCTTCACTTCCTGCACGGCAACGGCTTCTGTGGGGGCGTGTACTGGCCCTTCCTGCGCGAACTCCGGCGCGACTATGGTGTGTTCTGCCATGACTTCGAGGCGCACGGTGCCAGCGACGCCCCGGCGCACTTCTCGGGCCCGCGGGCGCTGGTCAGCCGGATTCCGCAGGTGATGAACGACCAGGGTCTGGGCGACCACCAGAACCTGATTGGCATCGGACACAGCTACGGCGCCGCGCTGACGCTGCGCGTCGCCGCCGCCCATCCGCAGCGTTTCCGTGCGCTGGTGATGCTCGATCCGATCACGATGCCCACCCCGATCTGGCTCGGCGTGAAGCTGGCCTCCGCGTTGCGTCGCAACACCATCGCGCAATCCGCACGCCGCCGCCGAGACCGCTGGGCCTCGCGGAGCGAGGTACTCGAACGTCTGCGCGGACGCGGCATCTATGCCGGCTGGACGGAGGAGGCACTGGCCTGTTTCGTCGATCACGCCACGCGCGACGACACTGACGGCAGCCGCATACTGTGCTGCCCGAAGTCCATCGAGGCCGAGATCTTCGAGCAGCCGGTGTATCCCTGGCAGGCCTATCGCCGCATCACCGTGCCGACCTTGTATCTGTACGGCCGGCGCTCCTACCCGTTCATTCCGTGGGCCGCGCGTCTGGCACAGGGCGCCAATCCGCGGATCGAGGTCCAGGTGCTGGACGGTGGGCACTGCTTCATGCAGGAAACGCCGGAAGCGGCGGCCGATGCCGTGCGCGGCTTTCTGCAGCGCCACGGCTGCTGAACGATTCGAAGGGGGCGCGACTGACCGCAGCGCCCGACCGCACTGGCGATGCAACGCTAGCCAAGTCCGCGTCCGCGCGGACCGTGCGCCGCCATCTGGGCGAGGCGCAACAGCTTGTGTAAAGTCGCGCCACTTAACGCAGACACACCAAGGCCCGCATGCGCATCAAAGCCCCCCTCCTTGCCCCATTCATCGGTCTGCCGCTGCTGATGGCCAGCACTGGCGCCAGCGCCCTGTCCTTCTCGCTGGGTGAGGGCGGTGAGATTGAAGGCGTCCTCAACACCGCGATCACCTACGGCGCCGCGTGGCGCATGCAGGAGCGCTCGCAGGACCTGGTCGGCAAGGCCAACAACGATCCGGGCATCTGCGCGGGCCGCTTCCAGTCCTGTCAGGGCCTGTTCAAGGATCAGTCGTATCCGGCAGAGCATCTGTTCAATGCCCGCGGGCAGTACACGATGCGCAACGACGACGGCAACTTGAACTACGACAAGGGCGACATGGTTCAGCAGGTCGGCAAGATCACGCAGGATCTGTCGCTGACCTCCGGCGATTTCGGCTTCTTCGCGAAGTGGCTGTACTTCTACGATTTCGTCAACAACGACTTCAACGAATACCACCCGAACCGCATCACGCCGGACAACGTCGGCGATGTCGGCTTCGGACTGGGCACGACCGGCAACCCGGAGTCCAACCGCTACTTCGACCAGACCTATGGCCCGGGCGGCGTCGTGCGCAACAAGCGCACTGACGGCAGCGTGCTGCAGCAGGTCGGCTCCGATCTGCAGATTCTCGATTTCAATTTCTACGGCCGCCTGCCGCTGTGGGGCGAGCAGGAGCTGTCGTTCAAGATCGGCCGCCAGACCGTGAACTGGGGCGAGTCGACGCTGCTGGTGATCAACTCGATCAACCAGGCCCAGCCGGTCAATGCCAACAATCTGTATCGCGTTGGATTTGCGGTGGAGGAGGTATTTACACCGGTCGGCATGGCGTTCTTCAGCATCGATCCGTTCGCGAACGCCACGATCGAAGCCTATTACCAATATGAGTGGAAGCCGGTCGAGGCGCCGGCGCCCGGTAGCTTCTTCTCGTTCGTCGATCTGGGCACCTACAACGCTGGCGAAAACCCGAATCTGAGCTTCGGCAGCGCCGCGGAGGACCCGGATCGCGCCTATCGCGGCAACACCGCCAACGAGCAGACCGGTTACCTCGACAACCCGCTGACCTTGATCACGCCGATCAGCGCCACGGTGGAGCGCCTGCGCGACCGTGACGCCAAGGACAGCGGCCAGTTCGGCATCGCGCTGAAGTATTACGCCGAGGAGCTGGGTTCCGGCACCGAGTTCGGCTTCTACTTCATGAACTACCACTCGAAGCTGCCGCTGGTGAGCTTCATCTCCACCGATGCGTCCTGCGCACGGCGCGAGGGCAATGCGTCGGGGATCGACGCCTTCAATACCGCCACCTTCCTCGCGGCCTGCGCCAACATCCCGGCGCTGGCGGTGGATTCGGCGCGCAACCAGCTGCTGGCCGATACCGGCGAGCTGATCGCCCGCAACCTGCTGACCAGTCCGCAGAATGTCGTGCCGCTGCTGCTGGAGCTGGGCGTCAGCCCGGCGACGATTCCGGCGCTGCTGGCCAATCCGGGCGCCATCGTCGGCGCGCTGGGGAACTTGGTCGTCGGCGGTGATCCGAACTCCAGCCAGATGCGCGACGCCGTGCCGCTGGACTCCGGCAAGATCTTCTTCGAGTACCCGGAAAACCTGAAGATGTTCGGCCTGAGCTTCAACACCTCGCTCAACGACATCTCGATCCAGGGCGAGATCGCCTACCGCCCCGACCAGCCACTGCAGGTCTCGATTGCCGATCTGTCGTTCGCCGCGGCCGGCCCGACGCTGACGCGCTGCCACGACCCGAACCTGAACTGCGCGGGCAGCACCAGCGGCATCGGCTTCGACGAGAACGGCAACCGCGTGCTGTATGACTCCTCCGATTTCGGCGGCGACTTCAACGACACGATCAACATCCTGCTCGGCCACGCCCCCGGCTCGGCGCGCTCGTTCCCGAACTTCATCATCCCGTATCGCGGCGGCACGCTGGGCGAGAATCCGCCGAACAGCTACATCCGTGGCTACGAGGAGTTCGACACCTATCAGTTCAACCTTGGCTTCACCCAGGTCTTCGGCGCCACCGACAACCCCTTCGGCGCCGACCAGATCCAGTTTGTCGGCGAGTTCGGCGGCGTCTGGATCCCCGATCTGCCGTCGCTGGATGTGCTGCAGATCGACGCGCCTGGCGTCTACACCCACGCCAGTGCGGGCGCCGACGGCTCGGGCGCCGATGGCTCGCAGCAGGCCTGCGCGCCGACCAACATCACCTGCGTGGTCGGCCCGGACGGCACGCGCTTCAACCCGCGTCAGGCGGATCTGGACGACTTCGTCGACCGGTTCTCCTGGGGCTACCGCCTGATCAGCATCGTCAAATACGAAAGTGTGTTCCCGGGTATCAGCTTCCAGCCTTTCATCATCTGGGCGCATGACGTCAACGGCACCGGCCCCGGCCCCGCCGAGAACTTCGTCAAGGGTCGCAAGCAGATGCTGGTCAATCTGGAGACCCGCTACAAGTCCGACCTGTCGTTCACGATCGGCTATGCCTGGTTCACCGGCGGCGGCGACCCCAACCTGTACCGCGACCGCGACTTTGCCCAGGCTTTCCTGCGCTACCAGTTCTGATCGCGCAGCGGAACCTTCCAGCCGCAGGGAGACCCCTGCGGCTTTTTTGTGCCTGTCATCAGGGGATTTCGCACCAGCGCGGTGCAGGGTCAGACGGGGCTGTAGGAAAAAGCCGGCTCGGCGGAATCCCGTTGAAGAAAAGGGACTTGCGCCGGTGTACACTCCCGCGAAATCCTCAGTACCCCCCTCCCCCCGCCTCAACTGTGGTGAGAAACAAGAAAGGAGTTGTCATGAAAGCACTGATCGGCCTGGTTGGAACGGCTGTTGCCCTCACGCTGGGCACGGCTAACGCACAAGAATACGAAGACGTCGCCGCCGAGGCGCCCGTCGAAGTCCCCGTTGAAGAAGCCGCACCCGCCGAAGGCTATGGCGCGGAGCTGGCACCCGCCGAATCGGCCGAAGCGCCGGTGGTCGAGGAAGCCGCCCCGGTCGAGGAAGCCGTTGCCGAGGCGCCGGTCGAAGAGACCGCCGCACCGGTCGAATCGTTCGCCTCCGAGACGACCACGGAAGCAGTGGCCAGCGAAGAGACCGTCAGCGAACCGGCCGGCCGCTCGCAGCAGTACCTGGGCATCCTGGGCACGGGCACCGATCCGGACAAGGATCGCAGCGCGCTCAGCGGCGCCAACATCGACTACGGTGCCGGCTTCAGCGTGCTGTACGGCTGGCAGAGCGCCAACAACTGGGGCGTTGAAATCCAGGGCTTCAGCGAGACGTTCGAGACGGACACCACGCTGCGCACCGATTTCTACCGCTACGGCGCGAATATCGACCTGTTCTACGCCTTTGGTGATCGCACCAGCTTCACGCCGTTCATCCTGATCGGCGCCGGTGCCAACTACAACGACGTGTTCCCGCAGGACGACGACACGACCTGGTTCGCCAACGCCGGCGTCGGCTTTGTCACCGGCCCGTTCATCAAGACCGGCAACATCCGCCTGCGTGGTGAAGCCCGCTACATCTACGACGACTTCGAAGACGGCTACGGCGACATCCGCTACGCGCTGGGCATCGAGATCCCGCTGTTCGCGGAAGAAGAAGTCGAAGTGGCAGCGGTCGAAACCGAAGTCCAGGTTGTCGAGGTCTCCACCGGCCTCAAGGACAGCGACGGCGACGGCATCATCGACGACAAGGACCAGTGCCCGGATACCCCGGCTGGCGAGCGTGTTGACGGCAATGGCTGCCCGCTGGGCAAGGTCATCGCCCTCAACGGCGTCACCTTCGAGTTCAACATGACGCGTCTGCGTCCCGACGCCCAGACGATTCTCGATCTGGCGACCGACATCCTGAAGAAGTATCCGGACATGCAGGTTGAAGTGGCAGGCCACACCGACAGCATCGGTGCCGACGCCTACAACCAGAAGCTGTCGGAAGGCCGTGCAGGTGCGGTGCGTGACTACTTCGTTGAGAAGGGCGTCACCAACACGCTGACGGTGAAGGGTTATGGTGAGGCCGAACCGGTGAGCGACAACGACACCGAAGAAGGCCGCGAACGTAACCGTCGCGTCGAACTGCGCATCCTGAACTGATCTATCCCTCGAGCAATCGAGTACTGGAGTTTCCCCCGATGAACAAAAAAACTCACTTCCTCAAGCTGGCACTGTGCGCAGGCATGGTGGCATCGATGGCGGCGCTGAGCGGCTGCGAAGCCGATGGCAACATCAACGAATCCGGCGGTATCGTTGATGGCGGCGACGGCAGCCTCTTCCCGAACGACGGCACCACCGGCGGCAACATCACCGAAGGCGGCACGCCGATCGCGGGGGGCAGCACGGGCTTCAACTTCGTCTGCGAAGCCGGTGCCAAGGCCTTTGGCCCGACGCCGACGACGGACGTGGTGGCCAATGGCCTGGTGGGCGGCCCGCTGACGCTGCTGCTGAACCTGCTGGGCGGCAATACGCTGACGCAGCTGCTCAACAGCGTGACCGACAAGGAGCTGGCGATCGATGGCGACCTGGAGTCGCACTCCACGTTCTCGCTGACGGTTGGCCTGATCAGCGGCCTGCTGAGCTCGGTGGACCAGCGCGTGATCCTCAACGGCACGGTGCCGAGCGGCAACTACGCCGTGTTCGGCGTGTCGTTCCCGACCGCGACGCTGGAACTGTCGCTGCTCAATCAGGTCACGGTGCGCACCTTCCTCAACGGCGTGCAGCAGGAAAGCGCGTCGCTGAGCCAGAGCACGCTGGACCTGCTGGGCGCGGTCAATGTGGGCACGGCGCGCGCCTTCGTCGGCGTGAAGACCACCCAGCCGTACGACACCGCGACCGTCGGCATCACGCCGGGCGTGCTGTCCGCTAACGTCGGTGAGGCGATGTTCGTGCATGAGCTGTGCACCAAGGGCCGGCTGGTCGCAGCGCCCTGATCGTCTAGCAACACCTGCCGTTCAAAAAGGCGCGGTGGCGACACCGCGCCTTTTTCGTGGGCGTTGCCGCTACAAGCGGCGGACGCCCGGCCATGGCGGCCGACGCCCACATCCCCTAGCCTAGCGGGGCTTCCAGACATCCGGGAGCTGAATGACCGGAGCCTCCCGTGACCCCAGGCCGCGTCCTGTTGCTGCTTTTGATCGGCGTTGCCGTCGCCGCTTTCTTTGCTTTTGATCTCGGTCGTTTCCTGTCGCTGGAGACGCTGCAGACCCAACGCAGCGCCATCGTCGCCTGGCGTGATGCCCAGCCAGTGGCGGCCAGCCTCGCGTTCTTTGTGGTCTATGTCCTGGCCACGGCGCTGTCGCTGCCAGGGGCCGCGATCCTGACACTGGCAGCAGGCGCCATCTTCGGGCTGCTGTGGGGCACCGTGCTGGTGTCGTTCGCCTCCACGATCGGGGCGACCGGCGCGTTCCTGACCTCCCGCTATCTGCTGCGCGATGCGATCCAGGCCCGCTACGGCGACAAGCTCAAGGCGATCAACGACGGCATCGCGCGCGACGGGGCGCTCTATCTCTTCACGCTGCGTCTGGTCCCGCTGTTTCCGTTCTTCCTGATCAACCTGTTGCTGGGCCTGACGCGGATGCCGGCACGCACCTTCTTCTGGGTCAGTCAGATCGGCATGCTGGCCGGCACACTGGTGTACGTGAACGCGGGCACGCAGCTGGCGCAGCTCAGTTCGCTGAAGGGCGTGTTGTCACCCGGCCTGCTCGGCGCCTTCGTGCTGCTGGGCGTGTTTCCGCTGGTGGCACGCAAGCTGATGGAGGGCTACCGGGTGCGGCAGGTCTACCGCCCCTATCGTCGTCCGGCGCGATTCGACCGCAACCTGATCGTGATCGGCGCCGGCAGCGCGGGCCTGGTCACGGCATACATTGCCGCCGCAGTGAAGGCCAAGGTCACGTTGGTCGAGCGCCATCGCATGGGCGGCGACTGCCTCAATACCGGCTGTGTGCCGTCGAAGGCGCTGATCCGTGCGGCCAAGCTGGCCACCCATCTGGATCGCGCGGGCGAGTTCGGTTTCAGGGATGTGTCCGGCACCCCGGACTTCGCGCGCATCATGCAGCGCGTCCAGCAAGTCATCACCGAGATCGAGCCACATGATTCGGTCGAGCGCTACAGCGGCCTGGGTGTCGAATGCCGGCGTGGCACGGCGCGGCTGGTTGATCCGTGGACGGTGGAGATCGACGGCGAGCGCCTGACCGCCCGCGATATCGTCATCGCAGCGGGCGCCGAGCCCTTCGTGCCGCCGATTCCCGGGCTCCGAGAGGCCGGCTACCTCACCTCGGATACGCTCTGGGATCTGCGCGAGCTGCCGAAGCGGCTGATCGTGCTCGGCGGCGGACCGATCGGCTGCGAGCTGGCGCAGGCCTTCGCGCGTCTCGGCAGCCAAGTCACGCAGGTCGAGCAACTCCCCCGTCTGATGGTGCGCGAGGATGTCGACGTTTCCGAACGCGTGCAGGCGCGCTTCGTGGCCGAAGGCATCGATCTTCGCCTCAACACCCGCGCAGTCCGCGTCGAGACCGAGGGCCGCGAGAAATTCCTGGTCTGCGAGCGCGATGGTGCCGAGGCGCGTGTGGGGTTCGATCAGATCCTGGTGGCCGTCGGCCGCAGCGCGCGTCTCACGGGCTACGGCCTGGAGACGCTCGGCGTGAAATGCGGCAAATCGGTGGAGGTCAACGAATTCCTGCAGACCAACTTCCCGAACATCTGGGCCTGCGGCGATGTCGCCGGTCCGTACCAGTTCACACACACCGCCGCGCACATGGCCTGGTATGCGGCCGTGAACAGTCTGTTCGCGCCGCTGCTGGCGCTGCGCGGCGGCCGCTTCAAGGTGGATTACTCGGTGATTCCGTGGGCCACTTTCACCGAGCCGGAGGTTGCGCGCGTCGGGCTCAACGAGCTGGAGGCCACGGCCCGTCGGATCCCCTACGAGGTTTCGGTCTACCCTCTTTCCGAGCTGGATCGCGCCATTGCCGACGGCGAGGCCCATGGGTTCATCAAGGTCCTGACCGTGCCGGGCAAGGACCGTATTCTCGGCGTCACGCTGGTGGGCGAGCATGCCGGCGACCTGATTGCGGAGTACGTGCTGGCGATGCGTCATGGCATCGGCCTCAACCAGATTCTCGGCACGATCCACATCTATCCCACGCTTGCCGAGGCCAACAAGTACGTGGCCGGCCAGTGGAAGCAGGCACACAAGCCGGAGACGCTGCTGCGCTGGGTCGAGCGCTATCACGCCTGGAGGCGCGGCTGAGATGTCGGCCCTGACACAGCACTCCGCCGTGGAGTTGTGCGCGCTGCTGGCGCGCGGCGACGTGTCCGCGGTCGAGGTCGTCGAGGCGCATCTGGCACGCATCGACGCCGTCAATCCACGACTCAATGCGCTGGTCACCCCGCGGGCCGAGGCGGCACGCCGGGAAGCGCGCGAAGCCGATGCGCGGCGCGCGCGGGGTGAACCGCTGCCCCCGCTGCACGGCCTGCCCTGCAGCATCAAAGACAGCCTGGATGTGCAGGGCCTGCCGTCCACCTTCGGGATTCCGGCGCGCATTCCGCATCGCGCGCCGGCCGATGAATGTCACGTCGCTCGGCTGCGCGCCGCAGGCGCCATCGTGCTGGGCAAGACCAACGTGTCGCAGTGTCTCATCTACACCGAGGCCGACAATCCCGTGTTCGGCCGCACCCGCAATCCCTGGAATGCCGATCGCACCCCGGGTGGCAGCAGCGGAGGTGAAGCGGCGCTGATCGCCGCCGGCGGCTCACCTCTGGGGCTGGGCACCGACATCGGCGGCAGCGTGCGCATCCCCGCCGCGTTCTGCGGCATCGCCAGTCTCAAGCCGACGGAGGGACGCCTGCCTGATCGGGGGAATGGCAGCGTGCCGCCGGGACAGCTGGCGATTCCCAGCCAGGTCGGCGCCATGGCACGCACGGTTGCGGACGTGGCGCTGGGCACGCAGATCGTCGGCGACGGAAACGTCGCCGTGCCGCCGCTGCGGGACTGGCGCCGCGTCGAGGTGTCGACGCTGCGAATCGGTTTCTATGACGACGAGCAGGGCTATCCGGTCTCGGCAGCGGTGAGACGCGCCGTGCAGGAGGCGGTGGCACATCTGCGCGCCAGCGGTGCGCGTCTGGTGCCGTGGCAGCCGCCGACGGCGCGCGCCGCGCAAGGCCTGTACGGACGCATCCTGATGGGCGATCGCGGCGCCGCGCTCAAGCGCCTGACCGCCGGTGGTGCGCGCAGTCGTCAGCTGGTCCAGCTGCTGCGCAGCCAGCAGATCCCGATGGCGCTGCTGCCGGCGCTGCGCGCGCTGCTGCGCGGGCTGGGCCAATCCGAGCTGGCGCATAGCCTGGATCTGCTCGGCGGCGCATCCGCCGATGATCACTGGCAGGCCGTCGCCGCACAGCGCGCCTACCGTGAACGCTTCGCAGCGGAGATGGAGGCCGCCGACGGTGGCGCACTGGATCTGATCGTGGCGCCAGCCTGCGCCCTGCCGGCGTTCACCCACGGCACGACTGCCGATCTGTTCATGGCGGGCGCACATGCGGTGCTCTACAACCTGCTCGGTTACCCCGCGGGGGTGGTGCCGGTCAGCCGCGTTCGAGAAGACGAAGTCCTCGTACGACCGCCCGCACGCGATCTGCTGCTGCGGGTCGGCCAGCGGGTAGAGACCGGCAGCACCGGCCTGCCCCTGGGGGTGCAGGTCATCGGGCGACCGTGGCGCGAAGACCAGGCCCTGGCGGCAATGGCCGTCATCGAAGCGGCGGCACGACAGCACCCCGGCTTTCCGCATACGCCGACGGTCTGACCCGGCGCGAGTCTCAGGGCGTCGGCCTCTCCGCCAGCGCCGCGGCCTCCGCGGTCCTGCCGAGCGCCGTGTAGGTCGCGCGCAGCGTCTCACGGGCCTTGCGCGTGCGCGGATGATTCCCGCCCAGCTTGTCGACCAGCGCCCGATACGCTGGCTCGAGTTCCGCGATGGCTGCTGCAAACTGCCGGCGCTTGTACAAGGCCTCGCCATACAGGAAGCGGATCACGGCCACATTTGGATGCGCCTCTGGCAACCCGCGTTGTGCGCTGGCCCATCCCGAGCGGAAATAGCGCAGTGACTCGTCCAGACGCTGCTGATCCTGCAAGTTGATCGCAAGATTGATCTCCGCGAGATACAGATCCTCGTGCTGCGAGGGCGGTAACACCCGTTGCGCCTCGATGACCCTGCGTAGCAACGACTCACCCGCGGGCAGATTTTTCAGATCCCGCTCGGCGGTGGCCAGGTTGTTCATCAGGCGCAACGTCTCGCGATGCTGCTCGCCATGCCGCGCGGCAAACTTCTCCACCAGACCGCGCATCAGGCGCGCACCTTCGGCGGTCTTGCCGCTGTCGAGCAGCACGACCGCGAGATTCTGTTGCGTACGCCAGACATCGCTGTGGTCCTCGCCGAGCACGCGCTGCCGATCGGCCAGGACTTCACGCAGGATCATCTCGGCGGTGACGTAGTCGCCCAGACGTCCGTAATGCGTCGCCAGACCGTTGCGCGAATGCAGCGTCTCCGGATGATCGGCCCCCAAGGTCTGGGTGCGCAGACGCACGATGGAATCGGCAATGCGCACGGCTGCCCGGTAGTCCCCGCGCAGGCGCTCCAGCGCCGCCCACTGCTGCGCCGCCTCCAGCGTCAGCGCATCGGCTTCGCCATACCGCGCCACCAGGGCCGCATGGATGGCCACGACATCGGCGTAGGCCGCATCGATCTCGCCCAGCTCGCTGCGCGCGTAGGCCGCGACCAGGCGCAGCTTCCAGTAGACCGGCCAGGCTTCGCGATCGGCTGATGCCTGCAGATGCGCCAACGCAGCACTCGCCAGCTGCAAGGCCTGCGTCTGGTCACCTTTCAGCGCCAGCGCGTTGATGTATTCGTACTCCAGCGCCAGCCGATCGCGTGCGTCCGCGGGGGTCGAGCGATCCATCAGCGTGCGCGCCTGCTGCAACAGGTCCAGCGCCTGATCGGGAACGCCGAGATGGGCGTAGGTCCCTCCCAG
>JBEIOK010000055.1:0-15743 GCA_040377605.1 Nevskiaceae bacterium | reverse complement strand
CAGAACCGCCAACCCAGGCCGGAGCGCACTGCAGGCTCTCAGCAGAATGGCAATGCTGCTGCCGGCCCACGGCCGTCTGAAGGGCGCCCGCCGCAGCAAGGCCATTTGCTGGCCACGAACGAACCAGGAATGAATGGCGCCGCCGTACCGGGGATCGAGACCCCGGCGGGCGACGGGCCGCGGGGCGATCAGCCGCCGCAGCGCGAGGGCGGACGCCGCCGTCGGCGCGGTGGCCGTGGTCGCGGTGGCGATCGTGGGGATCGCAGCAGCAACACCGCGGGCGCGGCTCAGGATGTGGCTGCTGGCATCGCAGGCGGCATTGCCCTCGAGGCGCTGGACACCGGGATGGAGCCGGGCGAGTCGACTCCCGAACCTGCGATGAGCAGCGCGATGGCCCCCCTGCCCGCCGATACGCTGGCCGCGATCAATGGTGGACTGTCGGCACCTTCAGATGCGGAAGAAACGTCGGTGCCGGCCTTCATCCCGGTCGAATCACCAACGGCAGTGGGAGTTGCAGAGGTCACGCTGGCCGAAGCGACGGACACAATGGTCGATACCCCGCCGCTGAGCAGCGAGGGTGTCGATGCCTCGCGGGCTGACCCGCTACCGGTGACGCCGACGCCGGACGCCGCACTCACCGCACCGATCGAGGAGGTGGTCACAGCTTCCGTCGCACTGGTCGCCGAGCCCGAGCTCACCGTTGCCGAGGCGCATGCCGCAAACACGCCGGATGTTGCGTCTCTGCCGATGCCGTCCGAGGCACCGCCCGCCCAGGTCGCGACTGCCGCTGAGTCCCTCCCCGCGAACCCGGTCGAGGCCGAGACTGCGGGACCCCAGTTCCGCGCAACGGCACCCGCCGCCGACTATTTCAAGCTGTTCGAAAACGCGGTGGCCCAGAAGGAATCCGCTCCGCCCTCCGCCGATGAAACCAAGCCGAGCTGAGGCGGCGCATACCCCAGAGGTCTGAAACACAAAAGGGCGCTACCTCGGTAGCGCCCTTTTCGATGAGCAGGTGCGTGCACAGCCATCTGCGATCCGTCGTTTCAGGGCTGGATCAGTGCCGCGACTGCCTGCAAATCTTCTTCGGTGTCCACGCCACGTGGCGGTGGCGTATCGATGATGCCCATGCGAATTCTGAGACCATGGGTCAACGCGCGCAGTTGCTCCAGCGCCTCGCAATCCTCCAACGGCGACGGCGGCAGCTGGCTGAATTCGGACAAGGCCGAGACGCGGTAGGCGTACAGCCCGATATGACGATAAGCGAGTCCCTCCGGCAGCCGTGGAAACTCGCGCTGACTGCCATCGCGCTTCCACGGGATCGGCGCGCGTGAAAAGTACAGCGCGTACCCGCGTCGATCCATGACCAGCTTGACCACATTCGGATTGAGCCATTCTTCCAGGCTGTGCAGCGGGTGACACAGCGAGGCGATATGCGCCTGCGGATCCTCTGCCAGCAGCGCTGCCGCCTGTTGCACCAGCGTCGGTGGCATCAGCGGCTCGTCTCCCTGCAGATTGACCACGATCGTGCTGTCGCTCCACCGCCGCTGTCGCGCCACCTCATGGGCGCGATCCGTACCCGACTGATGCGTGGCTGCGGTCAGACAGGCATCCGCTCCGAAGGCGCGGCAGGCCTGCAGCACCTCGTCGGAATCGGTCGCAATGACGATCTCCTCGGCGCCGGACTTGCGCGCTGCCTCCCAGACAAGGCGCACCAGCGGCTTGCCTGCGATCTGACGCAAGACCTTGCGGGGTAGCCGCGTCGAGCCCAGGCGCGCCGGGATCACGACCTTGAAGCTCACCGCGCGAGTTCCTCATCGTCGAGAGTGCGCGCCTCTTCCTCAAGCATGACCGGGATGCCGTCGCGTACCGGATACGCCAGGCGCGACGCGCGACACCAGAGCTCGTTGAGGTCCGCGCGCCACTCCAGAGGCGCCTTCGTGACCGGGCACACCAGAATGTCCAGCAGGCGTTTGTCCATCTCTCAGGGTTTCCGTCTTAGCGCATCAATCGATTTTCGCACATGCTCCGCCGCCGCCACATCGATCTGTGCGTGCACCGGGACCGCCCAGCACGTCGCGGGCGCAAAGGTCCGACATTTCACCGCATCCTTCTCGGTCATCAAGACCGGAAGATCATCATCGAATGCCAAGTCGGCAGCGCGAAAGCGATGATGATCCGGAAAGGGATGCGACCGCACTTCTATCCCCTCGCCTGCCAGCGCATCAAAGAAGCGCTGTGGGTGTCCGATGCCGGCGACGGCGTGCACCGTCTTTCCCTTCCAGCGAAACAATGGCATCGGCGGACCGCCTGCGATCGGCCAGGCATCATCCAGCGACAATCGCATTGTCAGGGACGGGGTTGATGCCGGCGGCGCCCAGCCCTCGCCGTTGATGACCACCAAGTCCACCGTCCTCAATCGCGACGGCGGTTCACGCAGCGGCCCTGCCGGCAGCAGCCACCCGTTCCCGAGTCCCCGGCGACCGTCGACGACACAGATTTCATAGTCGCGCGCGAGCCGGTAGTGCTGGAGGCCATCGTCGGCAACGATCAGGTCCACTGCGTGGGCATCCACCAGCGCCTGTGCAGCACGCCGACGATCCGGATCCACCATCAGCGGCACCCCGAGCCGGCGCGCCATCAACAGTGGCTCGTCGCCGCACTGGGCAGCATCGGTCTCCGGCGTTACCTGCAGCGGTGTGCGCGAAGGCTTGCCGCCATAGCCGCGGCTGACGATGCCGGGGCGCCAGCCATCACGTCTCAGCTGATCGACCAGCCAGATGACAAACGGCGTCTTGCCGGTGCCGCCGACGCTGATATTGCCAACGACGACGACCGGTATGGACAATGGCCTGGCCGCGATACGCAGATGGCGAGCACGGGCCAAGGCGATGCAGCCGAACAGGCGCGACAGCGGCTGCAGCAGTGCGGGTGGTGCCTCGGCGCGGTACCAACGCCGCTCCAGCGCGCCTCTCACCGACCGGACTCCTCGCCCAGATCGAATTGCATGCGGTGCAGTGCGGCGTACCAGTTGCCCAGCTTGAGAAGGTCCTCATGCGTCCCGGACTCCACGATCCGGCCCTCGCGCATGACCACAATCAGGTCGGCGTTCTGAATGGTGGACAGCCGGTGCGCGATCACGAGTGTTGTACGGCCCTGCACCAACTCGGCAAGACCGGCCTGGATGGCGCGCTCCGACTCGGTATCGAGCGCCGACGTCGCTTCATCGAGCATCAGAATCGGCGCATCCTTCAACAAGGCACGCGCAATAGCCAAGCGCTGGCGCTGACCGCCTGACAAGGTCTGCGCATTCTGGCCCGTCCTGGTCTGCAAGCCCTGCGGTAACCGCTCGATGAACTCCCAGGCGTGCGCCCGCTTGGCCGCCGCGATGATCGCCGCCTCGTCGGGCTGCGGCACCAGACCGTAGGCGATGTTCTCGGCGACCGTGGCGTTGAACAGGCGTACCTGCTGATCCACGAGGGCCACCTGGCGGCGCAGATCGCTGAGCCGATACTCGCGCACATCGTGGCCATCGAGCAGGATGGCCCCTTGGTCAACGTCGTAGAACCGCGGCAACAGCGAGAGCAATGTCGACTTGCCGCTGCCCGACTTGCCGACGAACGCGACGGTCTGGCCCGGACGCACCCTCAGGTTGATTTCACGCAGGGCCTCACTGCTGGCCTGGGGATACCGGAATCCGACGTCCCGGAACTCGATTTCGCCACTCGCACGCGTCAGCAGCCGCGATCCATCTTCCGGCTCGACCTGCTCGTCGAGCATGCGGAACAGCTCGTCGCCGGCAGCGATACCGCGCTGCATGCGCTCATTGACGCCCCCCATGCTCTTGAGCGGCTGCATCAGCGACATCATCGCCAGCATGAACGCCGCAAAGGTGCCGGGCGTCATTTGGTCGATCATGCCGGGCTGGGTCGCAAAGTAGACGATGGCGGCCACCGCCCAGGCAGCGATGAACTGGATCACCGCGCCACTGCCCGCGCGGGTGGCGACGATTTTCATCGACAGCCAGCGATTGTTCTCGTTGACACCGGCAAAGCGCTCGCGCTCGACATCCTGGCCGTTGTAGACCTTGACCACGCGCTGCCCGTGAACCGCCTCGTCGACGGCCTGGGTCACATCACTGACGCTGGTCTGAATCCGCGTGCTGATGCGGCGGAATCGACGACTGACATACGCGATGATCAACGCGATCAGGGGCAGCACGACAAAGGCAAACGAGGTCAGCTTCCAGTTCAGCCAGAACATGAAGCCGATGTAGAAGATGACCGTCAGGCCGTCCTTGAGGGTCGTGGTCAGCACCGTGGTCGTTGCATCGGCCACTTGCTCGACGTGGTAGTTCATGCGCGCGATCAACTGACTGGAGTTGACCCGGTCGTAGTAGCGCACCGGCAGCCCCAGGAGCTTGTCGAACAGCACCTTGCGCATGTCATGCACCACACGCCGCGCCACCCAAGCCATGCCGTAGATCGATGCAAACGACGTGATGCCGCGCAGCAGGAACAGTCCGATGATCGCCAACGGCAAGCCGCGGATGTAGTCCTGATTCTGCTCGACAAAGGCTTTGTCCAGCAGCGGCTTGACCAGCGCCGCGAAGCTGGCGTCCACGGCGGCGAAAGCGGTCGTGGCCAGGAAGGCCAGCACCATCACCCGCCAGTGCGGCAGCGAGTAGCCGAGCAGGCGACGATAGATCGGCCAGGCCTTGCGGCCGGGGTCGGTAGGGGCGCTCATGCAGGGGCGAGGTTCATGACCGGCGTATCCTAGCAAGTCAGTCCACCGCCGGCCCTATTTGGAGGCCTCATGTCGAAGACGCTGTTCCAGAAAATCTGCGATCGCGAAATCCCCGCCACCATCGTGCATGAGGATGAGCACTGCGTGGCGTTCAAGGACGTCAACCCCACCGCACCCGCGCACCTGCTAGTGGTGCCACGCAAGCCCATCGCACGGCTGTGCGACGCGCTGCCTGAAGACCAGGCGCTGCTTGGCCATCTGATGCTGATCGCCCACAGGGTCGCGGCCGACGCCGGCTACGGCGAGGCCTTCCGTCTGGTGGTCAACAACGGGGCGGCTGCGGGCCAGTCCGTGTTTCACCTGCACCTGCATGTCATCGCCGGCCGCCCCCTGAAATGGCCACCGGGGTGAGTCGACGCACCAGGGCCGGCTTCTCCAGCCCGCGCCGTCAGTACACATCGCGCCGGTAGCGTCCTTCGGCGAGCAGTTCGTCGACCGCATCGGTGCCCAGAATCTCGCGCAACGCAACGTCCACTGCCGGTGCCATGCCTCTGAGCGAGCCGCAGACGTAAACCGCCGCTCCCCGCCCGATCCACTCGCGCAACGGGGTAGCGGCGGCACGAAGGGCATCCTGCACGTAGCGCGGCCCGTCGCCGTCGCGCGAGAACGCCAGATCCAGCCGCGACAGCCGCCCCTCCTTCAACCAGGTTTCGAGCTCCGCCCGGCAGAGAAAGTCGAATCGCCGCGTGCGCTCGCCAAACAGCAGCCAATTGTCGCAACCGGGTCCTGCGGCGCGCGCTTTCAGATGGGCCCGCAGGCCCGCCAGACCGGTGCCGTTGCCGATCAGCACGAGGGGCCGCGCGGAGGGTGGCGGATGGAACGCGCGGTTCTCGCGCAGCCGGACCTCGACCGCACCACCAATCACGGCATGTCGCGTCAGCCAGCCCGAGCCAAGCCCAAGCCGCCCCTCAGGGCTCCACAGCTGCCGCACCAACAGTTCCAGCCCGCCGTCGGCGGGGAGCGAGGCAATCGAGTAGTCACGGTGCGGCAAGGGGGTGACATGTAGGGACGGGGCATCCGGCGCCGGCCGCGGGCTGATCTCGGCGATGTCGCCGGCCTGCCAGTACGGGGCCAGTCCGGGGGGTGGCACCAGCAGGATCCGGTATACGGCCCCGCCAGGACTGCCGGGATTCAGATGCTCGCGCGCGGCGAGCGTCCAGCTTTCGTAGGCCGGCGGGGTCCAATCCGGCCTCTCGCCCGAGCCAGCGATCTGACCCAGACAGTGCTGCCAGCGCCGCAGCGCGCCTGGATCGCCATCGTCGACCTCGACCCGGTCGAACCACGGCGTCGCGCCTTGACGACGCAGCCACGCCTCCAGCCTCAATCCAAAGCCGCAGAACTGCTGATAGCTGCGGTCACCCAGCGCAAGCAGGCCGAACTGCAGGTCGTGCAACGCTGCCGTGCCCCCCATGACCCGGTGCACAAACGTGAACGCGCGGTCCGGCGCATCGCCCTCGCCGGTCGTGCTGACGACGAACAGGGCCTGACGCGCCGCTGCAAGATCCGAGGCCTGCACGTCGCCCAGCGCCACGACGCGGCTCGCGCATCCGACGGCGCTCAGCGAATCGGCCGTGCGCCGCGCCAGTTGCTCGGCGAATCCGGTCTGGCTGGCATAGGCAATCAGCAGCGCCCGACCATCAACGGCGATACCGGGGCCGCCAACCACGCGACGACGCCGGCCCAGCAGCGCGCAGGCGGTGGCGTACAGCAGCAGCGCCAGCGCCGCCCAGCCGAGACGATCACCGCCCGGCCACCGCCACTCAGGCGGACCGGCCTGCCACTGCAGCGACAGCAGCGCCGCCGCGACGAGCGCCACCCCCGCAATGGCGTGGCCGAAGGCGCTCGCGCGCGACGGCGACATGATCAGGGGGACAGAACCTCGAAGGTCCCGGTGTAGCTGGCGCGCCGCTGGGTCGCCGGCTCCTCACCTTGATCGTCCTGCACCGAAGCCGACAGCCAGTACCAGCCGGCCTCGGGCCAGTTGATCGTGACGCGGCCATCGGCATCGGTCTCAAGCTCGACCGCCTCAATGGCGTTGCGATACCGCACACCGTCGGCAATCAGTTCCATCTTCACGCCTGCCGCCGGCCGCCCATCGAGGAGCAATCGAAAGGTCGCCGTCTCGCCCGCGTAGAGATCATTGAAAGCCGTCACCGGCACCAGTTCCAGACCGCGGCCAGTCGGCTGCAGCGCCGTATCGTTCGGCTTGCCAGCAGTGACGAAGGTCTCCAGACGCGACAGCGACTGTGTGACCTTCAGGTCCTTGGCCGCCTTCGGAACTTCCCGGGCAAAGCCTTCCTCCGAAAACGGCGTGCCGCGCGGGGGCCAGCGCTTGATCTGACCCTTGTCGTCCCAGCTCGCGGCGATGCCGGCATTGACGACGGCGATGCGGTAGGTGCCGGCCTGCGTCACCTGCAGGTCAAAGCTGCTGCGCAGCTTGCCGCTGGCGACGTTCTCCGGCGTGACAGCGCGGCCATCCGGCGCCGTGATGGCGAGGTTGTCGAGTCGCATCGCATTGTGATCTCGTACGAAAGGATCGGTGGACGAGGCCGCATCCACCGTCACCCATTGATTGACGTTGAGAACGGTCTTCGAGGTCTGCAGCCAGCCCTTGTGGGCGAGCGCCGTGGCAGGCAGCAACGCGGCGACCAGCAGCGCGCAGCGAATCGCGGAAACGTTCATGTCGGTTCTCCTGGACGTTGGAATCAGGGTTTGATGACCAGACCGACGACACCCAGCTCGGTCTTTCCCTTGGCGCTCAGCACCTGCTTCGACGAAGGCCATTCGAAGGGAATCTCCAGCAATTCACGCCCGCCCTCCTCGCGTGCCGCCTCGACCAGCAGCCTGTACTGGCCGGCGGCCAGCGGCGGCAGCGGCCCCCGCCCCTCGGAGAAGACGAGGCGATGCTCACCGACCGCGCGCGTCGCGCCACTGACCCCGTCGATCGGCATCGTCTGCTCACGGCCGCTACGACGCCACCATTGGCGCAGATCCGGCAACCACTTGGTTCCGCCCTCCGCTGCGGCCACCGACGGCGGGCTGGCATCGCTGCCGGCCGGCGCACCACCGCGCTTTTGCTGGTACCACACCGCGAGATTTGCAGCGACGCTGCGATCCTCGCGCTCCACCCAGATCGCGAGGTAAGGGCGGTGGTACTCGGCCACATCGAGCCGCGGAATCTGCACCGAGATATCGAGATCGGCGGCGGCCGCCGGCAGCGTCCATAGCGCGGCACAGAGGACGAGAGGCAGAGGCAGAGACAGACGCATGTCGCAACTCCGGGAAGGAGAATCGTTAGTGAATGAACAGCAGCGCAAGCAGCAGCGGCAGCAGCAAACCCAGCCCCACCAGCGGCCAGGTCATGCCGCGCTGTGCAGCATGCAGCTTCAACAGCAACAGGCCGGTGATCGAGAACACCAGGCAGGCCATCGCAAACAGGTCGATGAACCAGCTCCACATCACACCGGTGTTGCGGCCCTTGTGGAGGTCGTTGAGGTACGAGATCCACCCACGGTCCGTGCGCTCGTATTCGATTGCCCCGTCGGCAAGCTGGATGCTCAGCCACGCATCGCCTCCGGGACGCGGCAGGCTCAGATACACCTCGTCGTCGGATCCTTCCGCCACGCGATCGCCAACGTGCACCGACCATTGCGTCGCCAGCCAGTCGCGCAACGGCGGCGGCAGCGGCGCCGGCTCTGCTGCACCTGCCTGCACACGCAACGCCGTCAGCACGGTCTCGGGCAGCACGCCCTTAAGCGTCGTCACCTCGGGCGTCGACCCGATCTGCGCCGCGTGATTCAAGGTGATGCCCGTCGCCGAGAACAGCAGCATGCCGATCAAACACAACGCGGCGCTGATCCAGTGCCACTGGTGCAGCGTCTTCAGCCAGTAGGCCCGATGCCGCACGTCAACCGTCCTGTTGGCTGCAACCGACATCAGCGCTTCATCACTGGCGCGATCAACGAGCCGCTGGGATCGGTCACGAATCCAATCTTGGTGACGCCCGCCTTGCCGGCTTCGCTCATGACGTCTGCGACCGTCTCGTAGCGCGCGTTGCGGTCGACCCGCAGGTGCAGTTCAGGCGAGGGCTGACGGATACCCGCTTCGCGCAGACGCCCGACTAGCTGCTCGCGCTCAATGCGTTCGCCATTCCAGAACAGCTGCGCGGCGCCGTCGATTGCAATTTGAATGTTGTCAGCCCTGAGCTCGTTGGGAGCACTCGAAGCCTGAGGCAAATCGATCTTGACCGCATGCGTCAGCAGCGGTGCCGTGATGATGAAGATGACCAGCAGCACCAGCATGATGTCGACCAGCGGGATCACATTGATCTCCGCCATCGGCGCCGTGTTGCGGCCCGCTCCGAAGCTTCCGAAGGCCATGATCCTCAGCTCCGATGCGCGGTCGGCTTCAACGGCGTCACGATGGCCTGTGACTGCGTGTCGATCTTGGCCCCGGTGGCCAGAAAGGCAAACAGATCGTGTGCGAAAGCATCGAGCTGCGACAGCGTGACGCGGTTGCTACGCACAATGAAGTTGTAACCCAGCACCGCCGGGATGGCGACCGCCAGGCCAATCGCGGTCATGATCAGGGCTTCGCCGACAGGACCGGCAACCTTGTCCAGCGTGCCAGCCCCGGACAGGCCGATCGCCACCAGCGCGTGGTAGATGCCCCAGACTGTGCCCAGCAATCCCACGAACGGAGCGGTGGCGCCGACAGAGGCCAGAATCGTCAGGCCGGCCTCCATGTTGGAGGTCTCCTCGTCGATCGTCTTGCGCAGGGTGCGTGTGACGAAGTCGCTGGAGCTGCCGGCCTCGTTGAGACGGTTGATGCCGTGACGCTCATGGTGCCGGCTGGCGGCAATGCCGTGATACGCCAGGTGCGAGAACGGCTCGTCCGGATGCTGGTGCTCCAGCTGCGCGGCGACGACGTCCAGCGACGGCGCATTCCAGAAGAAATCCAGGAACTTTGCACTGCGCCTGCGCGAACGCGCATGGGCTACGGCCTTGGTGATGATCAGATACCAACTGGTCACCGAGGCCAGCAGCATCAGCACCAGAATCGACTTGGCAACACCGTCAGCCTGTGCGAGGAAATGGGAAAACCCGATAGCGTTTGTTGCATCCATTGTTGATCACTTCTTCAGTTCGAAAATCATCGGGATCAGGACCCAGGCGGCAATGGCCTCTTCCCCCTGCTTGGCTGGCACGAAGCGCCAGCGCCTCTGCACCACCTCGGCAGCGGCCTCGTCGAGGCGCGGAAATCCGCTGCTGCGTTCCACCAGCACCCGCTCGGCACGCCCGGCGGCACTGACCAGCACCTTCAGCATCACGGTGCCGCTCTCATGCCGCTGTTTGGACAGATACGGATACGACGGCGCCGGATTGTTCAGATAGGCGGCCACGAAATTCGGCGGGATCACCGGCGCCGGTGGGGCCGGTTGCGGCGGCGTTTCCACCACGTCCACCGGCACATCCTGCAGGGGTGGCGCCGTCATGGGTGACGGCGTGGGCTCCGTAGTCGCCACCATCTGGGGCTTAGGCTCGGCCCGCTCCAGCCGCGGCTTCGGCGGCGGCGGCTGGACCTGTGGTGGCGGTGCCTGCTCGACGATGAAACTCACCATCATCGGCGGCGGGGTGCGCGCTGGCGCGGACTGAGCGTGCCGCCACATCGCCCCCCCCAGCGCTGCCGCGTGAACGCCGGCGATCAGCCCCCAGGCCAGCACCTTGCCGCCGCGACCCAGGGCGCGGCGGCCAGCGTAGCGGAGACGGAGCGAATCGACGTTCACGGAGCCCGCTTGCTCAGAACTTCAGATTGAGGGTCAGCAGGTACGAGCGCGGCGTGCCCGGGAAGTAGCGCTGCCCGGAGTTGTTGACGCTCGCCACGTACTCCTCATCCGCAAGGTTGTAGGCATTCAGCTGGATTCCGACGGCGGACGTCAGAGCATAGTTGGCCATTGCGTCGATAACGGTGTAGCGGTCGACTTCGACGATGCCCGTGGTCACGCTGGACAGATCGGCGTTGACCGTGCGCGCCTGGGTGTCGACGTAGCGCACACCACCACCCACCGTCAGCGGGAAGGGCAGCTTGTAGGTCGTCCACAGGGTCGCGCTATGCCTCGGCGAGAAGTTGATCGCCGCACCGGTCTGTGTCGAGGGCCCCGTTGCGGAAAAGGTGCCTTCCTTGACCTCGGTGTCCTGGAACGTATACCCAAAGCTGAGTTGCCAGACTTCAGTCAGCTGCCCAGCGAGTCCCAACTCCACACCCTCGACGGCACGCTTGCCGTACTGGATCACCGACTGCGCATCATTGGGATCGGCGCGCGCCAGATCATTCTCGTTCTCGCTCTGGAACACCGCCGCGGTGGCCGCCAGTTTGCCGTCGAGGAAATCCCACTTCGTACCCAGCTCGAGATTCCGGGCTTTCTGCGGATCCAGCGCTGCACTGTTGATGTTCGTGGCCGTCGCGCTCAAGGTGAAGTTGTCACCGCCCGGCGGACGGTACGAGGTCGAGTAGGCCATATAGATGCTGCCGGTCGGCAGCGGCTTGAACAGCGCGCCGACCTTCCAGCTCAGCAGGTTGTCGGCATCGTGCTCCAGCGTTGCGATACCGGGCGTTCCCTGCACCGCACCGACCGCGACGTTGGTGGTGTCGGTCTCGTAACGCTCCCAGCGCAGACCACCATTTACCTGCCAGCGCTCGCCAAACTTCAGCGTGTCGAACAGGTAGACCGCTGCCGTCGTGGTTTCACCATCGGCCGAAGCCCCGGTCGCGATCAGGCTCACGGCCGCATCACTGCGGTTGGGGCGGTAGAGCTGGGCCGGTGTCTGCACCTGGGCCGGCGTCGTGGTTTGAACCGCATAGGCCGGCGTGAACTGCGACTCGTGAATGAGCTCGAGGCCGCCACTGAGGGCATGTTCGATGAATCCTGTCCTGACATTGGCCGTGACATTGGTCTGGTTCGTCAGGATGTCGTTGTCCCGGTAACTGGCTTGCCGCGAGCGGCCCTGCGTCCAGTCGTCGGGATCGGCCCGCAACACGATATTCGCCGCTGTCCCCGTGCCATCCGACACGACCGGTGCCTGCAGCGGTGCCGTCAGCACCCGTGCCTGGTCGATCTTGCCGTAGCGCGCGGTGTTGCGGAGGGTCACCGAGGGGCTCAGATCGTGCTCGATCCGCGCCGTCACCATGTCGCTGTTGATGTCCTCGAAATCCGCATCGAGCCCATAGAAATTCTCACGGTCCACCGGACGCGCGTCGACCACCGTAGATGTCGAATTGCCGCCCGCCAGAATCGGGTTCCGATACCCCGAGATACCGATCGCCGAGATGCCGCCATCCGGCGTATTGTCCTGTCGAACGTGCTGGGAAAAGAGCATGAACCGCGTCGCGCTGCCGAGCCCCACCGCGATGGACGGCGCGACGCCCCACTGGCGACGCTCGATGAAGTCGCGACCCGCAACGCCACCGTCCTGACCGACGAGATTGAGGCGAACCGCGGCGCGCTCCCCCAGCTTCTGATTCAGGTCGGCGCTGATCCGGCGACGTTCCTCGTCGCCATAGCTCAGGCTCGCACTCGTCGCGTTGTCGGCAAAGGGCGTCTTGCTGACCAGATTGATATAGCCGGAGGCAGCACCCCGGCCATTGTCAGCACCCGTGGGGCCCTTGAAGATCTCGATCTGCTCGATGTTGAACACATCTCGCACCGCTGGGCCCAGATCGCGGATGCCATCGAGGAAGATGTTGCCCTGCGTGTCGAAGCCACGCATGAAAATGGTGTCACCGCTGGTCGAGTTGCCGTTCTCGCCCGCCTGGAACGTGATACCCGGCGTATTGCGCAGGACGTCCGACAGGCTGACCGCACCCTGTTCGGCCATCACTTCCTTCTTCACCACCGAAATGGTCTGCGGCGTATTCAACAGCGGCTCCGTGAACTTCGGCGAGGCCACCGCGTCGGCCTTGTACGGACTGGGAGCACGGTCCTGCACTTTCACGGCGGGCAGTTGCTGGGCCTCGGCAGCAGCCGGGACCGATTCAGCAGGCACTGCAGCCTCCCGAGACTGGGCAGGCCAGGCGTAAGCCACAAGGATCGCGGCAGCCACTGGCGTCAATCGAACATTCATCTCAAACACTCCCAAAAGAATTGTCGTGAACCCTCCCGGTGAGGGAGAGCCGGGCGGCGAAAAAACGCCCGTCGGCGATGCTCGTGGGTGGCCTGTCCTGCGTCGGGCCGGCGTGCCTGAGAGACAGATGCGATTCTACATGAGAATTATTATTGTTTGTAGATGGGGCTTCGAGGGTGGGCTGCCCACCAGGCAGCGGACGCGAGGCACACGGGGGCTTACCGCGCGTCTGGCTTCCAGACCGTGGCCATGTCCGGCACTAGGAACGCCGCGTCCACACGGGCCTCGAACCAGTTCACGCGCCAGTCCAGATGAGGCCCCGTGGCGCGGCCCGTGGCGCCGGACAGGGCGATGACCTGCCCCTGCTCCACGCTCTGCCCGACCGCCACCATCAGCTTGGACAGATGCAGGAACGCAGAGCTCAGGCCATGACCGTGATCGATCATCAGCGTGCCCCCGGTGTAATACATGTCGGCATGGGCCAAGCTGATGATTCCGGCGGCCGGGGCACGAATCGGGGTGCCGGTCGGCACCGCAACGTCCACCCCATAGTGCGGTTGCTTCGGCTCGCCGTTGAGAATGCGCTGTGAGCCGAACACGCCAGAAATGCGGCCGAGACACGGCCAGACGAATGCCTGCGCAAACCCTCGCAGCGGACGATCGGGCTTGCGTGCTGCAGCCGCATGCGCCTGCTCGCCGCGGATGCGCTCCAGGACGGCCGTCGGCGGGGTCACCATCTTGGGTGGCAGCCCCTCCAGACGCTGGATCTGATACTCGCGGCGCTGCACCGAATACCGATGGGTCTCGGCGAGGGGTTCGCCCGGCCATTGAATCCGCAATTCGGCTTCCGGTGGCGCATCGCGGTCGAGGCCGAAGACGAAATCACCTTCCTGGGACAGGCTGAGCGCACGGCCGTTGAACCAGAGCTGCGTCCCGGCCGGGACGCGGCCTCGAAGAATGCCACCCTGCTGCCACTGACCGGTCAATTCCAGCAGCGGCGCCGCCAACGCGGTCACGCTGGCCAGACTCAGGACACCGGCCATCAGGCCCACTACCCATCGCCGCATGCGCATTCCGGATCACCCACTTCGCCGATTGAATTGACGCCACGATGATAGCGCGGCATCTGCGTACGACCGCCATGAAAAAGCCCGCGCATCGGCGCGGGCTGTTGTTCTGCCCAGGCCTCGATCAGCGAGCGGCGCAGAGACGCTGTACCGCTTCTCCCAGCGGCAGCGTCTCCTGACGCTCCTCGCCGCGGAAACGCAGGGTGACGGTCTTCTCCTCCGCCTCCTTGCGGCCCACGACGACAATCACCGGAATCTTCTGCGTGGCGTGCTCGCGGATCTTGTAGTTGATCTTCTCGTTGCGCAGATCGGTCTGCGCCCGCAGACCCGCAGTCTTCAGCGCCTCGCAAACTTCGGTGGCATACCCATCGGCATCGGACACGATCGGTGCCACCACAGCCTGTACCGGCGACAGCCACAACGGGAAAGCGCCGGCGTGATGCTCGATGAGGATGCCGATGAAGCGCTCCATCGAACCCACGATGGCACGGTGCAGCATGATCGGGCGCCGACGCTGCGAGTTCTCGTCCACGTACTCGGCGTCGAGCCGCTCGGGCATCATCGGATCGTACTGAACGGTACCGACCTGCCAGGAACGACCAATCGAGTCCTTCAGGTGATACTCGATCTTCGGGCCGTAGAACGCGCCCTCACCCGGCAGTTCCTCCCACTCGACGCCAGCTGCCCGCAGTGCGGCGCGCAGCGCGCTTTCGGCACGATCCCAGGCCTCGTCTGTGCCCAGACGCTTGTCCGGTCGCAGTGCAAGCTTCACCGCGAGATCGGTGAATCCGAAATCCGCATAGACCTGCATCGCCTGCTGATGGAAGGCGGTCACCTCCCCCTCGACCTGCTCCTCCGTGCAGAAGATGTGGCCATCGTCCTGCGTGAAGGCGCGCACCCGCATGATGCCGTGCAGCGCGCCCGACGGCTCGTTGCGATGACAGCCGCCGAACTCCGCGTAGCGGATCGGCAGGTCGCGATAGCTGTGGAGGCCCGAGTTGTAGATCTGTACGTGACCCGGGCAGTTCATCGGCTTGATCGCGTAGGTGCGCTTCTCGGACTCGGTGAAGAACATGTTCTCCTGATAGTTGTCCCAGTGACCGGACTTCTTCCAGAGGCTCACATCCATGATCTGCGGACCACGCACTTCCTGGTAACCGCTCTTGCGATAGATGCCGCGCACGTACTGCTCGACCGCCTGCCAGATCGCCCAGCCCTTGGGATGCCAGAACACCATGCCCGGCGCTTCTTCCTGCTGATGGAACAGGTCGAGTTGCTTGGCCAGCTTGCGGTGATCGCGCTTCTCGGCTTCCTCCACCTGCTTCTGATAGGCCTTGAGTTCATCATCGGTCGCAAACGCGACACCGTAGATGCGCTGCAGCTGCGCATTGTTCGCGTCGCCGCGCCAGTAGACGCCACCGACACGGATCAGCTTGAACGCCGTACCGAGCTTGCCGGTGGACGGCAGGTGGGGGCCGAGACACATGTCCAGCCAGTTGTCCCCCTGCCTGTAGATCGTCAGTTCCTCGTCGGCACCGATGCCCTCGCGAATCCACTCAGCCTTGAAGGTCTCGCCGGCCGCCTCGAAGTGCTGGACCGCCTCGTCATGGGCCCAGACTTCGCGGGTGATCGGCAGATCGCGCTTCACGATCTCGCGCATCCGGTTCTCGATCGCCTCCAGATCGGACTCGCCGAAAGGCTCGGCGTGCGCGAAGTCGTAGTAGAACCCCACCTCGGTCGCGGGGCCAAAAGT